>JAFRLI010000075.1 GCA_017431255.1 Victivallales bacterium
AGGCGCGGGCTTGTCCAAGTTGGCGGGCAGGTAGAGGATTCCCGTGCCCCAGAAACTTTCGCGAATCTGGAAGCGAATGCCCTCGGCTTCATATCCATCGTAGGAGCGACGCCACGCCGTGGTGGCTTCCAAGGGGCATGCCTCCCGCGGGAACGGGGCAAATGCCCGGTCTACGACTTGCTGGATCTCGGCCTGGTAGGCTCGAGCGTCCTCTTGGGTGTGGATGGTGGAGACGCGCGCGGCGACGCGGCGGTGCAAATCAGCCATCCGCTCCACAAAGTCGTCCTGGAGCATGTGCTGGTAGCCGTTCTGCATGGTTGCCTCCTAGTCTAGAGATGGAAGAGTTCCTCGATGGAGCGGTGGTAGTAACTGTACTTTTTTGGGTAGTACATGCTGTCGCGCCCGTGAAGGTCAAACATCGCAAATCCCTTGAGGGCGGAACTGGAGATGTGTTCAAGTTCCTTGTTGCAGGGGATGTAGACGCAATTGGTGTCGGGACGCATTTCCTGCATATAGCGCAATTGGTTCATTTCGTAGTCCAGGTCGTAGCCGTTGCGGAGTCCGCGGATCAGCGTGACATCGCTCAATTTGGATTCCTGGTCAAGCAAATCGACCATCAGCGTGTCGAAGTAGATGACCTCGTGGAATGGCAGGATACGGGAAAGGGTCTCGTCCTTGCCGATGTAGCCCTTTTGGGGGTTGATACCGACGGCGACGATGACCTTGTCAAACATCATTTCCGCCTTTTCCAGAATGGCGAGGTGTCCAATATGGAAGGGATTGAAGGTGCCCGCGTAGATGCCGATGCGGGGACGGCGGCGCTTCTGGTATTCCATGAGGAAGTCCATCGTGGCGCGGCACTGCGGGAATCGCTTGGCGAATCTCGTGAAGAACGTGGCACGTCCCTTGCGGTAGTCCACCATGTTGAGGCACTGGTACTCCTGGAAGATTTGGAACTCGTAGGCCAGGAGGTCGACGGGGTTTCCGCTGAGGATGTCGTGGCAGTCGTATTCCATGAAACGACGTGCGGTTTCGTTGATGTCCTCCTGTTTTTTGGTCGCCAGGATGAGTTTGCGGACATTGTTCAGGGGCTGGGTCGGCACGGGATTGTTGCATTGGGCCATCACGTATTCCAATGCGTCGACGGAACGGCGTTCGCAGTTGCCGTCCAGAGGATACCAAATGACATCGTGGAAGAGCGCGGTCAGGAGAAGTTCGGAAGCCATCGCGGGGTCGTCCCAGGAGCGTTCGCGGATGAGTTCGCAGATGTCCAGGATGTGCTGTGTGGTATGGAAGTGGCGGTGCGGCTGGCGATAGGCCTCGAAGACGCGTTCGAGCCACACGCCAGATATGTCCAGGCCGTAAAGACCACGTTCCGACAGGATGGCGCGAATGCGCTCTTCCTGCGCGGCGGTGGTCAATCGCTTCTTGTCCAGGATTTTCGATGTTCGGGCAGACGGCAGGAAGGTCATGGTTCGATGATGCATGCTTGGAAATGGTTTGTGGGAACGGTGGGAAGTTAACGGGAGGCAAACTCCAAAATGCGTTCTTTCACTTCTGCATATTCGTTCACAACGGGGAGTTCAGGGAACTCCTGGACGACTTTGGGAGAGGGACGGAACAGCATCCCCAGGTGCGCTTCCAGGAGCATCGCGGTGTCGTTGTAGGAATCACCCATCGCGATGACGTTGAAGTTGAGTTGCTTGAATGCAAGGACGGCGTGGCGTTTGCCGTCCAATTGTCGCATTTGGTAGGAATCGACCATTCCCGTCTCGTCGGCATGGATGTCGTTGCAGAAGAGTGTGGGGAAGCCGAGTTTTTTCATCAGGGGAGAGGCGAACTGGTAGAACGTATCGGAGAGGATGACGCCCTGAAAGCGTTCCCGGAGCCATTCCATGTATTCGACGGCACCCGGCAGGGGGTCCATCGTGGCGATGACGTCCTGGATGTCGCGCAGCGTGAGATGGTTTTCCCGGAGGAGTTTGATGCGGTGCGCCATGAGGGCGGAGTAGTCGGAGATGTCGCGCGTGGTGAGGCGAAGTCCCTCAATGCCAGTTTTTTCGGCAAAGGTAATCCAGACTTCAGGAACGAGGACCCCTTCCAGGTCCATTGCGATGATGATGGGGCGTTTGACAAATGCCATGGGTGTTTCCTTATCGTTTAGTACGGAACGGCGATGGAGAATGCTGTCCCCAGCGCACGGATTTCGCGTTGGAGAGAAGCCCTGCGGACGGTGCTCTGGGTGAGCGTGCGGTCCGCCAGGAGATGGAGGATTTTCTGAGAGGCCCATTGGCGACCAAGGTCGTCCTGGGAGCGGGGGGCCTCATCGAGGTTGCGTTGAAACACGAGGTCCCGCCGTTTGCCGGCAGCGTCGGTCCCCCGGATGGTGAGGAGGAGCTTCTTTTCTCCCGGACCGAAGCGGCCGTAAAGGCGAAGCGGGGAGTTTCGGTAGAGGTGCGGGATTTTCTTGGGGTACATTTCCCGTGCGATGGAACCTTCCGCGATGTAGGCCATGTCCATGACGAGAAGACTGCTCAAATCGTTGATGAAACGCGAGAGATACTTGCGGGTTTCGGTGAGATTGTCGGCATGAGCGCGATATCCACGATTGAGGAATCCCAGGAAGTCGAGCAGTTCGCGATTGGCCTCCTTGCCGGCACTGAACGGGAAAATGGAGACGTTGCCGGGGTTGTTGCCTGTGATGCGCCGCAGAAAATCGTCGTCCTGGTAGATGTTGACGGTGGAGATGCCGTCAGTGAGCAGGAAGATGTTCAAAGGTCGCGTGAGGTCGTTTGCACCAGAGTTCACGAAGGGATGCAGTCCGCCGAAGACATCCGTCATGCCGCCGCGTGTCAGGGATTTGACGTACTTGCGCGCAGCTTCGAGGTTGGCGGGCGTTGCGGCAATGTACTGCCGTGAGAAGGCGTACGGTTTTTCACTGAAGGAGACGATGTTGAAGCGGTCGCGCGGATTCAGGTATTCCAGGGCTTGTATGGTTGCGACTTTGAACTCCTGGAACTTGCTGCTGGAGATGCTGGTGGAGCGGTCCAGAATGAACAGCGTGTCTTTTGCGATATCGTGGATGGCTTCGCTGCGGTCGTTCGCATGGATGGTCGCCTTGAAGAACCCGCCGCCCGTCGCCGGATCATCCTGCACAATGACATCGATGCTGACAAAGTCGTCCAGCGGGACGGAGGGAATCAAGCCCGAATTCTTGTCTGGACGGTGGGGATGGTCTGTTCCGCCAAGGGAGTTGTTCCCGGCAATGTTTGCGACCTCGGAGGGTGGCGTGAAGGGACTGACCTCGATATCGTCGGGGATGGCGCGTGGTGGCTGGTATTTGGGACGGGTGAAGCGGAGACCGACCTCGATGGGCGGCGCGCTGGCGAGGTCTGGCATGCTCGGACCTACGGGCAGCAGGCTAGGCAGATGGAGTTCCGGACGGGCAGTGCGCTCGATTTTCGGCGTCAAAACGCGCGGTCCAATGCGTTCTGGCGGCAGTTTCGAAGCGTCGATTTCCAAGATTTTCGGACGTGGGGCCGAAAGGACCGGCTCCTCATTTTTTGCAGGGAGGGTTGGCTTGAGGGAGGCCTTTTCGAGTCCGGAGAAGCGGATGGTTGGTTCTGGCGGTTGCGGGGCAATTTTCTCCTGCTTGAAGAGTTCGGTGAGTTTTCGTTCGCTTTCTGCCGGAGAGAAGAGAAGGTCGTTCAGTTCGCCACCGCGATTGGGGTGTTCGTTGAGTTTGGCTGGCTTGGGACGCACCTCGGGACGCGGGACAGGGCGGAGCGTCAACGGCAACAAGGCGCGTGGTGTGTCACGTGTCGTCCGTGGAAACGGGGTTTCAAACGTCATGTTTGAAAGCGTCCCCAGCAACACGATGTGCAACAGAAGCGACAGCGCCAAGGATGCCAGCATATACTGCGTCAGTTTCATCGTGGTCTCCTAAGTGAAATATCCCTCCATCATAAAATTTAACCTGCAATCCCAATTTCGCAAGCCGTCTTCGCGCGTTTCTTATTACCATATGAGGGAATTGCAAAACTACCGCCCTACCGCCAAATCGTCGCAATCGAGGGATTTTTCCATCACCTCTCCGAGTTCTCTATAGGGACATACCCCGTTTTCTCCACCAGTTCCTGTCCCATAGACGACTGCAGGAACTCGACGATTTTTCGGATGTTTTGCGTTCTGGGACGCACAGTCACGATATATGCCGTGGCAATGTGGGGATAGTTCCCTTGGCGAATGTTGTCCACCGTCGGTGCAACTCCATCGATGGCCAGGAGTTTGATTCTGTTGTTTTGCAGCAGTTCCGTGGCGTAGAAACGGAAGGAGAAGCCCAGTGCAGCTCGATAGTTGCGGTAGTTTGCGGTGTCGTTGATGATGTCGCCCATGCCGCCAACGCGGTCTTCTTTGAGAGGCGGCATGATTGGCGTGTCGCCCATCAGCCGTTGCAAGGTTGTCTGGCTTCCGCTGCCTTCATTTCTCTGGTAGGCGATGATTTTCGTATCCACCGTTCCCAGGATGTCTTTCCAATTAGTAATCTGTCCAGAATAGATGCCTTTGATTTGTTCCGTGGTGAGGTTTTCAATCGGATTGTTTGCGTTGACATAGAAGACAAAGGCATCGTAACAGAAAGGCGTCATTTCGAAGGTCAGCCCAGCCTTTGTCGCCTCTTCCTGCTGCAATTGGGAAGGAGCCAAGGCAAATATCATGTCGCATTCGCCAGCGAGCAACTTGCGATAAATGGTATCCGAACCATGATAGGGGAAATAAGCATGCTGCATGGAGGCAATCTCCTTCGGATACATTGCCTGAACCAGGGCTCCATAGACGGGGTAGAGGGCGTAAGCACCGTCCATCTTCGGGAGACCTTCCTCCGGATCCAGGCGAAACTCTTCAGGAACCACCACTTTGACCAACCTGTTATTCTCCTCAAAAGGCTCGTATTTCGACCAATCCACATTCTGCTCCACTTCGGGGAAACTCCCCACCGTCCACCAATAATGGAGTCCCGCACCGCCTGAAACCAAGGCAGACACCAGCATACAGACATAGGAAATCTGGCGCAGTATCCGTATCTTCCAAAGAACTCCCACCGAACACAGAAATCCCCCCAGGCAGAAGACAAACCAACATAGCATTGGCAACTCTCGCCTGGTAAGTTGAAAGGCGATGCCAATCATTCCTCCCACCCAAATGTGAAAACACACATAGGCCAAGAGTAGTTGTAAAACCACTTTCATACCTATGACCGCCTTGGGATGTTTTTCCTGGAAATTGCTCATGCTTCCTTCACGCTCCATTCCCGTTTATGCCTGGAATCCAATGGAACCGAACTCGTTCTCCATGTCGCATTTTACAATATAATTATCCCCGGATTTTTCCAATCAACCTCTTCCATTTTCGCATCCCATTCCTGCAGGATGAGAGCA
>JAFRLI010000076.1 GCA_017431255.1 Victivallales bacterium
CACCACTCACCACTCACCACTTACCACTCACCACAAGCATATGCCTGAAATTACCCAGGAAGAAAAGTTGCGTCAAGAGATTTTGACGGAAGCCAAGACGAAGGCGGACCGTCTGCTTGCGCGTGCCCGGAACAAGGCCGACAAGGTGGTCCGCGAGGCCACGGAGGCGGTTGCTGCGGCGCGTGAGGTGCGCTTGCAGGAGGTGCAGGAGGAACTGGCGTCGCAGCGGCGTGCCATTGAGGTGGATGTTGCGCGCGAGACGCACCGTCACGAATTGCTGCAGCGAGAAGCATGCTTGGAGGAATTGTTTGCGCGGGCATTGCAGGAGGTTTCTGCGAAGACGGGCGAGGAGCGCGCGGAGTCGTATCGTCGCTTGGCGGAGGAGGTGCTTTTGGCGATTGGGAACGGGGAAATCGAGGTGACGTTTCCTGCTGCGGATGCCGGGATTGTGACGGAGGGGTGGCTGTCTGGGATTGCGTCGAAGTCGGTGCCTGGTGGGGAGTTTGTATTTCGGTTGCAGCCGCAGGAGGGGGCACCTGCGGGATTGCGCTTCAAGCGGAGTGACGGGAGTCGGGAGTTTGACAACACGTACGCGGCGCGTCTGGAAGCGATGAAGGACGACCTGCGGTTGCTGGTCATTCAATAGGCGAAAAGAACCATGCAAAACGCAACAGAACATACTGGAATCATAACGCGCGTGAACGGCCCGATTGTCGAAGCGCGTGGTATGGAATATGCTGGGATGCAGGAAGTCGTGGAAGTGGGGGAACTTCGTCTGATGGGCGAGATCATCAAGGTGCGCAACGGCGTTGCCACCATCCAGGTCTACGAAAACACGACAGGCCTGCGTCCCGGCGAGGCCGTCCATTGCACGGGACGCCCGCTTTCCGTCCTGCTCGGTCCCGGCCTCCTTGGAACCATCTACGACGGCATTCAACGACCCCTCCAGAGAATTGCCGAAGTGGACGGTCCGCTTCTGCTTCGAGGTGAAAAAGTCCCTCCCATCGACTTTACGAAATCCTGGCACTTCAAGCCTCTCTGCAAACCGGGAGATTCCCTGGCGCCTGGACATCCTTTTGGCGAGGTGCAGGAAACCCAGAGCATCCTCCATTCCATCCTCTGCCCTCCCAAGGTCTCGGGAACCATCCAAACCATCGTCCCAGAGGGTGACTATGACGGCAACACCACTGTCTGTACCATCCGCCAGGAAGACGGAACCCTGCAGGATCTCACGATGTACCAGTGGTGGCCCGTGCGTGTCCCACGCCCCGTCCAGGAGCGCGAACCGCTGCTGGAACCGCTGTTGACGGGCCTGCGCGTCGTCGATGCCTTCTTCCCCATTGCGAAAGGCGGTGCGTCTGCGATTCCTGGTGGATTCGGGACGGGGAAGACGATGACGCAGCAGGCGTTGGCGAAATGGTGCGATGCGCAGATTATCGTGTACATTGGCTGCGGGGAACGCGGGAATGAAATGACGGAGGTGCTGCGGGAGTTCCCGCAGTTGAAGGACCCGCGCACGGGGCGTTCGCTGATGGAGCGCACGATTCTCATTGCGAACACCTCGAACATGCCCGTCGCGGCCCGCGAGGTTTCCATCTACACGGGCATCACGCTTGCGGAATACTACCGCGACATGGGGTACGATGTTGCCATCATGGCCGATTCCACTTCGCGCTGGGCCGAGGCGCTTCGCGAACTCTCGGGACGTCTGGAAGAGATGCCAGCGGACGAGGGATTCCCTGCGTACCTTCCCGCCAAACTGGCAGGGTTCTACGAACGCGCCGGCAAGGTCACCAACCTGCGCGGCACCATCGGCACCGTTTCCGTCATTGGTGCCGTCTCTCCACCTGGTGGCGACTTTTCCGAACCCGTCACCCAGCACACCAGCCGTTTCATCCGTTGCTTCTGGGCACTGGATCGCGACCTCGCCAACGCACGCCACTACCCCGCCATCTCCTGGCTCAATTCCTACAGCGAATACCTCGTCGAGGTCGCGCAGTGGTGGAAATCCAAGGACCACGAATGGAAGACGAATCGCGGCGAATTGATGGAACTCCTCCAGAAGGAGACCAGCCTTCAGCAAATCGCAAAACTTGTCGGACCCGACGCCCTTCCCGATTCCCAACGCCTTGTCCTTCTCATCGCGGATTTCATCAAAAACGCGTTCCTGCAACAAAACTCCTTTGACGAAGTCGACATGTACTGCTCCCCCGAGAAGACCACCTGGATGATGCGCCTTCTCGTCAAGTTCAATCATCGTGCGCAGGCTCTCATCCAGAAGGGTGCCAGCCTGGGTGAAATCAATTCCCTGGAACATCTTCCTCGCCTCCTCCGCATGAAGAGCGAAATCCCCAATCACGATACCGCCAAAATGGCCGAACTGGAACAGGCTATCTCCTCCGACCTCGACGCCCTCGAAAGGAGGCTCAACTCATGAAAATGCCAGGTCTTGTCTATCGTGGCGTTCGAAATATCGATGGACCGCTCGTTTTCCTTGACGGCATTGACGGCGTTGCCTACGATGAACTCGTCAACATCGTCGCACCCAATGGGGAACAGCGCCTTGGAAAGGTCCTGGATGTCACCAGCCACGCCGCCGTCGTGCAGGTTTTTGGCGGTACGGACGGTCTTTCGCCTGCCGACACCCGCGCGCGCTTTCTGGGACACCCCCTCGAAGTCCCCGTCTCCCGCGACATGCTGGGACGCGTCTTTGACGGTCTCGGCCGCCCCAAGGACGGCCTCCCCCTCCCGCTGTGCAAGGAACGGCGCGACATCAACGGGCTTCCCATCAATCCATACGCTCGCGAATACCCGCGGGACTTCATCCAGACGGGCATCTCCGCCATCGATGTGATGAACACGCTCGTTCGTGGTCAGAAACTCCCCATCTTCTCGGGAAACGGACTCCCGCACAACCGCATTGCCGCGCAAATTGCACGGCAGGCGAAACTCCTGAACGAGAAGGTGGATTTTGCGATTGTGTTCGCGGCGATGGGTGTCAAAAACGACGTTGCGCGGTTCTTCATTGATTCCTTTGAAAAGAGCGGGACGCTGCATAAGGTGGCGATGTTCCTGAGCCTGGCGGACGACCCGTCCGTCGAGCGAATGATTACGCCGCGCTCGGCGTTGACGCTGGCGGAATATCTTGCGTATGACGAGGGAATGCATGTGCTTGTCATCATTACCGATATGGCGAACTACTGCGAGGCGCTTCGCGAAATCGCAACCGCCCGCGGCGAAATCCCCTCCCGCAAGGGATATCCGGGATACCTCTACTCCGACCTGGCCTCCATGTACGAGCGCGCAGGACGCCTTGCCAACGGAACGGGTTCCGTGACCCAAATCCCCATTCTCACCATGCCGAACGACGACATCTCCCACCCCATCCCCGATTTGACGGGGTACATCACCGAGGGGCAAATCGTTCTGGAGCGCGACATGTCGCAGCGCGGCATCTACCCGCCCGTGGCGGGATTGCCTTCGTTGTCGCGTCTGATGAAGGATGGAATCGGGAAAGGGCGCACGCGAGAGGACCATCCTCACGTTGCCTCGCAGTTGTTTGCGGCGTATTCGCGCGTGAAGGACATCCGCTCGCTGGCTTCCGTCATTGGCGAGGAGGAACTCAGTCCGACCGACAAGTTGTATATGCAGTTTGGAAAGGCTTTCGAGGAGAAGTTCCTGGCGCAGGGCGAGTTCGAGGACCGCACCATCGAGCAGTCCCTGGCACTTGCATGGGAGATGCTTCACATCTTGCCGCGCTCCGAACTCCTCCGTGTCTCCGAAGAAGAACTTCAGCAGCATTACGATACCCTCACCGACGCCTCCGTTGTGGAGAAAATCACCCAGGACGCCCAGTAACCATGAGCCGACTGAACATCGCACCCACCAAAAGCAACCAGATGCGCCTCAAGCGGGAACTCGCTACCGCCACGAACGGGTTCCAGCTTCTGGAGCAGAAGCGGGAAATACTCGTGATGGAACTGATGCACCTGCTTGGGCGTGTCAGGCAAGTCCAGGAAGAACTGCAGTCCCGCAGCGCACGTGCCTATGCGACGCTGCGCCATGCGCTTGCTTCCAACGGCTACCGCCACATGAAGGCTGTCGCCACGGGCATCCAGTACGATCACAAGGTCTCCATCGGCAGCCGTGTCGCCGCCGGTATCCGCATTCCCACTCTCTCCATCAGCCAGGGAGAGTTCCATTCGCAATTCGACCTCGCCGGCACGGATTCCCTCGTCGATCAGACCATGACCGATTTCCTGCACCTCACTGAGACCGCCAGCCGCCTTGCTGAACTGGAATCTGCCGTTTGGCTGCTGGCACGTGAACTCAAGAAGACGCAGCGCCGTGTCAATGCACTGGAGCATATCTTCATCCCAAACTATAAAGACACCCTCCATTTCATCCTCGAACAACTCGAGTCCAAGGAACTTGATTCCTTCTTCACCATGAAAATGGTCAAGAAAAACCTCGAGCAGGAGGAAATCCAAGCCGAACAGAAGGCGAAAGGAGACGAGAAATGAGCATCTTCGCGCATATTGGAAATCCCTGGAGCGACAAGGCAAAAAAGGACGTGTCGTCCCATTTGGCGAGCAAGGCGCTCGTCGTCGTCGATGATTCCGTGCTTGGAATCGATACCATGAACTACGCCACGCATTTCCATCACGGATACCCGCGGCATCATCGACGCTATCCTGGGCGGCGCGATCCTCAAGGCTCCCACCAAGAAGATCCCCTACTTCCACTTCGAAGTGCCCACCGAGCTGGAAGGCGGTGACACCGGCCTCCTGGAGCCCCGCGACACCTA
>JAFRLI010000077.1 GCA_017431255.1 Victivallales bacterium
CCACTAGCCACTAGCCACTAGCCACTAGCCACTAGCCACTAGCCACTAGCCACTAACCACTAGCCATTATCCACTAACCACTAACCACCAACCACTAACCACTAGCCACTAACCACTAGCCACTAGCCACTAGCCACTAGCCACTAACCACTAGCCACTAGCCACTAACCACTAACCACTAACCACTATGGTTGTGTTCTATTACCTAAGGGATGTCATTGTATGGAGTTGGCAACTGCTCTGGGCTTTGCTGGGACCATTTCTGCTGACTGCGTTCTTGATGCAGTGGTTTTCCAATCTGTTGCGTTCTGGATTTATGAAGTTGTTTGGCCTGCCGGCGTTCGTGTTTATTCTGGCGCCGGGCGTGATGATTCATGAACTCGGTCATGCACTGTTTTGCTTTCCCTTTGGGCATCGCATTGTGGAGATGAAGTTGTTTTCGCCGCAAGCGGACGGCACGCTGGGGTGGGTCAATCATGCTTACAATCCCAACAGTTTCCGTGCGCTCATCGGAAACTTCTTCATTGGCACGGGACCCGTCTGGCTGGGACTGGCGGCCTTGTATTCCATCACACGCTGGCTGCTGCCTGTCGAGAACTTCGATATGCAGGGACTGCCCTTGTACGAGGCTTCCACAGGCTTCCTGAAGGAGGTCGTTCTGAGCAAAGACGCCTTCGGCTGGCGGTGGTTCCTCTGGGTCTATCTGGCTTTTGCCATCGGTGCCAACATCACTCTTTCGGCTCCCGATATTGATGGTGCCTGCTTCGGGTTCGGTGTCATTGTCACCTGCCTCCTAGTGGTCTGCCTGGTGAGTGGATGGTATCATTCCTGGCCTTCTCAGGCCGCCCAGGCCATCCACCAGTTTACCGACAGTTTCTTTCCAATGGTGTTGACCGTCCTCGCCATCATCGGCGTCGCCTCCTTCTGCTTCTGGTGCTGCGCCTCCCTCCTGGTGACCCTGAAACGACGAGCCTAAACATGCGGCACCCCAGCGGTCCCCCCGGCCTTTGGCACTCCAGCGGCCTCCTTGCCTTTGGCACTCCACTTTTTTTGAGTTCAGACGGAAAAATGAGGGGAAGTCGTTTGCAAAATGGGGAAGAGTGGTTACAGTAAAAGAGAAACCACACAGAGCGCGCATAGTTCAGTTGGTTAGAACGCTACCTTCACACGGTAGAGGTCATTGGTTCGAGTCCAATTGCGCGTACCAGATTTTCCAACCTCCGTTTCCGGCATATATGCTTGTTTCGGAGGTTTTTTGTAGAATTGTCATATGCACCTGCAAGAAGATATTTTAAGATTCTAGAGTTGTTGGGGTGCGTTTTTTTACAGGATTTTTTGGGGGGACGGGTATGGTTTTTGGGAATTAGGGATTATAGTATAATTGGGGAGGAAGTCAATGGAGTCAGAAAACATGAAGAATTTGCATCGAGTGACGTTAGAATTGAGTTCGAAGCCGTTTGTGGACACATCGGAAGCGACGGCTCGGGGCGTGGCGGAGCATCTGTTCACGCAGTGGATGCCGTTGATACGCGAGGCGGATGCCGTCGCGGTGATGTTGTGGATTTCGGACGGGAGCGAGTTGCTGTGTTGGTCGGGAGATTTGGAGCAGGAGTTTGAGTGGGCGTACTGGATTGGCTGCGCGATGCATATTCTTCCGCGTCCCGAGCATCCGACGAAGCGCGACCTCCTCAACATACACACGTATCCCAAGAAGTACCGCGAGGGCGTGGGACCGCGTCCCTATTCTTGGCTGAAGATGGTCATCTCGATTATCAAAGAGGTGGGACGCGCCATCACGGGCAAGGACATCTCCATCATCTATACCTTTGACAACGGTCCCGAGTTCGCGCTTTCCAAGTTCAAGTACGAAACGCACACGGAAATCTGCGGCGGTTCGACCGTTGGCGGCCGCGGTGCGGTCGTCTGCAACTCCACGCTGCATGCGGACACCGCCAAATACGCGGCGTTCCCGCAGGGCATCCCCGAGGGAATCACGCTCGGCTCCTTCATGGGCGCACAGTTCCGCGAGTTCTCCAAAACCTTCGACATTGACGGCATCTGGCTCTCCAACGGAATGGGATTCGGACGCTCCCCCTGGGGCATCATCGGATTCCTCTTCGACAAGGAGAAGTTCTCTCCGGAGGACGCCCCCAAGGCCGCCGAAACCATGCTCCAGTTCTGGCACGACATCACCACCGCATGCCCTGGCATCCGCATCGAAAACCGTGGCAGCAACTTCTCCGCCGGCGTCGAAATGGCTTCGGACGGGGCACCTCTCGCCGAACTCTACGACGACTATAAGATTGTCCCGCCTGTGAACTCGCCGTGGGCCGCGCTGAACTACAATACGGGCCTCGAAATCGCGGCCTGGATGTCCCATATCGCCGTGTTGCCTGCGGACAAGTTCCCGTTCCGTTTCTACACGCACGACCCCTGGTTCCTCAACTCCCCCTGGCTTGACCGCTACGAGCGCATCCCCTGGGACATCTACCAGCCCATGGCCATTTCTCGACTCCGCGCCGACGGGACGACCCAGACCGCAGAGCGCGTCTCCTTCCTCACCTGCGACGATACCCTGGGACGGCTCCCCGACCAAGTTCCGCAGGAGGTCATTCCGCACATCCTCCAGGCTTGGCGAACCGCCGCGGACGCCGCTGGTCCCTTCGTCTGGCTCTATCCCTTCCACGAGTACAACGACCTCGTCCGCAATCACGGACGCTCCGACCAGGTCCTCCGCGAAGATCTCTTCCTCGGCGAGTCACTCCAGGACGGCTTCCCACTCAATACCGTCGTTTCCACGGACGTGTTCCGCGAGAATCCTGCCACCGTCCCCAGCACCTCGATTCTTGTCGTTCCAGTCGCCGCCTATGCAGGCGCGAACATTCCCGCCATTGATTCCTTCCTGGAGCGCGGCAACGTCATCTTCTACGGCGGTCTTGCACACGCCGACCCGCGTCTGCTTGAAAAACTCGGTCTGAAGCAGGCCGAACCCGTGACGGGAAAAGTCACCATCCGGAGCCGCCACATCCAGGCAAACCTCGATTTCGAACTTGCGGGCGATGAGTGCTCCGACACCGTGAATGCCCAGCCGCTCTATACCGAAGGCGGGCTTTGCGCGGTCGCCGCGTCGGACGATTCCTGCGATGTCTTTGCGACGGCCGTGCAGGGGGACACCGAGCGTGTCGTGGTCGCCGTCCGTGACAGTGCCGCATTTGTGGAGGCGATTTTGCCGGTCCAGGAGATGGATTTGGGCAACCGTGGTCTGGAGCGTCGGAATTACCAGGAAGCGTGCCCGACGGGTTTCCTGATGCAGGTTGCGATGGCTGCCTTTGGTTGGGAGTTCAGCTTCGGTTTTGCACGGCTGGACACCACGATTCCGCGCACGACCATTGCCCGCCACGACAATGCGTTCCTTTTCAACATCTTTGCGCGGGACACCACCGTCCAGATGTCCATGGAGACCCCATGGGGCGCACCCGTCTTCACTGGCATGGAGAGCCGCATCGCCACGCGAACCGCAACCTCTACTCCGCTTGGACGTCTTTTCCAGCATGAATGCCGCCTTTTCGTGAAAAGCGAGGACACGGAAGTGGTCAGCGCCTCCATTCGGTTGCCGGGCTGTCCCGAGTACCGTGACCGCCGCTACTACATCGGTTTCATCCACGCGGACATTACGTTCTTCCCGCCCCTGGGTGTGGAACCCGAGGTCATCGTCAATCCATACGACAACTTCCGCAAAGGGGACATCCTTGATGTCAAGCCTGTTGACACGCCGGCCGGTCCCGCCATCCAACTTCACGATATCACCGGTTCCGTCATCTTTTCCTGGTAGCCCATTGAGGAGCAAGCATGGACATCAAAACCGCCATCCATTCCCGACGCACCATTCGGTTCTTCCAACAGAAACCCGTCGCCGACGAATTGCTGCGCGAACTTGTGGACGCGGCGCGCGTCACCTCCTGTGCCGGCAACCAGCAGCGTCTCCGTTTCGTGGTTGCCCGCACGCAGCCACTGGTGAACGACATTCTGGCGCAGACCGCCTGGGGACGCCATGTGATGCCGCGTCGCACGCCCGTTGCGGGTGAGACGGGACCCGCCGCGTTCCTCGCGCTGGTAACCTCTGCGCCCGCGCGTCCCGTTCAGCATGCCGACGCGGGGGCCGCCGTCCAGTCCATCCAGTTGGCCGCAACGGAACTCGGGCTGGGTTGTTGCTGGCTCGGGTCCGTCAACCGCGACAAAGTTGCGCCGTTGCTCGGCCTGGACGCCTCTACCGAAATCCTCTACCTTGTCGCCGTCGGATATCCGGCAGAGCAGCCCGTTTCCGAAGATGTCCCCGCCGATGCCGATCTTCACTACTACTTGGACGAGGAAAACCGCCTCCACGTCCCGAAACTCGAACTCAACGCCGTCTCTCGCTGGTTGTGACCAATGCCCTCGCTTGACCATGATTTCCAGGCGTGCCTGTTCGACATGGACGGGACGCTCATTGACTCCGAGCACGTCTGGGTGCTTGCCATCCAGCACGCCCTCGCGGGTCGCGGTGTCGCGCTTCCTGAGGAGGAAGTCGCGCACTTGGAATATGGACGTGCCTGGCAGGACATCTTTGAGGACATCACGCGGTGCTGGCCTCATGCCTTTGCCTCCCGGTCAGAGATGGAACGAGAGACCGGTGCGTTCTACAATGAGTACATTCGCGAACACGATATCGCAATCCCGGGTTCAGTTGCTCTCCTGAAGAGGTTGCACGCCGCCGGGAAGCGCGTCACGATTGTCTCGGGTTCCCTGCGCGAACGCATTGCCCAGACGCTCGACATGCTGGGCATTGTGGACCTCGTCCCTTTCTACACGGGATGCGGTGACTACGAGCACGGGAAACCCGCTCCGGACTGCTTCCTGATGAGTGCCGCCGCGCTGGGAGTCCCTCCCGAGGCGTGTGTCGTCTTCGAGGACGCGACGGCTGGTGTCCAGGCCGCCAAAGCCGCCGGCATGCGTTGCGTCGCCTTGCAGTTGCCCAACGCGCCGTTCCCGCAGGACCTCTCCCAGGCCGACCTTGTTCTTCCAGACCTTTCTCTTTTCTCAATTTAACAGGAGTCCAACCATTTAACCGGAGTCCAACCATGAAAACCTACACAAACGTCAGCAAATACGTCCTTTTCAAGTATGCAGCCTACGACATTCCGGCGGCGGAGCCTCTCTTCCCCGAACCCAATGCGGGGCTGGCGGACGATTCCTCGTCCCCCGAAATCGTTGAAGACCGTCAGGCGGACTACTGGTGTCGTTTCATTGCCAATGTCCGAAAGCCGGCGATGTACAGTTTCCCCGCGCATCCGTTGAACAACAACGGCAAGGCGGTCGTGGTTTGCCCTGGCGGCGGTTACCGTGGCGTTGCCATCGACCATGAGGGATTCGAGGTCGCACGCATGCTGAACCAGTGGGGCTACAGCGCGTTCGTTGTCAAATACCGTGACCCTGCTCCTGACGAGAAGGGCGGCACTTTCCCCAATGGTCCCCTGGATGACGCGCTGCGCGCCATGCGTCTCGTGCGCTCCCGTGCTGCCCGCTACGGGATTCGTCCTGACAAAATCGGCGTGATGGGATTCTCTGCAGGCGGGCACCTCGCCGGCAACGTCAGCACCATCTGGCAGACCCGCCACGACCTCAATCCCGAACTGGAAAAGGTCTCCGCACGCCCAGACTTCAGTATCCTCATCTACGCCGTGCTCAGCCTGAGCGACAGTTGGTCGCACTCCGGTTCCCGCGTCCGTCTCCTTGGCAATGCGGACGAGGAGACGCGCCGCCTTTACTCCGCGACTCTTCAGGTGACAAAGGATACCCCGCCCGCCTTCCTTGTCACCACCGAGGACGATTTTGTCGATTCCCGTCATTCGTTTGAGTATTTCCTCGCGTGCAAACGCGCTGGCGTCCCTTGTGAATTGCACGCCTACCAGGATGGCGGCCACGGCTACGGGATGCGTCTCCGCGGGCTCGCGATAGACACTTGGCCATCTCGTTTGTGCGACTGGCTCGCGCGTTTTTAGCCCATGTCCAAAGACCGATTCTACAGCATAGCCTTGGCGATAGATGTCCTTCTGCTCCTCATGATGGGGATCACGGCCATCTATTCGACCACCTATGCCGTCGCCAACAACCACTTCCTGAGTCACCAGATTGCCTGGGTGATTCTGGGCGGTGCGATGACGACGCTTCTGGCGGTCATCCCGCTGGAGTTCTTGTCTCGCGTCTCGAAGTACATTTTGATAGCGATTGGGGTAGTGCTGGCGTACCTTGCGTTAGCGAACATCGGGTCGTTGATGGCAGAGAGGTTCCTTCATGTCAAGATTGCGGGAGCGTTTCCGTTTGCGCAGGTGCGCAACGGTGCCTGCCGTTGGCTTACGTTCGCGGGAATCACGATTCAGCCGGCGGAGTTCGCCAAGTTCGCGCTGATTCTGTTCCTGTCGTCCTACTATGGGACGCGTGACAGCAAGGCCATCGCGAGTGCCTACGAGGGATTCTGGGTCCCCGCGGGTGCCTCCGCTGTGATTCTCTGCCTCATTTTGGCAGGACGTTCGTTCAGCAACACCTTGGTTACGGGACTGGTGGTGGGCATTCTCATGTATCTGGCGGGCGTTCGATACCGCTGGCTGCTCTTTGTCCTGCTTTGCGGATTGGTCTTCGGTGCCGCAGTCATCCTTGCGACGCCTTTCCGCAGACAACGCATCCTCAACTATTTACAGCGCGACAAGGAATCGGTCGAACTGGTTAACAGCGGACCCAAGGTGGACAACTACCAGCAGGACCGTTCCCGCTCCGCCATCGGCTCTGGCGGCGTCACGGGATATGGCATTGCCAAGGGACGCCTCAAGCACAAATCCATTCCCGAATCCCGCACGGACTTTATTTTTGCCGTCATTGGCGAGGAAGCGGGTTTCCTGGGAATGATGGCTGGCATTCTGCTCTACCTGGTGTTCATGCTCCTGTGCAGTCTCATCGCGCAGCAGTGCCGGGACCGTCAGGGAATGCTCATCTGCCTCACCATTGGTTTCTACCTGCCGTTGCAGGCGATGCTCAACCTGGGCGTGGTCAGCGGGCTTCTTCCCGTCACGGGAGTGACTGCGCCGCTGGTCAGTTACGGCGGTTCCAGCATTCTTTCCGTAATGTTCTGCATCGGGCTCGTCTTCAACATCTGCCATCGAAATGCGCAGATGAACGAAAAAGGCGAGGTCCCTCCCGTGCGTGACACGTTCCCGCTCCTCCTTCACCAATCGCCAGAAAAATGACGAAGTCTGCATTAGATTGGTCGCGCCTGATGGCGCTTTGCTCCCTCCACAGCACGCCTGGCGAGGAGGATTCGGTAATGGATTATCTCTCGCAGGCGTGGCGTTCGGCCGGCTGGAACGTCTCCGTGCTGGGACGTTTGGCGTTGCTGGCACGTTCTCCAAATTGGGACGATTCCCGTCCCACCGTGCTGATTGACGCGCATGCAGATTCTCCCGGCTTTTCCGTCCAGTCCACGAAGGACGGCCTGACCTCTGTCGCGATTCCCCTGGGCGGACCTGCATTTCCTTCCAAAAAGCGCACGGTGCCGGTTGTGGTGGACACTGCACACGGTAGCGTGCCAGGCGTGCTTCGACGCGAACGCGTCCCCAAGCAGACTGGCCCGCACGCCTGGAAATACACGCTTCTGACCCGGACGAAGGTCGAACGCGCGGACCGCGTCTGCTGGGCGGGCACGCCCGAACAGGATAAGAACGAGATACGTGCACCATTTCTGGACAATCGCGTCGGATGCTTCCTTCTGGCGGAGGTCGCGCGTACATTGCGTGACAGCCATTGCAATGTACTCTTGGCGGCGACGACTAACGAGGAGTTTCTGGGATTCGGCGCGAACGCGGTTGCTCACAACACGCGTCCCGATTTCGTCATCGCCCTGGACACCACCTATGCGGACCAGGAGCAAGGTGTTCGACGCGGCGCGGGTCCCGTCCTCACGATGAGCGACAAGTCGGTCTGCCTCAGCCGAGCCCAGTGGCACGCACTTCGCGCACTTTGCCGCAAGTGGAACGTGCCGCTCCAGAACGAAATCTACAACTTTGCCGGCACAGACGCCGGAGCCTTTCCCAAAGCTGGACTGCTCTGCCCGACCCTCCCCATCCTCATCGCCACGGACGGTAACCACTCCCCACTCGAAACCGCGTCTCTCTCTGACATCCAAGCACTCCATACCCTTCTCCTTTCCCTCTTGAACGACCCCACTTCCCTCCCGAAACTCACCAAGCCTTTCTAGGTTTTGCAGCCCGCGTTCCGCCGACCACTAGCCACTAGCCACTAGCCACTAGCCACTAACCACTAACCACTAACCACTCCCCACTAACCACTGAGGTAATTGCACAACTCCTTTTTGAGTCCACAGAATACACAGAATACACAGAAGGCAATCCGCCGCTTCGCGGCTGCTTGCGCTTTGTATTCTGTTCCATATCAAGTGTTTAGCCGTGCGTTAGCGCAGGCAAACAGTTCTGTGTATTCTGTGTGTTCTGTGGACTCCCATAGGGGTTTGCAATTACCTCCATTAATAAAACTCCCGACTACCCACTACCCACTACC
>JAFRLI010000078.1 GCA_017431255.1 Victivallales bacterium
CGGCGCGGGCTTCGCTGCGGCTTTCGGCGCGGGCTTCGCGGCCGCTTTCGGCGCGGGCTTCGCTGCGGCTTTCGGCGCGGGCTTCGCTGCGGCTTTCGGCGCGGGCTTCGCGGCGGCTTTCGGCGCGGGCTTCGCAGGAGCGGGCTTTGACGCAGGTTTTGCGGAACGAGATTTATTGTTTGGCATAGTCGGTCCTCCATGTTAGGAGATGTCCGGGTGTTTGTTGACTTCCTAGGGAATGGCAAAACTCGTCTGGTCATCGGTAACGCGATGCCAAGTCGCTCGTTTCGCGTTTTCTCTCTGCAAAATCAACGGGAAAAAGGTTCTTCTCACAAAAACTGGGGCTTTGGACAGTAGTCAAAAGACCAATTTTCGCGAGGAGATTTTTATGAAAGTAGATAAATTAATGTCAAACCTCGTCCTGTCAAATGAAAATAACATTTTTTTTGTAAATGTAAAGGAATTGTTTCTATTTAGAGGTAGTTGCAAAACTCATTTTTGAGTCCACAGAACACACAGAACACACAGAATGCAATCCGCCGCTTCGCGGCGGCTTGCACTTTGTATTTTGTTTTATATCAAGTGTTTGGCCACGCGTAGCGCGGACAAACAGGTCTGTGTATTCTGTGTGTTTTGTGGACTTCAAAAGCGTTTTGCAATTATCTCATTTGAGAATCCGCCCTCGACGCGGTTGCGAGGACATCTGTGTTTTATGAGATAAGCACGGGAAGAGAAATGGCGCCTTCTGGTGCGATCTCGCCAGCCCTGGGGACAGGCGAATCGCAACGAGATGCGATTTTGCGTTTCCTGGGGTCCTGAAGAATCACAATTTTAGAAGAATTGGTGTCATCCCTGTCGTTTCGAGGTAATGGCCGTTAGATTTGCAGGGAAAATGCTGAATGGTGAGAGGGGTGTTTTTCCAGGCGCAATGATTGCAGAAGACGATGCGTCCCACCTTGCGGAAATTCTCGGCGGCCTCGCCGTGGAAGATTTCATAGAGGGAGTGGTCGTGGACGTTGCCGAGACTGTAGTGTGTGAAATCTGTGCAGAATCCCGTTTCGCCGCCAGAACCGACATGCAAGTGCCAATAAGGTTCACGGCAGAAGCCCTCGATTCCATGTGGCTGGAATTCGACAGGGATTGGGAATGTTGTATTCTTCAGGTGTGCAATGGTTTGCGCAAGGTCTCGCTTGTATTCTTCGGTGTGGTTGGCATGCCAGGCGGCGGCAACCTCAGGGGGAAGTTGTGCTGCCTCGGCGTCGTCCAGATAGATGAGTTCGTGAAGAATGGCGCGGTCCACGGGAAGACCGAATGGGATTTGGTCGAGGAAGGCAAGGGATTCGGGGGCGGCGACCGTCATGATGCTGACGCGTGCGCGCCCGCCAGTGAGACGCGGAAGGTTGCGGCGGATGGTGTCAAAGACCCCTTTGCCCCGGATGGCATCGTGGATGGGTTCCGGACCGTCTACGGAGAGGAAGACCTCGTCAAAACGTTCCTTGAGGAAAGGTGCCCATTGTTCGAGACGCGTGCCGTTGGTGATGATATGGAGATGGAATCCCATCTGGAACGCCTGTGCGGCGATGGTCTCGAAGTTGGGTGCGATGGTAGGTTCTCCCCCCCAAAGGACGATGATGGTATCTTTCGCCTGGGGTGCCAGTTCCTCCATAAGACGCAACCAGTCAGCGGTTTCCATCGGACGCGGGTCGGCATTTCGTTTCTGCCCGCAGAAATGGCAGTGCAGATTGCATCGCCGCGTCAATTGGAAATGGATCATTTTCAGTTTGAGTTCCATCGCGGTCTCTCCTTAGAATTGCCAGTTCTGCTCGGAAGTGGCGGCTGGCAGGAAAATGGTGAACTCCGTCCCCGTTCCCTCCTGGGATTCCACGCAAGTCCACCCCTGGTGGTGCTGGACGCATCCATAGACCATGGCGAGACCAAGCCCCGTGCCACGGGGACCCTTCGTCGTGAAAAACGGGTCAAATATGTGTTTTTGCACCTCGGAGGACATCCCCTTGCCCGTATCTTTGACACGCAGCGTGATGTAGTCCTCGGCACGACCAGTGACATTTTTGGGGCGTCGCTCCCACTGCCGCATGTCGGCACGTGCCTTGTCCAGGCGCAGGGTGATTTTGCGCGGATGTTCCGTTCCCGGCAGAAGCGCGTCCTTTGCATTCATGAGAAGATTGAGAATGACCTGCTGAAGTTGTGTTTCATCCCCTTTGACCATAAGAGGTTCAGGGGAGACCAGGAACCGGAAATCGACGTCTTTGAGGCCCGGTTTGAAGAGGTCGGCCGTCTTCTGGGCAATGCTTGCCAAATCCAGCAACTCTTCCTGGTACTTGCCTTTGCGGGCGAAGCCAAGAAGTTTGTTGATGAGTTCGGCCGCGCGGTGGCTTGCGCTGTCAATATTTCCCAACATGGCACGACCCGGCGCGGTAAGTTCCTGTTTGGAAAGGACTTCTGCACTGGCCTGGATACCCAGCAGGAGGTTGTTGAAGTCGTGCGCAATGCCGCCGGCAAGGACACCGACGGCCTCCATGCGCTGCGAATGCATCAGTTGCTCTTCGAGCACCTTGCGCCGTTCGGTTTCCTGGTGCTGGGAAGTCATATCGCGCATAATCATCAGAATCATGGAATCTTCGTTGAGGCGCGCCGTGGAGAGGCTGAGTTCGATGTCGAGGACACGTTCGTCGGAGAGTTTGAGATGGAGTTCGGGGATGGATTTGAATGCCTGTTCGCGTCCAGAGAGCCAGAGTTCGTTCCAGAGTTGTCCCCAGTCGAAGGGATTGCCCTGGTCGTCCTGGATAAGTTGCGGGAGGGTGAAGCCCGGCTGGTGGAGTTGCTTGTCCAAAATGGCGACGGCCGGGCGGTTCGCATTGATGACACCGCCCTCGCGGTTCAGTAGGAAGATGAGTTCCTGCGAATTGTCCAGAACGGCCTGGTAGCGTTCGGCCCATTCCTCGACGGACTGCCGCAGGCGCGAGGCGGTCTGCAAATGATCCTTCAACGTGGAAAAGATGCCCAGCGGCTTGCGGTTTTCGTAGGAGCCACGTCCCACCAGGTGCAAATACGCCTGGGTAATCACCGACAAAATGAATATCAGCGCAAACCACGATACCCAAACCGCCATATGAATGCCACGCAAATGAATCGGAACGAATATCCCCTGGAAACAA
This sequence comes from Victivallales bacterium, assembly GCA_017431255.1. Lineage (GTDB taxonomy): Bacteria > Verrucomicrobiota > Lentisphaeria > Oligosphaerales > Oligosphaeraceae > RGIG2581. The sequence goes on from JAFRLI010000078.1 coordinate 3,177, forward strand.
ATGCTTCCCAAGGAAAAGACAAGAATGTGCACGCCAACGCACAGAAACACGGGAAACCGCAGGTTGCGCATGGCCTGGTATCCAATGGGAATCAGCATCAGGAAGGCGAGGTGTGCCGCCGTCATGCAGAGAAGCGGACGTGAGAACAGCGCGGCGTCCATCACCATCTGAATGACGCTTGGCAACGGCGAGTCCAACTCAAAACTGAACTGTCCAACCACCAGTTGAATGATGTACAAAAAGCACAGCACCCCCACCAGCAAACCGAAGATAAGCCGTTGCGCCTCGAAAGTTCCTTCCTCCTCATAGACAATGAGAAACATCGCCACAATCGGCAAGTGAAGAAGGCTGTGCGTGAGAGAACCCGCGTTTCCGACGTCTTCCGTCATCAAGGACAGCATCGGCAACTGCGAAATCTGTGCAAAGATGAAAAACATTCCGAGCAACAGGTACATCGGCAGGATGCCGAGTGCGCGCCGCAACCAATGCAACATAATGAGGAAGAGCGTCAAGGCGACGACTTCCGAAAGGGACATGAGTAAATTTTCCCACATGGCGACTACTTGGGATTCGGGGGGAATAATGCGTATGCGCGGTCCAGAATCGCGGCGAGAGGAGGCCAGCCGGCCAGGACGCCGAAGAGGAGCCCGTATGGCAACGTGTTCTGGAAGAAATCAAGACGAACGTTTCTTGGCATGTCGCCGCCGAGGAGGAGGATGCGGCAGGCGAGATAGGTCAGCATGGAGGTTGCAAAGGAGAGGAGGTCTCGGAGAAGCGGATGCTTGGCAAAGGTGTTTTGGGAAGTGAGACGGGCGGCGGCGGTTGCCAGGAAGAGAAGCAGAAGTTCCTGACCATGCGAGTGATATGCACCGGCGTCCAGAAGCAACCCGCACGCGATGGCAAACAGGAACCCGCGTGTCGCGCTGCAGCGGATGGCAAACCACGTGCAGAGCCACACCGCCGGCCATGCGGGACTCTCTGGAAAGGCCGTTGGCAACGTATTTTGCACAGCGCAACCGCCAACAAGCAGAAGCAAGGTCAGTGCACAACGCCAGGCGTCGCGCAGAAGCCCGTCCCGTCGTGCAAAATAGTCCCGCGCGACCGAAAAGTCAAAACGGACGTTGACGCTCACCAGGCTGCGTTGTTCTTCCGTTGCCGTCATCATTCCCCCCTAGAGCCTCTCATTGCCAATGACCGCAAACACGTATCGCAATTGCGCAAAGTTGACGGCCGGGGTGAGGTGCAGCGTCGGAGCCCCTGCCACATTTGGCTCGATGCGCTCGACCGTACCTGCGACGATGGTGGAGCCGTCGGGAACGCCAGTCGCGTTCACTGTCACGAAGTCTCCCGTTTGCACGCGGTCAAACAATACGCCATCCAGACTGTTGACAACGATTCCGGGAATCGGCTGAAGCATTTGCAAGCCACTCCCACGTACGCCAGTTCCGACGAGGACGCCCGTCACCCCACGGGTCGGGACAAAGCACTGGCTCGCATAGGAGGCACTCGTCAACAAAGTGACTTTTGCGGTGCGAGGGCTGGCTTCGGAGACGACGCCGACAAGTCCCGCCTCCGTGAGGATGTGGCAACCGGGGCGAACGCCGTCGGAGGTGCCTCGTCCGATGATAATGTAGTCGTAGTAACTTTGGAAGGGATCTCGACGAAGGACCTCGCAAACGGAGAGGCTGAGGCTGGGATTTCCCAGGGAGAGTCCCAGTCGATTGCGAAGGATGCGGTTTTCCTGTTCGAGCGTTTGGGAGCGCAATTGCGTGTCTGCGAGTTTGTTTTTTGCCTCGGCGAGGTCGTTTCGAAGAGAGTCTGCGGTTTCGCGGGTCGTTCCGTCCGGGAGGCCGCCCCATGCGCCACGTGCGGCACGCTGGAGCATCGCGGTGAAGGTCTGTGCCGGGTCAGTGATGAGGCGCAGAAGGCCATTGGCGCGTGCCTTCCAGCCAGGTGGGAGGCAGAGCAACACGCCCACGAGGAACGCGAAGGAAAAGGCGGAAAGCAACCCTCGGGGTCGCAAGGCACCGCCGCTATTGTTCTTTGACTCCTGCATAGATTTTCTCAAACTCCGTTCTTGTCATAGAGTAACAACATTCGTCGCGGACGAGCGGCGGCTGGCCAGGCAACTGCAATTCCGCGCAATTGCGCAGACGTCCCTCGTAGGTGAATCCACATTTGAGAATCACACGGCGGGAACGCTCGTTGTCGGGATAATGGTAGCACGCGAGGGTCTCCGCTTCGCAGCGCCGGAACGCATGAACGACCAGGCATCGCGCGGCCTCGGTCCCGTATCCTTGCCCCCAGTACTTCGGTCCCAACGAATATCCCAATGCCACCGCATGCGACGCCGTGCGTTTTTCGTCCTTGCGGAGGCTCGCCGAACCGATGACGACCTGGTCGCTGGCGCGCATGACGGCCCATGCAAAGGCGTTGTTCAGAAAAACTCCTTCGAGAACCGAGCGCGAATCCTCCAGCGTATGGTGCGGAACCCAGCCGGCAGCAGGCCCCACGAGCGGGGAACACGCGTAATCGAAAAGCGCTTCCACGTCGTCAGGACACCAGGGGCGCAAAATCAATCGTTCGGTTTCAAGCCGATACATCTGCATACATGGTTCCTTTTATGAGAGGAGGTAGGCAGTCAATTCGGGGAAACGCCGATAATCGTCCACTTCCAGGCAATCGACCCCGCCGAGTTTCACGGAGGAATCGTTGCCGCCTTCCCCAAAGTCGTCTCCGACATAGAGTGCCTCGGAGAGGTCGTAGCCGTTGGTCTCGCAGAATCGCTGGAGTGCGTGGAACTTGTTGAAGTCTCCCTGCGTGATGTCAAAAGAGGAGGAGCCACCGATGAAGACATTGAAGTCATGAAAGACCTCACGGACAGCGGGATACATGACGCGCCGTTTGGCACGGTCTGGATCGTAGGCGAGTTTGAGTTCCAGGGGGGCTTTGGTCCCGAGAATGGGGAAGGTAATGACGCCCGACGCGTGGAACTCCACGTTGTCGCCATAGAAAGATTCCAGATGGAAGCGCTTCCGGAGGGAAGTCACCGCCTGCTCCACCCAGGCGTGGTCCACCTCCGCAGTGAGTTCTTCCGTAATCCGAAAATGTCCGTTCTCCACCACGGAATGTTGCATTCCGTAGTTGCCGATGATTTCAATGGGGAAACCGCCCATCTGCTTGTAAATCCGTGCGCAGGCACCCGCGCCCAGCATCAGCAGGCGGTATTTCTTCGAAAGGCGTTCCAGAACGGCACGATTCTCCGCACCGAGCGGGGATTTGTGCTGCGTGAGCGTCCCGTCCAAATCAAAGCCAATCACCTTTTTCATGAACAGAGCCTCCTAGTTATTCGTACGCATTCTCTCGCAAGAATGCGGCAAAATCCGCTGTTGTGAGGAAGAAGTGGTCGGGTTGCGCGGACTGGAGTTCGACCGGATTTGTGGTCGGTGCCCAGGCGACCCCCGCAATGGCCAAACCGATGGGATGCGCACTCGTGACATCGGTCGGCGCATCCCCGACATAGAGGCATTCGGACGCCTGTAACCCCAGTTGCACCAAAGAGTTCGACATGGTGCGGGTCTTTGCCTGCACATCCTCAAATCCGCATGAAACCGCCTCGAAATAGGACGCAATTCCAAAGTACTCTAGGGAAAGTTTTGCGGTTTCAAGGCATTTTCCTGTCGAGCAAGCCAAACGGTAACCTAAGGACTTTGCCTCGGAAAGGAGTTCGGGGATTCCGTCAAAGGGATGATTGCCCACGGCATGCATCTCCTCCTGGTAGATTTCCGTGAATCTCCCAAAGTTCGACCTCGCCTGCTCTAATCCGATAAATTGCGCAATCACGCCGCACTCGTTGTATCCAAACAGGGCGATGATTTCTTCACGGGTATACTTCCTCCCCGTATATTCCAGCAGGAAACGATAGAACGATTGGACGCAGACATCGTACGTGTCCGCCAACGTTCCGTCAAAATCAAACAACAATGCCTTGTACATCTTCCGAGAAACCTTTGTGAAAAATGTGAAAAACAACCTCCCATTTTAATGTATCCCCTCCCTTGAGGTTGTCAATTCGGTTCCTCGTAAAGTCTTTTCTAGATGGGCTAGATGGGCTAGATGTTCTAGATGGGCTAGAGGTTTTGGAAGTGCAGCACGGTCATGCACGACATGAGAGAGAGAAAGAACATGCCAAAAACTCTAGCCCGTCTAGCCCATCTAGCCCATCTAGCCCATCTAGCCCATCTAGCCCGTCTAGCCCGTCTAGCGCAAGGAAATAGATTGTATTTTTAGCGTCAATGGGAAACTTTGTTTATTTCCAAAGAAGAGTGGATATTTTTTATAGAAGTTCAATTGCAGATCCATGGGGGCCTTTGTGGCGGGTAACTCCAGCACAAAGGAACCTTTCATATGATCATCGACCTGGACTTCCTGCGCCGTTGTCAATTGCGTGGAAACATGCAGCCGTCCCTTGTCAGCCGACAAGAATAGCAAGGAGATTTTTAGGGAAGTGGGTTTGGGAAGTTGCGGCAAATGAAGCACGAAAGAAGGTTCTTTCATCAGAGTGAGTCCTATGTTGCCGAACGTGGAATCGTCAGGGGTGCACACTTGCGGGAAAAGCCAGACCTTGCGCAAATTCAGGGTTTCTCCCAGTTGGATGGGCGTTGTCCATTGTTCCGGCACATTTGGCTGAGAACTGGCTTTTCCATTTTGGCACACGAGATAATTGTGCAGGATTTTCTGGGATGTCCCCTCTGTTCCATCATATACATACGCAAACTGCGTTTTCATCATGATGCGATACACCCCATCGGGAAAATCCAGTGGCGAGGTAAAGAAGGAGTCTTTTCCTTCGGGAACGGCAATCTCTGCTTGAAATCCGTTTGCGCCCGTCAAATCTACGACTTGAATCGTGAAGGTTTTGATGTGGATGTTGTCATCCTTGCATTCGATGAACAATCGGTTGTCCTGAATGTCGCACGAACGATTGTGAAAACTGATAGGTACTATTGTAGATGGTTCGGTCATACGTTGCCAAGGTGGAAGGGAGATTGTGTTGTTTTGCGTTTGCCGAGTGGCATTCCAGTCTCCCTGGCAGGCCTCCTTTTCAAACAACGAGGTGCCCGTCGTTGGAAGTCCGCAAGCTTTTGCGGCAGTTGCCGCCAAGTCTGAAACCTGACATTCTAGAGAATTGACAACCATGGCAGAATGCGTTTCCCCGGGACGCTTGACAAATGCGATGCTTTCGGGTGTATACCGTTCCGTGTGGTCTCCCGCCACAACGATGGTCGCCGCATCGTAAAGCCCCGCGTCCTTCAACTTCTGCAACAACAGTTCCAGAATGCGAAGGCTCCCCCGCAACTGCCGATACACCATGACTCCATGCTTGCGTTCCAGGTTTTCATCCGTGCGAACTGGATCATGCCCCCCATGCAAATGAAGATACTTCAACCCGTAGGCATGCGTTCCCACATGAAACTCCTTTGACAAGCGGGAGTAGAACACCTGGTCATACAGCAAATTGTTCCCGCTGTCCGCCACCTGTGTGAGCGTCTCGAAGACATCTTTATTGTATCCTGTCATATGCAGGAAGAAATCAGGAATGAACTTGGGAAAGGTCATTTGCAGGATTTTCCAGGCCGAATATTGTTGTTCGGCAAAGCCATTTGCGGTAGAGTTGTTAATCACCTCTGGCGCATAACTGATGGTTTGCATAATGAAAGGATATCCTTCCCGATGCCAACCGGCTTCGCGACAGAGGCGGAACAGGGAGGTTTCTGCACGACAGGCCTCTCGAAGATAGGCACCATGGCTGGCGGTCTCGTCGGGTTGCCCATCGGCTGTGCGCGGGAAATTTATCCCCGTCAGCATGGCGGGAACGGCATACATTGTGCGTGGAAGCGGGCTTGTGATGTGGTCGAAACAGGTAAAATCCCGAAACGTCTCCAGAATCTCCGGATAATTCCTGGCCATTTCCTTGAACAGTTGTTCCCCCATGCAGTCCACTACCAGAACGATGAGATTTTTCTCGCTGGCAAAAGTAAACTTTCCCACCTCTGAGAAACTGTAGTCATGAAAATCATACTCGGACACAGAGGAGTTGGGGCGAAATAACGTTGCGCCGATCATCGCCAATTGACACAGCACGATAATGCTCGTCACCCGAATCGCATTCTGAAACAGCCAATGACGCACGAAATACGCTAGCACAAACGGCGCCGCCACCAGCGCAAATTGCAAAAGATATATCAGAACAACATAGAAGTCCACTTCCACCGGTGCACTTCCATTGAAAAAACTGCTGCTGAACTGGCACTGCAAGAGCAATGCGATACTGCTCGCCAACGTGAAAACGGTCCATTTCCTTGCATGTCGCCAGTTCCGCAAAAGAATCAGGGGAATGCCCCAAAGTGCCGTTATGCCTGCAAACACAAGCACGGACAGCACCAGCATTCCCACTGGACTCAATGTGAACTGGTCTCGATTGTTCAGGAAAAGAAAAACTCCCGGTGATACCACCACGGCCGCCACTGCACACGCAGGATAGCCCCATTTCAGTATGTTCCGGACAGTTTCTTTCATGCAAACTCCTTTCACACAGCCTCTCATTCCCTACAAAACGTCGTGGCTCTCCTGGGGAGTATTCTTCCCTAAACTTTTGCACCAATTCCAAATCTGACGGAAAAACAACACCACCGTGAAGAATACTGCGGCTCCCGCCTGCAAAAGCATGCTTCCTGTTCCTGCATCAATGTACATCGTCGTTCTCCTTTGAATACTGGTTTGCGGTTGAGGATTGGTCGCAAGTTTTTCCGCGTCTCCAATCCGGACGAGTGGCGAGTGATTTGTCACCGGCCTCTATCATCAAGAACGCACTCCTTTTCCAAAATCTACAGCCTTATGCGATTTTTTTGTTTTTTTGGTCACGGTTCCGAAGGGAGATCGTGCCAGCGACTACGCTTCGAAACAGGTACCGTTCATTCGGTGTTACTGTTCAGAAGGGGCGCCGCGTGATTCAAGTCTTTTGTTTTTATCCACAAAACACACAAAATACACAAAATACACAAAAAGAACAGTCATCCTTCCTGTCTCTCAAAACGCGCTGAAGTCGCGCTGACTTCCTGTGCTGTCCCCCTGCGGGAAAGGTCAAGACCTTTCCCGCAGGGGGACAGGCAGGAAGCAACGGTTCTTTAGAACCTTTTGAAGAGACAGGTGTATCCAATATTTTTGCGTATTTTGTGTGTTTTGTGGAAGAA
>JAFRLI010000079.1 GCA_017431255.1 Victivallales bacterium
CCTGGTTGTCTTCATTCAAGGAAATGAGACCCGCCTTTAGGGAAAAGTAGCCGACACACTCGTTCGTGAGGTTGAGCCGCACCAAGTAGGAGCGCATCACACCATCCCGTTCATCGAGAATTGCCTGATGCTTCAGATATCTTTCCCGACCAAGACTTGTTTTCTTGTGAGCCACCTGGAAGGAAGACAAATCAGAGACATCTTGAGACGAGCCAGTGAGATGATCGCAATGTAAAAACTCATTTCGTGGCAGTTTCATATCGCTTGATCTCTTCTGTGACTCTGGCAAGTTCCCGCATACCTCGTTCTACTCTTTTTTGCCGTTTTGTCTGGTCGAATGGCGGTGGATTCAGAATGGCCTCGAAGATTCGTCTGCCCAATTCGGGGGGAAGATTGGTCATGCAAGGCTTGGGAAAATAGGTCTGTCTCTTTTTGGCTTTTGGTTTCATGTCTGTCACCTCCTGTAGATTAGAACCATGTCTGCTATTTAATATAACTGGATGGGAATCAATTGCAAATTCGAAAAAAGTGAGGGGCGAAATCGCGTTGCAGAGCTAAGGACGGGGGGCTGCCGTCCCCCGCTCCCTCGCCTCGTCATGGGCGGACTGGGAGCTATCGTTCCATCGCACACAAGATAGGATCCTTTTGGTTCCCATTTGCTGCGATGGGAAAAGAAAACGCCCCCTGGTGCAGAGAGGCAGGCAGGGGGCGTAAGAAAAGCAAGGGGAAAACGGGAAGAATTAGTTGGTGGTTTTCTGGAAATGGTCGTCGGTCAAGGCAGTTTTGTCGATGGATTCGACATGACCATCCACCATCAGGTAGTTGGCGCGCTTGCCCAGGTGTCGGTCTGGGGTGAGATGGGAGGAGGTTTTATAGTTGGCGACGAGGCTGGAGTCTTTATCGGAATCATTTTGGGGTCCCAGAGAGATGACCTGGGAGGCTCGTACAATTTGATAGACCTTCACCGGTTTTAGCGATTTCGCGCTTGGATGGACAGTCTTGTCCGGGGTGTCGGATTTTCCGGGATTTGCGACATAGGTCAGCTTGTCCTCGCTATCGGAGGTGTTTGAGGAGCCATTGATTTGGGTGGTGCAAGTGCCGTCTTCGTTTGCTTCGGGGCAGATGAAGATTTTCTTGTCGTTGGCATAGTCGTAAAGACGGTCAGCCCAGGTGTCGTTTTGGTCTTTGCCGCCTTTGTTATAATCTCCTTTCCCTCCGCAATGAAGCATCAGGTTCTTGTTGTCGGTGGAGTAGCCTTTTTCAGCGATGCCGAGTTGGCGGAGATTGCTGGCGCAGGCGGTTTCATGGGCCTTCTTCATGGCAGAATTGACGGCGGGGATCAGGATGCCTGCCAGAACGACAATGATGCCAATGACGGTGAGCAGTTCGACGAGGGTAAAGTTGCGATTCTTTTTCATGATGGTGCTCCTCCCTTTTGGTTATTTGATGATTTTGACCTTTTTCGCACTGCTGTCCCACTGCGTGTTGATGGAGTAGACGTTGTCCTTGTTCTTCTTATCGGCGGAGGTGTCACTCTTGCCATCAGGACCGACGCTCCAGACGATGACGGAGAAATAAAGGTCGGAAGCATCTACAGGGACTTCTGCCGCGCTATTGGCTATCTTGCCATCGTAGTCGACATCCAACACGACAATGTAGTTCTGATCCCAGGGATCCTGGTAGACGCCTTCCGTGTTTCCGACGACATCGAGGAATTTCATTCCGCGGCGGTTGTAGTTCTTGGAATCTCCGTTGGTGGAATCGCTGAAGGATTTCCCCTGGAGGAGTTTGATGAGCCAAGTGTACTGGTCGTCGGTCAGTGGTTTCTCGTCGGACTTGCCTTTTGGCACGGGCAGGACGCCGTAGGTGCTCTCGTACTGCTTGATGGCATTGGCGAGGGTGGTGGCTTCCGCCTTGGCCTTGGTCAGTTCCCCTTTCTTGATGGCGCCGTTGACGGCGGGGACGATCATGCCGGCCAGGACGGCAATCACCGCAATGACTGTCAGCAATTCGACAAGCGTGAAGTTTTTCTTTTTCATGGGTGTGGTTCCTTATGGTTAGTTTTGCTTCCAGTTGCAGATGTCATCCTTCGTGTCCTTGTCCCCGTTGGGGCCTTTGGACCAGAGGGCGAACTTGGTGATGTTGCGGGAGGAATCGGAGTTGGGATACTCATACTGGAAGGGGTTGCCGTAGGCGTCTTCCAGTTTATCCGTTGGGGTGATTCCCTCCATATAGGGGCGATTGCGCTTGTTCGTGTCGGTGTTCACAAACAGTTTCCAGGCGTCCTGGCTGAAATCCACGTCGCCAGCGGTTTTCTGGACGGGGTAGTAGCCGTAATCGGACTTGAAGGCCTCCAGCGCGGTTTCGAACTCGGTCATGATGGCGATGGTTTTCGCCTGGTCGGCGCGACGTGCGGCGAAACTCATGCCGGCGAGGGTGATGCCCGCGAGCAGGATGATGATGCCGATGACAACGAGCAGTTCGATCAGGGAGAAGAAATGTTTGCGAGTGGCTTTCATCGTTATTTTTTGAGAGGTGTTTTGGGGGCGTTTTTCGGTTGGGATTTCTTATTCTGGTTGGCTTCCACCTGGCGGATTAGGAGTTCCGCTTCGACGCTGGAGAGCCAGGTGCGTTTTGGAATGGGCTGCTTGGCCATGATGAGTTTTTGTTCCGTTGCGCGGTAATCCGCCATCAGTTTCTGGAGATTATTCGGGCGTTTCTTCGGATATTCCTTGAAGAATTTTTTCGCGATGTCAACGATTTCTTTGTATTGCAGGGCATACTCTTCGATGCGCTCCGACTGCGCCTGCAGGTTTTTCCGCTTGAGTTTCGACTGCGGGGAATCATCTTGAGCCAGGTTCGTGTATGCTTCCTCAATCTCCGCCAGTTTCTTGCGCAGATGGTTGACCTGTTTTTCGCAGACCTCCGCATTTTGCAGGAAGAAGTCATTGACGGGCTTGAAAATCGGCTGGAACACCTGCTCCTTGTTGTATTTCCCTTGTCTTCTCAGTTTCTTGACCTGCGCGTAGATTTGGAAGTGCTTCTTCTGGGATTCGTTGAGGTTCCCCACAGCGGGAGTGGCCAGCATTGCCTTTTCGAGCTGCTTTTGTTCCTCTTCGTTCGGCAACCCCGCAAATTGGGCATAGAAGACCTGGCACGGCAGAATGGTCAGCGCCAAGATGACTATTTTTTTCAGAATGCCCATAGGGAACCCCTAGTCTTGGTTGATGATTTGAGTGCGAATGACGGTTATCTTGTTGGTCCAGGCGTCGCGGACGACGTGCACCAGGGCGACCTGCGTCCCAAGAATGGAGCAATGCTTGCCCGCATAGACGGTGGGCGAGGGCAGGGTGTCCTTCAGGTCATCCCAGGTCGTGTCGGTGATGGCACTGTCGTTGGAGTAGTCCTGGAGAGCCTGCGCGACGACAATGATGGTGTATGGGTCGGAGTGTGTGCTCAGGAGATTGGCGGTGCGCCCGATGAGGGCGTCCTGCTTGCGCTTGTTGTCAAATATGGTGGGATTGGCGTCAATGTAGGTTTTGAGGACATTGGCGAATGCGCCGCGGGAGTAGCTAGGGGCATCCCAGTCGGAATCGTTCAGGACAATGTTGCTGTTGAAGGTGTCATTGACCGAGAGAGGGCCGTAGTTGTCGGCGGGGTCGATGTGGTTGAGAAGTTCCTTGTAGACTTGGATGTTGCGGGAGTTGGGGTTGAATCGACCGCGCACAAACTTGGCGGGGCCGAGTTTCACCTGGTCGAGGATGGCGGCATCGCCGCCTTCGTAGGTAAACTTATCGGTGCTGGGGTTGTATTCCGAGTATTTGTTGATGCGAATGGTGCGGAAGGGTTCGCCGCGGTGGATGGCCCCGAGTTCCCAGAAAGTCTCGAAAGGTCTGTTGGGAATGTAGGCGGTCGAGAACTTGATGTCCGTCTCGGCATCTTGCACATAGGCTGTGTCAGTGATCACGTCAGTAAAGTAATTGTTGTCGCCGTCATTGTAGGCACTAGTTGAGGTGAGGCTGGTCATCGTCCAGGGGAAACTCGGTTTGCCGGTGGGGAAACTGGGATTTTCGGCATTCACCATCTTCGGCGCGGCATCCAAACCTGCGGGGAGAGTAATGTCATCGCACCATTTCCAATCTTCCTTGAAGTGGTTGCAGCGGGGATCCGCGCACTGGAGACTGAAGGAGCGGAAATCGAGCGTGCCTTCTTCGTCGGTGAAGGCTGTATTTCCCGGGATAGTGAGGTCCTGAGCCTTTCCGGTGGAGGTGTTTTGCCAGAATCCCCAGTCATAGACTTGACCATCGGGATCCTCATAGGAGACGGCGGCAAATCTGAATAAGATGAACCTGATTGTCATCTCGGGTGGGGCGTTGATGTCCACGTCCGGCGGCGTGCGTGCAATGACATATCCGTAAGGGATGTCGTCGAGTTCTTTTTCGACGGTGGGTCCCTGGAGCATAATGTATTTGTCGTCGGCTTGCATTTCCGTCCCGTTGAATTCGAAGACGGTATTGAACATCTGCTTTAGGATACTCGCGCAATTGTCTTTCAAAGTGTCATCAAACACGGCGGTTCTGGAGGAGTCGCATTTGAAGGATACCCTCACTTCTGAACTGATGCGAACGGCGATCTTGCCCACAGGAACTTTTTCATTGAAGATGTTGACCATTTCAATGTATGGAGTCATCTTGATCTTATACTTGTAGAGTCCAGCGACGGAATCCACGCACGTTCTTTCCGTCTCGAACCGGATGCCGAGTTCGTTGAAGTAGGCGACTTTTTCATTGCCGCAGTAAGTGATTTCAGTATTGAGGTTTGTCCCGGCGAACAGATTCGTCTTGCAGGCTCCGCCATCGGAGAGGGTGGCGAAATTGTCTTCGTCGCAGAAATCGATCATATTGGCGGCAACCTGTGTGCGAAGCAATCTTACAGTCGCATCATCGTGACCTTTTACTCCAGTCATATTATAGAGATAGGGTATGCTATCGGCATATTTATAGTCATAAGAGTGTTGTGTGCCCATTTCAGTCGTCCAAAACTCCCTCGGTTCGTTTCGTACATTTTTGGGGGCTAGTTTTGCGACGAGCAAAGCGTTGTCATTTTTGTTGGTGGGAACCGTGCCTGGTTGGGTGTTCCAATACCATCCGGAAGCGGAGGAGTCGTTGGCGGTGAGCACGAATTTCTCTCCCGTCTTAGTGTATGCGGGTTTGGATGTGTCGCCCCATTCGAGGCCCGTGAGGTCAAAGCGATGGCATTCATTCTTGTTTAACAGAGACAAGAAGGACTCGTTTTCCCTGTCGGAGAAGAAGGTGTAGCGGAGCATATCCTTGGTATTGCTGCTTGACCAGACCGCGTTCCAGAGATGGTCGTAGTTGAACCAGCCGATGCGAGTCAGTTGATTATAGCCGTATGTCCAGGCTGCGTTCTGCTTGTAGGCCGCTGCGGTGCGGATTTCTCGGGGAAGCAGTCCCAGGCGGAGAGTTGCTTCTGGGTTAGGAAGGTCACTGCCAGGATCGTATTCCCCTTCGAGATTGTAGTAATAGGCCGCGTTTGTGTTGTCGAAAGTGGCAGTTGGACCGGGGGTGATGTCCAATGCGTCCTTGTCCTTCAGGAACGGAAGGTAATCTTTGGTACGGAAGTTCTGGATTTGGTTGAGGTCCAGTTTGCCGCCTTCGGAGAGCAGGAGGAAACCGATGCGGCCGATAATATTGTCATTGACGTCCTTGATGGTCTGGAAGCCATTGGCCGAGTCAAGATTGAGATTGGTTGCGGACTTGAGTTTTGCGTACCAGGGGCATTTGGTCTCAAGGATATGATGGAACTGGTTTCCCACCTCCGCAGAGTTGTCGGAGCCGATTGTGACATATTTTTGGACCAGCTGGTCCGTGCCGTTGGTCTGGATGGAGTGGGTGTCGAGGTGGAGGCTGGAGGGGTCA
>JAFRLI010000080.1 GCA_017431255.1 Victivallales bacterium
AATATATTATTACAGATTTTCAAAATCGTAATAATTTTTTCAATTTCTAGAAAGGAGAATGAAGATGCATATGGCGGATGCTTTGTTGTCGCCTGCGGTCGGCGGTGCGATGTATGTGGTGTCTGGGGTTGCGTTGGGGTATTCTGTGAAGCAGATGCGGACGCATTTTGACGAGAAGAGGATTCCGTTGATGGGGATGCTGGGCGCGGCGGTGTTTGCGGCACAGATGATCAACTTTTCGATACCAGGGACGGGTTCGAGCGGTCATGTGGCGGGGGCGTTGCTTTTGGCGTGCATGCTGGGTGTCGCACCCGCATTCATTGTCATGGCAAGCGTTCTGCTGATACAATGTCTGTTCTTTGCGGATGGCGGGTTGCTTGCGTTTGGCTGCAATCTGTTCAACATGGGGTTCTTCGGATGTTTCCTGGGCTACCAATACATCTTCAAGCCACTGGCAGGCAAGGAGTTCAGCCCAGTTCGGACGATTGTGGCGGCTTGTATCGCCAGCATTGTCTCGCTGGAACTTGGGGCATTCTGCGTGACCTTGCAGACCCTCGCCTCGGGCATCACCTCGTTGCCATTCGGCGTCTTTGCGGGAACCATGCTATCCATCCATCTCGCCATCGGGCTGGGCGAAGGATTGGCGACGGGCGTTGTGCTTGCACTCGTTCACAAGAATGTCCCGCATTTCATGGAGACCAAGTTGGAACCGAAACGGCTTTCCATCAAGGACTTGACGCTTGTGTTCGCGCTTGCGGCACTTGTCATCGGCGGCGGTCTTTCTCTCATCGCATGCGGCGACCCCGATGGGCTCGAATGGTCCATCGAACGTCTCACTGGCTCCACGGAACTCCAGGAACCCGAATCCAAAATCCATGCACTCTCCCAAAAAGTCACCGACGCCACTGCCTTCCTACCAGATTACTCCTTCCCGGAAAAGGATTCCGAGGTAGAAGCACCTGCTGTTGAGAAAGGGGAAGCGAAGACAGAAACAAAGGTGGAAGAGTCTGCTGAAGAGGAAGGGAGCCTGCTGGGAACGTCGGTTTCGGGAATCGTAGGATGCCTGATTTGTGCGGTCGTGCTTTTCGGGCTTGCTTGGCTGATCACCAAACACAAGAAACTGGAACCTTCTTCCGTTGAGCAATCCGCTTGACAACGCCATCGCGGTCCTGCGGACGCACCAGGACGCTGAACACGGACCTCTGGGAGCGGTTTCCCCGCTCCCGAAGGTCTTGGTCACGTTTTCCTATCTGCTGCTCGCCGTCTCGTTTCGGATGCATGATGTTTTGGGAACCGCTTTGTTTGCCGCATTGCCGTATGTCTTTGGAGCGATTTGCCGTATCTCCCCGTGGTTCCTGCTGAAACGCGCTTCGCTGGCACTGCCATTTGTGCTGTGCGCGGGTCTGGCGAATTGCTGGTTCGACCGCGTTCCCGTAGCCGTTTTGCCGCATTTGGCAATTCCAGGAGGCGTGCTGGTCTTGCTGGGACTGGTCTGCAAGACGCTGGGGACGGTATCCGCCGTCACGCTGCTTGCCGCCACCACCTCCATTACGCAAATCTCGGCGGCGTTGACGAGCCTCCACGTCCCCTGTCCTATCGTCGTCCAACTCCAGTTGCTTTTCCGCTATTTGCTTCTTACCTTTGAGGAGATGCGGACCATTGTCACCGCCTACCACCTTCGTGCAGCGTCTTCGCGGGGGATTCCCCTGCGGCACTGGGGAACCATCGTGACACGGGCCTTCCTGCGTGCGGGAAACCGAGGCAACGCCATCTATTTCGCGATGCAATGCCGACTGTTTGACGCTCGCCGCCCACTCCCCAAACCAGCACGACCCTCTTGGCAGGAAAGTCTTGCCACCGTACTCGCCATCCTTGCACTCGTCGGCCTCCGATATTTCCTCCCATGAAACTTTCCTTTCAAAATGCCACCATCCAGCGGGACGGTCTCACGGCCCTGGACCAATTCACCGCTGTATTTGATTCTTCCAATGGTGCTTGTGCCATCCTTGGCGCAAATGGAGCCGGCAAATCCACCATGCTAGCCGCCATTCTTGGACTGTTTCCCATCGCAGAGGGAACCATCCTGCTGGACGAGACACCCGTCACTCCGCAGAATGCGCGAGCCATTCGTGCCCGTGTGGGAATGGTCTTCCAAGACGCAGACGCGCAACTCTTCAACCAGAGCGTCGCCGAAGATGTTGCCTTCGGTCCAACCAATCTCGGACTCCCACCAGAGGAGGTACAGGCGCGCACGACGGACGCACTGCGTTCCATGCGGGCGGAACATCTCGCACAGCGAGATGTCACACGGCTCTCCTGCGGTGAAAAACGACGCGTTTCGCTCGCGGGTATCCTGGCGATGCGTCCCGAAGTCATCCTGCTCGATGAACCCACCAGCGACCTCGATCCGCGAGCATGCCGCGAACTTGCCTCCCTCTTGCAATCCCTTCCCGCATTTCAACTCATCGCAACTCACGACCTTGCATTCGCTCGCCGCACCTGTCCTCAATGCGCCATCCTTCAGAAGGGAAAACTCCTCGCCTCCGGAAAGGCCAGCGAACTTCTCGAAAACCAGTCCCTCCTAGAAGAAGCAGGGTTGGCTTAGGTCAAGCCGTTCAGTATTCCTGGCAACTTTGCCGTCAACACAACATACGAAACACGCCCCCAATGCACGTCTCGCGCACAAGGTGGATGGCATACGAAACTTCTTTTTTGAGGTAGTTTCAAAACTCATTTTTGAGTCCACAGAACACACAGAACACACAGAAGGCAATCCGCCGCTTCGCTGCGGCTTGCACTTTGTATTTTGTTTTATATCAAGTGTTTGGTGTGCGTAGAGCGGACAAACAGGTCTGTGTATTCTGTGTGTTCTGTGGACTTCAAAAGAGTTTTGCAATTATCTCTTTTGAGAATCTGCCCTGCGGAGGTTTCGAGTCGCTGTGTTACATTGTGAATCCCAGAAGAGTAATGGCGCGTTCTGGTGGTGACCTCGTTAGCTCCAAAGGTGCGGTGAGAGTTTGCTCCGCTGCGGTTTTGGGGGCAACGGAATCATAACGTTTCCGTTATGCTTGCAGGACGGGGAGGATGAGGTGGCTGGGGTGCTTCTGGTCGTGGAAGATGGTCTGGCGGGCAAGTGCGTATTTGTCGCTGGTGAAACCGCTTTCGCCCGTTTGGAGATTGCGTTCAAAGGCGGGGAAGTCGCTGCCGGCGATGGTGAGTCGGATGCGGTGTCCTTCGTCAAAGCGATGTGCAATGTTACGCAGGGAGACCACCAGTTTGCAGATGGTACCTGGTTGCAGTGGAGTGGATTGTTCTTCTGATGAGCGGCAACTGGCGCGCTGGATGCCGTCGGCGATATTCCAGGAAGTTCCGTCGGGAAAGACGTCGACCAATTTTGCAGCGAAGTCGCAATCGGGAGCGGAGGTGGCGAAGAAGAGGATGAGTTTGACGGGACCCGCGATTTCGAGGGACACCTTCAGGGGTTCTGTGGTGTAGCAGAGGATGTCGCAGCAGGCGGTGGTATCGGTCTGGTCGAGGGAGCCGCATGGTGGGTAGAGGCAATGTCCGCCGCTGGTGGGGACGGGATTGGCGGGATCGCTGACGAATCCGTCGGGAACTTCGGGACCTTCGGGCGGGAGTGGTTCGAGTGCGCCGTCACCGCGAGCGCTGTTGGCGAGTCCGCAACTGTGTAGGAAGAGGGGAAGTTCCGTGGCGTTTTCAGGCGGCCAGGTTTCCGTTTCGCGCCATTCGTCGGCACCGAACATCCAGTAGGTGATGGGAGCACGCGGGGATTCCTGGGGTGTGGATTGCAGGAGGCACTCGGTGGCGAAATGAGTCCCCTCTTTTTTTGCGTCGTCTCGGGAGGGGAGGGAAGTGTCGCCCAGTGGGTGTCCAGGTGCCGTGGTATCCTTGTGAGTCCAGGGACCAATCAGGAGACGCGAACCTTTCCGTGCGAGTCCGCCGCCGTATTCTCGTACGGTCTGGAAGTTCTTCAGGATCCCTTCCAGGAACAAATCGAACCAGCCGACATAGAAAAAGACAGGAACCGAAATATCGGGAATGTGAGATTCGTAACTGAAAGATTTCCAGTACTCGTCTCGATGCGGATGCTGCATCCATTCCTGCCAGAAGGGGCATGGTGGCAGTCCACAGGCAGTGTCCATTTCCGCAAGTGGCAGATGGTGTGCAAGTGCGTCGTAGTCCACGGGCGGATCCAGAATGGTATGGGTGTGAACTTGCCAGCGATGCAAGGCCCATTGCTGATTCAGCCGCAGACGGAACACGCCGCCCTCGGTAAACGTATCCCGCCAGTAGTCGTTGGCGCTTGCCCCGACGGCAGCCCCAACAAGGGAACGATGACCCGACACAATGCTCGCCAGCGATGTCATGCCAGGATACGAGAAGCCGTCTGTTGCAATGCGGCCATTGCACCATGGCTGGGACGCAATCCAATCCAGGGTCGCCGCACCATCCTGGCACTCCATCTGGAATGGGGCAAAGTCTCCTTCCGAGGGCGCGAAACCGCGAACATACTGAATTACGTACGCAATTCTCATTTCCACGTACTCGCACTGGTTCGGGATTTTCGTCTCGTCCATATACGGAGTTCTGAACAGGAGGACGGGGTAGGAGCCTTCTTCGTCGGGAAGATAGACGCAGGTGAAGAGGCGTACACCATCGGGCATCGGAACTTGGTATGTCAGAATGCGCATGAGACTCACTTTGTGATTTTTACGACACGATTTTCATTGAGACGGCGGACGACCAGGTCAAAGCCGGTCTTGCCCGTAATCTGTTGTTCGAACTCGGCGACATTATGGACTTCCTTGCCGTCCACGCTCAGGATGAGTTCGAAGGGTTTGATGCCGGCAGTGGAGGCGCGTCCTCCTGCCAGGACGCGGGAGATGACCACGCCGGGCGCGTCATCTTTCATGCGGAAGTAGTCGCGAAGGTCGGGAGTGATGTTGGCGACCGTGATGCCGAAGTCGCGAACGACGAAACGGGGAGCGGCCTTGTAGTAGGCGGTGGCGCGTCGGATTTTGAAGGTTTTGCGTTGGAGTTTTCCGTTGGAGAGGAAAGCGACTTCGAGTTCGGAGCCGATGCCGCGTTCGGTGAGGAAGTCCTTGAATGGGGTTTCGAAGTCGCCCCAGGGGAGGGGGAGTTCGTCAAAGTAGCGTTCGGGGAGACGCGAGAGTTGCGCCCAGGGGAAGGGGCCGCGGTAGCGACTTTCGGTTTGGAATGCGCGAGGATCGATGGCGATTCCGTTTTCAGGCATGCGGAAATACATCAGGACGTCTCCCGGCTTCAGACCAATTTCCGCGGCGGAAGTGTTTGCGCGTACGTCGGTAACGAGCAACCCCCGGGTGCCGTTGTGGGTTTGGAGGGAGACTCCATTGGCGCGTGCAAGTTCGCGCGTGAGAAGTTGGACTTCCGTCCCGAAGTCTGCCGTGAAGATGCGTTCGTCTTCGGGACGGGGGATGTTTTCCGGATCCAAGTCGTTCTCCTTCAGAATCTTCGTGAGATGTTCCGCAGAAATGTTTACCAGAGTGGTACCGATTTTTGTGGAGACGCGTACCAGTACCAGGCTCCCGTCCCAATTCACTTCGATGTCGCCTTCTTCGCATTGCGACAGGGAACGGGCATGCGCGATGATTTGGTTGCTGTGGCCGCGCTCCGTTTCAAAGATGGTTTCCGGGTAGTTTTCGACATCCAGAACATTGCCAGCGTTGAGGAATCCGATGTTGAACAGAGTCGTACCTGCGAAGGCGGCGTGCTTTCCGGAGAAGAAGGGGAGGCTTTTACCGGGCAGTGGGGTGTCGGTGGTCGCCAGAAACATGCCCCAGCGGCGGAAGGCTCCTGCAAAGTGTGCGTCGACTTTTTTGCCGTCTGGAAGGGAGACCTCCAGTTTTACGAGACGTGCGGTGTCGTTGGGATGAAGGTTTCGGAAGACGAGGAGTCGTCCATCGGGGAGGAGCATGCCGATGGCGTCAAACTCGGTGTCGTTGTCGCTTTTGGTGCGTTTCTGGAACATGGAGCGCCGTCTGGCGCGTTCCTCGTTGCTGTCGTCGTGTCGCGGGTCGGTGGCGAGGCTGGCGTGGACAGGGAAGAAAGCGGTTGCGACATTTGTCGTCAGGTTCTGGAGTCGTTGCTCGTACTGAGTTGCGGGGATTCGCTGCCAATTGCGGATGCTGCTGATGCGAGTGCGTTCTGGTGCCAGGTGGGTGGACATCTGGACCGTGAGGGCGTTCCCGTCCTTGTCCACCAGCAGACAGCCTGGAGCACCTTTGACGTAGTGTTCGTTGGTGTCCATGGAAATTTGCGGATTTTGGAAGGAAATGGGTTTGATGCCAGCGTTGCAGTGTCCTTGTGGTTCGGTGACGCTGTAGACGCCATAGAGGTCAATGCCTGTTGCGTTTTGGAAGGTAACGGCTGGCAAGGGGAGGGGGCTTCCGTCTGCGGGCTTATACGCCACCGCGTTTTGTTCCAAGTAGTAGGAATCCGGGACCAAGTCCACGTTTTTCCCTTCGACCTGGATTTGGATGGAACGCGCATATGGTGGACGGATGTGGATGTCCTGCGCCAGGACCACCACGCCCGCGCCTGGCAGTTCGCAGACCAGGCCTGGAATGTCGGAAGTCATGCCGTTTTCATATTTGGCGTTTGTGCCGTGACGTCCACCGCAGCCGGGGCAAAGATAGTCTGAAGGGGGAAGCACAGGGAAGCCGCGTTCATCGCTCTGTCCAGCGATGTGGACTGTTATCCACGATGGCGCAAACTTTTTCACAAGGGTCTCCACGAGAGCATGATCCGCCACGGGAGCGTCTGCGCACATCCCCATCACGCCTGCAAATGCCAGGATTGCCAGTAGTTTTTTCATTGGTCTACTCCTTGTTTTCCATCGCATAACTTAGAACGGCGAACACGCGCCTTCCGTTGCGAATCACTCCGACGCTCACCGAGGTTCGTTCCCCAAGGCGCTTCATCGCCTCGTCATAGATGGCTTGCAGATCCTCCAGGGTTCGCACGGGTTTGCCGTCAACTGTGACAATGATGTCTTGAACAAGCAGCCCGGAGCGTGCGGCGTTTCCGTCGCGGTCTCGTCCGAAGAGGAAGACTCCGCCGTCGGGTGCATAGAAACTGAGTTCAGGGGTGTCGAATCGATTGATGGTTTTTGCAGTGAATCCCCATCTGGGGAGGACGACTTCGTCCCCTTCCACTTTGCCTTTGGGGCTGGGAGCAACGCGGATTTCCATCGGTTTTTCGTCGCGGATGACCTGGAAGACGGCCTCCTGGTGGAACGGGAGCAGTCCTAGCAGACGGCGAATGGTGGGCAAGTCTTCCTGCGTGCGTGCAGTGACAGGCTGCCCGTTGACGGCCACGATGCGATCCTGTGGCTGGAAGCCCGCCTTGCGTGCGGGGCTACCCACTTCTGCGCCGGAAATCATGACGCCCTCCTCGAAGGGGAAGGTAATGTTTCGCAAGAAGTCGTGCAGTGGTTGCAGTTCGAAGCCGAACCAGGCCCAGTTGGCATTCCCGAACTTGCGGATGCGCTCCAGGACTTCCAGAATGATGGGCGAGGGATTCGTGAAGCCTATCCCTCCGCCTGTACGCAACCCCAGCGTGTTGATTCCTACTACTTCCCCGTTTGTGTCGATGAGCGGCCCACCCGAATTGCCGGGCGCGATTGCCGCGTCCGTCTGGTACCACAACGTGTACGTTCCATTCGAGGGAAGATACCGTGCCGCACACGAAATGATGCCGATGGAAACGGAACGCGACATTCCGTACGGCGCACCCATTGCCATCACAAATGCCCCTTCCTTGATGTAGTCGGACTTCAATTTTGCAAATGGCAATGGACCCGCGTCAGAAGGACGCTCCAATTTCAGCAGCGCGATGTCCAAATCCTTGTCGCTACCCAGGACTTTTGCGGTGTAGTCGGTGCCGTCGTATAACTGGCATCGGATGGTGCGTGCCTTGTCAATGACGTGTTGGTTCGTGAGCAGTTCCCCGTCCTCGGTAATGAGCACCCCGCTTCCGGAGACCTGCGCCGCACGCTCTTTTCCACTCGATTTGTCCTCGCTCAACACGCTGATGAACACAACCGACGGGAATACCTTCGCGCTCGTCCGACGAATGACCTCTTCAAAACCGGGACTCAGATACGATGGCTTTGCCGTTGCTTCGGGACCCATGGACGGCATTTCGGACTTCGCTGGTTCCTGTTCTTGTGCCTTCCCTGCCTGTGGCGTGCTTGTGCAACAACCTCCTGCCAGCAAACTCACTGCGGCAAACACCGCCAACCATCTTTCTTGTAAGACCATTTTGAACGTCCTATCTGCTAAAATTGTTTCTTTTGTACAGGAGACACTTCTCCTCTATAAAGTAGTTAATGTAATACTTGCAAGTACACCTTGCAACCTGGAAAGAAGAGTTTTTCTAGAAGCGTCTAGGGCGTCTAGAATCTCTAGAATCTGGGTGTCTCAGCGTTCGGGGCGTTGCGTTAGGAGTTTGGCTTTTTTCTGGTCGGCGTGGAGTTGCCAGCGGGCGCGTGCGGCGTCGAGGACGCGTCGAGTTTCGTCTAGAGCGCGTTTGGGAGACCAGTTGGACGCCTGTGCGTAGGCGTTGAGGAACGCGTCAGGCAGTGCGGTATTGCATTCCTGGAAGCCTTGGAGG
>JAFRLI010000081.1 GCA_017431255.1 Victivallales bacterium
GGAGGGGGAGGCGCGGTGGAAGGTATCGTAGTAGGTATGGTCGTTATTGCTTCCGGAGGGGGAGATGACGCCGATATGGGTTTGGGCAAGGAGTTCGACTTTATATTTGGCGTCTCCCGGTCGTATCCAGGAGGCTTTCATAGGGTTGACGTGTCCATCGACCCAGCAGATGTTTGCTTTGTCGTTGTGTCGGAAATGGAGGTAGGTATAGGAATCAGGGCCGTAGATTCGGTCGATGGGTTCGAGTTCGGAGACGGTTCCCATTCCGCCGCAGTTGACGGTATCACCGAATGCAATGAGTTCGGAGGCGCACTTTACCTGGACGTCTTTGACGGACATTCCGTAGTATTTTGTATTGGTCGTGCTTTTATTGCTATCCCATCGCATATATCCGACGCCGCCGACGCCATTGCCATTGTAGCCGTAGTTGCCGCCGTTGCCGTCGTCTTTTTTCACGATGTGCTGCATGGTTTTGCAGAGCAGAGCACCTTGGGAATTGGAGAGGTAGGCAGAGAGGTATCCGTTTTCGTTGAACTTGACATCGCCGTTGCTGTCTTTCTCTCCCCACCACAGCGGGAATGGATAGGTCAGTCCAGTGCTTCTGCTGGAGAACTTGGCGTAGGGTGCGTAGAAACCATCGTTGTCGGAACCGTACAGGGCATTGCCCAATCCCAGTTGTTTCAAGTTGCTGGTGCAACTGATTTGAGCCGCCTTTTCCTTTGCCTTTGCCAGTGCCTGCAGCAACATCGCCGCCAGTATCGCGATAATCGCAATCACCACCAACAACTCGATCAGCGTGAATCCTTTCTTCTTGTTCATTCTTTTTTTGCCTCCGTGCGTTGCGCGCACACGTTATCGCTTCCAATGCCCGGGATCCGACTTCCGCCACTCGACGGTTACGGTTGCGCGACAGTTCTGGATTTCCACCAGATTCACCGTTTTTAGCATGGAAACCTATTCCTTAATATATCCCCGTTTTCGTCCTACGCAAACGTTAGAGCAAGGTTAGAGCAGAAAAAACATTTGCACATGGGGGATGATGTGTTACATTATTTTGGGGAGCATAATGAAATGGGTAAAGAAACAAGTTCCCTCGTTATATTGAAAAATGGACACATTGACCAAACTCCAGATACTTTCTGCGGATTCCCAGTATGATTTGGCGTGTTCGTGCGGGAATGCGTCGGGGAATGGTCGTCGTCGTGGTTTGGAGGGCAGTTGGTTGTATCCCGTATCGTTGGCGAACGGAGGAACTGGCATCCTTCTGAAGACCCTGGTTTCGAATGCGTGCAGCAGCGATTGCAAGTACTGCCCATTGCGTTCCAATTCGGATACGACGCGGCGATGCACGCTCACTCCCGACGAACTGGCGCGTGCATTTCTGGAGTTTGACCACAAGACCCCGCTCATCGGTCTCTTCCTGAGTTCTGGCATTCTGGGAACACCCGACCGTAGCATGCAATTGCTCATTGACACGGCGGAAATCTTGCGCTATTGCTTCCACTACAAAGGATACATCCACATCAAAATCATTCCAGGAGCGTCTGACGAAGCGGTGCGCCGCGCCATCCGCGTTGCTTCCGCAGTGTCGCTAAACATCGAAACGCCGGGACGTCAGCATTTCCAGAAACTCTCTCAGTACAAGGATTATGACCAGGATATCGTCTCCCGATTAAAACTGATGGCTGCCGAGACGGCACCCGGTTCCCCGCGTTCCCGCGTCAAATGCACGACGCAGTTCATTGTCGGCGCCTCCGATGAAAAGGATTTGGAGATTCTTCGCTATATGGAAGGACTCTACCAGCGGTTGCGTTTCGAGCGAGTGTACTTTTCGGCCTATCAGCCAGGTCTTGGCAGCAGTGACCTTCCTGGGGAACAACGGCGCTTCCAACTTCAACCCGCAGATTCCCTTACCCGCGAACACCGTCTCTATCAGGCCGATTTCCTGATCCGAACCTACCACTTTGAACCGACCGAAATCCCTGTCGGCAACGACGGCAATCTCGACCTCTGCCGTGACCCAAAGGAGGTTTGGGCGGCGCTTCATCCCGAATGTTTCCCGATTCTCATTAATCACGCCGAACCGGAGAAACTGCTGCGCGTTCCAGGTTTGGGACCCACCAGTGTCCAGCGAATCCTGCGACTGCGCAAACGCTTCCGCATCCGCACGCTTGCCGACATTGGAATCACGGGCAAACTCCGCTGGAAGGCCACTCCTTTCCTGGACTTCTCCGCATAGTCTCTCGGTTGGACATGCCGCCTAGCAGATACGTGGGAGGAGTTCGCCAGTGGGGGGCGGGAGGAGGGTTTTGGCGCCGATTTCGGTGGTAAGCAGGACTTGCTTGGGATGTTCTGCGGTAATGTGTCCGATGACGGCTGGGGTGCTGGTGTGTGGGGAGTTTCGCAGCGAAGCAAGGATGGTTTCCGCCTGTTCCTGCGGGGCGATGATGACCATGGTTCCCTCGCAGGCGAGATAGAGCGGTTCCAATCCCAGCATCCCGCAGACTCCCTTCACCGCAGGCGTAACGGGCACAGAGGACGCATCCAATTCCACACCCACCCCGCTTTCCGAGGCAATTTCATGCAGGACAGTCCCGACACCACCGCGCGTCGCATCCCGAATGACATGAGGACGCGCGCCAGCCAGAAAGAGAGAATGCACCGCACTCCAGAGGGGCGCACAATCGCTGGCAACTTCTGCCTCTATTCCAAAGTCGTTGCGGGCAAGAAGGATGGTGCATCCATGCCGGCCAATGTCTCCCGTGACGATGACGGCGTCTCCCGGTTGTGCGAACTTGCCTGAGGTATGTGCCTCTGGCAGGATTTCCCCGATTCCCGTGGTCGTGATGAAGAGATGGTCGACTTGACCACGTCCTGCGACCTTGGTGTCTCCCGCGACAAGATGGACGCCTGCCTCGCTTGCAGTTCGTTCCATGGAGGAGGCAATGGATTCGAGTTCCGCAAGAGGAAATCCTTCTTCAATGACAAAGGCGCAGGTGAGATAGAGCGGCTTGGCCCCCATGCAGGCAAGGTCGTTGACGGTGCCGCAGATGGAGAGTTTTCCGATGTCGCCGCCAGGAAAACGGTAGGGAGAGACGATGAACCCATCGGTGGTCATGGCGATATTGGCGTGGGGTCGAGGGAGTACCGCCGCATCATCGCCCGTAAAGTTGGGATTGGCGAAATGGGCGTGGAAAACGCGTTGGATGAGTTCGGCGGTTTGGCGTCCGCCTGCGCCGTGAGCAAGAGTGACCGTTTCGTCCATGATGGATTACCGTTGAGCGTATTGGAAGAATGCGGAGCAGGAGCCTTCGTTGGAGACCATGCAGGCACCGACGGGGTGGAGCGGAGTGCAGACCTTTCCAAAGAGGGGGCATTGGTCGGGGCGGAGTTTGCCTTGCAGGACATCTCCGCAGCGGCAGGCAGGATTGGGGCGTCCCGTGATGGGGGGGACATGGAACTTGAGCCGTGCGTCAAAGTCGGCGAATGGAGGACGGAGGCGCAGACCGGAGGATGGGATGCGTCCCAGACCGCGCCATTCGGCGTCGCAGGGTTCCATCCATTCGTCGATGAGTTTTTGAGCGGCGAGGTTGCCTTCCGGGCGGACAACGCGCGGGTAGCAGTTTTCGAAGAAAGGCTTTCCTTCTTGAGAACGAAGGACAATGATTGCGAGGGCGGTGAGTAGTTCGTTTGCCGTAAAGCCAGCCAATACTCCCGAAATCCCCTCGTGAACCAAACGCTCGCAGAGTTCCGTTCCGAGAATGGCGTGGACATGACCTGGATAGAGGAACGCGTCTGCACTCCCTTTCAGGGCAAGATATGCCTGCGGCATGGTCTTGTTTGCACCCAAAATCGCAAAATTCCGAAGTCCTAACGAGGAGGCTTTGCGCAATGCCAGGCAGACTGCGGGAACCGTCGTTTCAAACCCAACCGCCAAAAATACAAATTGTCGTTCAGGTTCGGCAGCAGCCAAGTCGACGGCGTCCAAAGGCGAATAAACGGGACGTATTGCGGCTCCCGTTGCCCGCGCCGTTGCAAGACTGCCTTCCGAACCAGGCACGCGGATGAGGTCCCCAAACGTGCAAATGGTTACCCCGCATTCTTGTGCAAGGAACATTGCTTCGTCAATGTAACCCGTTGGCGTGACGCAAACAGGGCAACCTGGTCCAGAAATCAATTCGATGCTTTGCGGCAACAGGGAGCGGATGCCAAGGCGAAAGATTTCGTGGGTATGCGTCCCACAAACCTCCATTACGCGCAAAGGTCTGCCGTGGTAGCCTTCAATGATTTCCCGAGGCGACAACATTCTGCACGCCCTCCAGTAATTTCGCACTTTCCGCTGCGTCGTCTTCCGTGATCTTTGCAATCGCAATTCCTGCATGCACCATCACGTAATCCCCAGGCTCCAAGTCCTCCAGTAACTCCGCAGATACTTGGCGCCGCGCTCCCGAGGCATCTACAAGAGCCGTCCCGTCCTTGATGTCAAGCACCTTCGCAGATAATCCTACACACATCGCTGCTTCTTCCTGAACTTGGTGGTTCTCCAGTGAAAACTATTGAGGTCATTGAAAACTACCGCCCAACCGCCCAAACGACGCAAGCGTGGAAGCCATCGCGCCGCGCCTTGAAGGCGGTTGGGAGGAATGTTTTGCAATTTTCTCTATATAATGTAACCTCATTTCCTAAAATCGCAACCGCCTTTGCGGAATCCCAACCTGGGAACTGCGACCTGCGCCCTCATGACAACGAACAGCGTGCAGGGACTGCTCAAGGGGACGTGTCGTCCGTTTTTGCAATTTCAGTACTCGAACATTTCAGATACACTGGTTGTGGCTATATGTCCGTTTTTCTGACTTGGATTCGAACAGGAAAATATCATGAAATGAAGTATTGATGGCATTGAATCAAGTCCTAAAAAGATATTTTTCAAAATCTTGTTTGCAATCTTGCTGTGTTGCTGTATATTGTTGAATGATCAATTTTTTACAAAAAATGGATGGAAAATAACAAGAGAAAAATGGAGTTTGACATGGGACTAAAAGACACGGCAGCGAAGAATTTTTTCGGTCGGCAAGATGTGATGGCGGCACTGCTCGAACATGTGTTTCCTCTAGGAAGGGGAGGCATCCGAGAAGAAGGGCTTTCTCTGGTAGATGGTGAATACTACCGCATCCTTCAGGACGGGAATGGGCGGCTGGTGACGGACAACCGATACCGAGACAGACTGTACGAGTACGATTCTGGAAATGAACTTGTCAGCATTGGACTGGAGTTTCAAGCGAATCGGGACAGAACCATGGTGCTACGTATTATGGGATATGACATCAGACGCTATCATGCCCTTCAAAAGGAAGGGAGAATGCATCGTGTCATCAACCTTGTCCTAAACTTCGATCCAAAGGGACGTAAAGGACCTAGCGACCTCAAACAAATGATGCCCCAAACGAGTGGAGTCACAGACGGGCTTTTCTACAACTACGGATTCCTGGAACTCAACATCTACGAACTGGCTGAAAAATACAAGCAGTTCCATTGTGGAGAACTGAAAAAGGTGCTATATTATTTTAAATTAGCAAAGGAGCGGGGACCGCTTCTGAAAAGGATGAAACGAGATCACTTGAGCAGGGATGCGGCGATTGTTTGCGCGGTGTTCCTGGGGATTCCAATGCAGTTGGATCATAAAATGGAGGTAATCAACATGTGCAAGGTAGTCAGTGACTTCAAACGGAAATGCAAGGCGGAGGGAGTAGCAGTGGGAAGGGCAAAAGGAATCGCAGAGGGTAGAACGGAGGGTAGAACGGAGGGTAGAACGGAGGGTAGACTGGAGGCCACCAAGGAAATTGTGTTAGCTCTTCTGAAGAAGCATAGTAGCATTTCCTTCATCAAGGAGATTACCCAGGCGTCGGATGAGTTGATTCAGGAGGTCAGATTGTCCCTGGGAACCTGAGGCGTGAGCGATTTTCTCCAGGCAATCAAAGGACTGGATGGGCAAAGATGAGGCGACTGGGGCACGGATATGTGTTGTCATGCATTCCCTTGTTGGGAGCAGTATTGCTGTGCCTGGCTGTTTGGCGTTCGAACAACGATCCATGGCCGACCGGGGAAACGGCACGGGGAACGATGTACGTGGCGTTCGGTGGGGTAATCAAGTCTCTGGACCCTGCTTTTTCCTACTTCGAACACGAGGGGAGCATATTGGACAACATCGTGGAGGCTCCTCTGGCCTATCATTACCTCAAACGACCGTACACGTTGATTCCCCGACTGGTGGAAACCATTCCACAACCGCAGTATTTTGATTCCAAAGGGAACCTGCTCGCGGAAGAAGATCCTTCGCCAGAGGCGGTCGCGCGTGTTGAATATGCGTTCACGATTCGGGAGGGCGTACGATGGCAGCCGCATCCGTGCTTTGCGAAAAATCCCGATGGTTCGCAACGATATGTACCGCTTCCCAAAGGATACCATGTCCCCGGATCACCCTCCCTTTTCCCCGAACAGGAGACTCGTGAGGTCACCAGCGAAGACTTCACACTCGCACTCGTCCGTCTCTGTGCCCCCAGTGTTTCGTCTCCCGTCTTCTCCACCCTCAAATCTTTCCTTGCCGGATTCGACGATTGCTCCGCTTTTCTCACGCAACACGGCCAAGATCTCCCTACGATGCGCAGCGCTCCCCATGCAGGCATCCTCATTGAGGACGCACGGCATTTCCGTCTTGTGCTGACTCGCAAGTATCCACAGGCACTCTATTGGTTCTCCATGCACTTCTTTGCCCCCGTTCCCTGGGAGGCATTTTCATTCTATGAAGAGCCAGATGTTCGTGCCGCCGGCCTCACCTGGAATCGCTGGCCCGTCGGCACGGGTCCCTATCTTCTGGAGGAGTTTCAGGACAATGCCCACATGATCCTGCGTCGCAATCCCAACCATCGTTGGGACGTCTATCCCTCTGACGGTGCCCCAGGCGACCAGGAGGCCGGCTTGCTTGCGGACGCCGGCGCAGAACTTCCTTTCATCGAACGCGTCCATTTGCAAGTCGAACGCGAATCCCTTCCTGGCTGGATTAAGTTCAACCAGGGCTATTATGACCTCACGGGCTCCATGCCCAGTGACGCATTTGACGCCAATGTTGTCATCTCCGACACAGGTGCCATGGGGCTTTCAGACGAAATGCTATCCCGAGGCATCTCCATTCACACCTCTGTCCGCGATGTCTCCTATTACTACGCCTTCAACCAGTTAGACCCTGTCTATGGAGGCAATTCCCCCTCCGCCAAGAAAATACGCCGTGCCATCTCCATAGCCATTGATTCCCAAGAGAACATCGAGCTTTTCCTCAACAATCGGGGAAAAATCGCGCAATCCATCTTGCCTCCTGGCGTCCGTGGTGGCGAAGTTTCCTCCACTCATTACAATCATTGGGTTTTCGAGCACAGGGGGGATTCTTTTGTACGAAGGCCCATAGAAACTGCACGGCAACTTCTCGCAGAGGCCGGCTATCCCGGTGGGCTTGCCCCTGATGGACATCGTCTCCAACTCAAGTATGACCATGCTTCGGCGGGACAGCCCGGTTTCAAGACTCAGTTTCGGTGGCTCAAAAACAAACTCGAGGCCATTGGGATTGAACTCGTCGACAATGGAACCGACCTCAATCGGCAACGCGAAAAACTCACTACAGGCAACTGGCAGTTTACTCGCCGAGGATGGGTTGCGGATTATCCCGACGCTGAGAACTTCCTTATGCTCTTTTATTCCCCCAATGGACA
Source organism: Victivallales bacterium (assembly GCA_017431255.1). Lineage (GTDB taxonomy): Bacteria > Verrucomicrobiota > Lentisphaeria > Oligosphaerales > Oligosphaeraceae > RGIG2581. The sequence goes on from JAFRLI010000081.1 coordinate 7,761, forward strand.
CGTTGCCACCAAAGGGCGCGGTCCCAACTACTCCAATTACACGAATCCCGAATACGACGCACTTTTCCGCAAACTTGAGGTGATGCGCAATTCTCCGGAACGCGACATGCTCATCCGCCAGGCCGTCCAGATCCTCATGGAGGACGCCCCCTGTGTCTGGGATTTCTATCCCTCCAGTTTTTCCCTCTGCCACAGTTGGCTCAAAAACTACAAGCCTCACGATATCGCAAAAGACACCCTGAAATATCGTCGACTGGACGAAGCCACGCGTTCCCGTGCACGGCACGAGTGGAATCGTCCGCCCCGTGCCATCCTTTGCGTGTTCATTCTCGTATGCGCCTCCTTGTTTTCGCTTGCTCTTGCATTTGTCCCCAAAAATGGGTAGAGGCCAGGAGAACTTTTGGAGAGGTTCATTCTTTTGAGATAATTGCAAAACTCTTTTGAAGTCCACAGAACACACAGAATACACAGACCTGTTTATCCGCGCTACGCGCGGCCAAACACTTGATATAAAACAAAAATACAAAGTGCAAGCCGCCGTGAAGCGGCGGATTGCATTCTGTGTGTTCTGTGTGTTCTGTGGACTCAAAAATGAGTTTTGCAACTACTTCTTTTGACAGATGAGGTAATTGCCAAACTACCGCCAAAACGCCGCAAGCGAGGAAAGCGGTTGGGATGAGAGTTTTGCAATTCCCTCTGAAGGTTCATTACTTGCTAGAAATCGTTTGCCGTCATCATGATTGTTCAAGGTCCCCTGACAGATGCTCAGCGGCATCGTTCGCAATTCTACTATCAGATGTTCAACCTCTTCAACGGCGCGTCTTACCGTTGCCTGGGGGAGACCGTCATCATCCTGCTAGCCGTCCAGATGGCGTGTCCCAATTCGCTGGTATCGCTGCTGGGCGCCACGTTGTATTTGAGTTATTTTCTTCTGCCTTTGGGCAAATGTGTTGCCTCCCGAGTCGGGGCCGTGCAATGTCAGAGCGTCTTTTGGATTGCACGGAATGTTTCCGGGTTGCTTGTGGCCGCCACCGTTCCCATTTACCTGCAAGGACACCACAAGACAGCATTGGCGCTGCTTGTCTTTGCTGCGTTCTTATTCTATGGTTGCCGTGCTGCGGGATTGGTGATTGCGAGACCATTGTTGGGGGAACTGACCACCTCCAATGAGCGCGCACGCTTTTTCAGTCTTTCCATTCAGGTCTTCAACTTCTCCAGTGCCATTACCATGGTCACGGTCACCATCCTGCTGCGTTACTGGAAAGGCATCTGGCCTTTGTTCTGGGTCATCCTGGTCGGTGCCCTCTTTGGATTTACCGGCGTGGGATTCCTCATCCATGTCGATGAGACCATTGGGCTTCGCGACGCTGCGCGCCAGAAACTGATTGACGGCGCCCGCTGGCTCATTCACAATGCCAATGCTCGCCTGCAGGTCATCTCCACCATGGTCTTCAACATTTGCTACATTATGATTACCCCCATCAGCACCCTGGCCATCAAACGCGGGTATGGAGTGGATGACCGTTCCGCCTTGTTGTACGCCATCCTTATGATGATCGGTTCGATCCTGATAACTCCCATCTCCGTCCCGTTTACTCGCGCCTACGGCCCCCGGAAGGTCCTTCTGTTCTGCCATATGGGATACATTCTGACCGCTCTCTACTGGACCTTCGCACCGGCAACGGGCCACTGGCTTTTCCTGGGATGCTCCTTCTTTGTCCAGGGCGCCCTCTACGACATCGAGAACAATTCTTGCATGCATTACTTCCTCCAGACCGTCGAGCAGAAGCACCAGGTGACCGCCTCCATTGCCATGACCGTCCTTGCGGGAGCACTGGGCGGCTTGCTTGCCTCCCTGGCTTCGGGGTTCCTTCTGGAGTTCTTCGGGAGGCAATTGGAAGACCGTCCCGGCATTCTCTATTTCCGATGCTATTTCCTTGCGACTGCGATTCTTCTGGCACCCGGACTGCTTGCTTTCCTGCGTCTCCAGCCACTTCCGGAAGAGAAGCGCGAACCTCCGTTCCACTGGCATTTCCCCTGGCGAAAACACTCTTAGGAAACCTCTACCATGTCCCAGGAACCTCTCCATCTCTTATTGAATATCGGGAATACTCATGTCCAAATCGCTGCCGACGAACCAGACGGACCTCGATTGCTCGATGTCTGCGACACTGCCGACGCTCGCGCACTTGGAACCATTCCATTCCTGGCACGCCTTACGATGCCCTGGCATGCCACTGCCGTCTCCGTCGTGCCCGCACTTCAGCACGCACTCCAGCAGACATTCCCACACCTTCGTTTCCTTTCCCACAAGGATTTTTCGAGTTTGGATTTCTCGCGTGTCGATACCTCCACCCTTGGCATGGACCGCATTGCCAATGCTGCCGCTGCCTTTGACTTTGCGAAGGGTGCTGCCGTCGTCATCGACTTTGGCACTTGCATTCACACGGTCATTGTTGACGCAACGGGCTGCTTCCTAGGTGGTGCCATCTTGCCAGGACGCATGCTATTGCGAAAATCCCTGGCGACTTACACCGCGCAACTGCCCCTTCTTCCATTGCGGGACGAGGTGCCGCCGCCTTGCGGTCCCAACACGCTGGAGGCAATTGCGGCAGGAGTGGATTTGGGCGTCGTCGGCGCTGTCCGTGAACTGCTTGCACAAACGCGGCGTGTGCTAGGGGAATCCTGCCGGGTGTTTCCTGCCGGCGGGGACGCCCCGTTTTTTTTGAAGGCACTTCCCGAATTGCAACCTGGTCCCGACCTTCTTACCTTGCGAGGCGTCGCAGTCGTCGCACACGCACCATGAAGCCCGCAACGCTATATCAACTACTGCAAGTCTCGTCAGACTGCTCATTTGAGGAACTTCGGCGCGCGTTCCGCGAACGTGCCAAGGAGTGCCATCCAGACCTGCACGGCGGTGACCCCATCATGACCGCACGGTTCCAGGAAGTCGTCAATGCCTTCGATGTCCTTTCCGATCCTGACAGCAGACGCGACTACGATAGCCGCCTTGCCTATGACGACGCGACGCTCGTCGCCCCAGGACATCGCGATTCCGCCGTTATGGACACCGTCGCCGATGACATCCTTGAAGAACTTGTCGTCGGCAATGACGCTCCCCGCAACACCACCTTGCAAAACCTCATGCTCGACCTGGAGCGCACCGAACGTTTCATCATGTTCCGACAGGCTCGGAACCTTTTCGAGCAGTCCGCCTGGAACCTTTGTCTCAAAATCTGCGAGAAACTTGTGGACCTCAGTCCCGGCAACATTCTCTATCATTACTATCTTGCCGAATCCGCCAACCGCCTTGGGCACAATCGCAAGGCACTGCGTCATTACAAACTCTGCCTCGACCTAGGACGGAACCGCTCCCCGCAGCAGCGACTTGCACGTGTGCGGCGGCACTATCGCCGTCTACAGCAGAAACGCGGATGGTTCGGCAAGTTCCTCGCTTGGATGATGGGTGACGACCCGCCCGAAAACCTCTCCGAAGAAGATAAGTCCCGCCTCATCCTGGAAGAGATCTTCGCCTCCGCAGACAAAAAACACCGCCAGAAATCTCTCCCCTCAAAACACGCGCGGCACAAACATCTTTTGCGCCCGCCTACGGACGAATGACGGTTCAGAAGGAATCCTTTGGAGCGTAGGAGGTTCCAAGGCTGTTGCGGTATTCAGAGGGGGAGACGCCCGCGTTCTTGTGGAAAAATGGGAGAAGGCAAACTGGTTCAGCGGCGTCCAGCGTCCTCAAATTCCTGAAATCAACGTATGCCTTGTCGATGAACACGTTCTCCCCGTCCTTCATGGCGACCACATGGCTGTCGGCGCTGAAGGAACGCATTTGGATCTTGCGCTTGCGAGCAAGGTTTTCGAATATTATATCAGGTTTCCATCTGGCAATCTTCGCAAGAACGGTCATTGTATGTTTCTGCGGGTTCATGGCATCTACTGTGATCGCTTGGTCGGCTTCCATTAAGAAGTCATGATTCCGGGGGGGGGCAAGTTTGACGTCTAGTTATGGGACGGCTGTGAAAGGCAATTATTAATCTTCCTTTCCATTGTTTTCTCCTTTTAAGCTTTTTAGGTTGTATCGTCCAAAACAAAAAATCCGACGGTTTGTTATACCGCCGGATTATAAGCAGAGTATTAGTTTTCGGGTTACTGTTCTGACGGGTCGCCGCATGAGTCAGGTCTTTTGTTTTTATCCACAAAACACACAAAATA
>JAFRLI010000082.1 GCA_017431255.1 Victivallales bacterium
CTACAGTTTCTTCAATGCAAATCCTGTCCGCACAAGTCTTGACGGAAGTTCTGCAGTCTATACCCTTACCCGTTTTGAACCGGCATTTCTGGGAGCCGAAACGCCGATTGAGGTCCATTTTACGGAAAAACCGCTTGAGGTCCGGCTGAACGGGAAACCGATCGAACCGGATGCCAACGGCAATTATACGCTTCCGCATGATCCAGGAAGAAGACTTCCCCTCTTTGTGGAAGCACTTGAAGGAAATGCTCTTTCGACAAAGTTTCCGGGGCTTTCCGTCAAACTTGCCGTGGATTTGGAGAAGAACACTGCCGAAGTCGAACTCAACAACCAGAGCGGGAAGCCCTTGAATCATTCGGTCTTTACCCTGATTCTTCCTCCACACTGGTTGCAGATGAGCCGAAACATTCCCATCGGCACGCTCGAATCCGAAGAATCACGAACCTTGCAGCTCGATCTCGGCAAGAAGGAAGAACAACCGGGATATGACGCCCCGAAATACTATATTCTCGGTAAGTTCGATTTTTCCGGACCAGAACATTCCGGCAGAATATACCGAGTAGTGGAGTAGAAACCACTTCACGTTGACGGATGGCAGTTCCCGCTCCCCCACGCAACCCTCCTTCCGGGTGCGCGGGGCGCGGTCTGCAAAACCTTCCCGACCGTGCGCGTCCCTCCTTCCGGGCGCGCCTTTTGTTCCCATGTCCGTGTCGCTACTTTGCGAGAAGGGTCCAGACGCGGTGGAATTCGGTCATGCTCCAGGCCTGTGCGAGGCATCCCTTGGGTGCGTGCGGGGCATTTCCGTCGTAGATTTCGGGAAGGAATCCGAGGCAACCCCGCTGCATTTCGGAAGCGGCAGAAGCGAGGAGTTCGCGCGCCGTACGCCGTGCGGATTCGCCATAGGTGAGGAAAAGTGCCTCACAGAAAAGAGGCATCTGCCAGGCCCAGGCGGTCCCATTGTGGTAGGCCGGTTTGCGGGTGACATCTTCCAAGCCAGAGTATTGTCCCCAGAAGGGGTGCATGGGGTCGTTCAACACACGCGCCCCATCCATGACGGGGATGGGGAACCGCACGGGCGCGTCGTCCAGGCTGCGAATGCCTGCAGGCGTCAGCAAGGGTGCCGTCGCCCGAAGAATGGATTCTCTGGCAGAACGCTCTTGAATCGCTCCTAAAGTAATGGCAAGCAACTGGTTCGGTCGAACCGCATCGTCAGGAGATGCCGCATTTGCCGATTGCAGATGTTCGCAATGGCGGCAGTCCACCAGTCCGATTCCGTCCTCGCGCACGAAAAGACGGAGAAGGGATTGTTCTGCCAGGGAGGCACGTGTTGCCCACGGTCCATCGGCAATGCGTTGCAGGAACCGAAGCGCGTGGAGCCAAAGTGCCTGGATTTCGACGGGGAATCCCGTACGCGGAGTGGCGGCCGGGTAGTTGGTGTCCATCCATGTAAAATGCGGTCGTGAAAAGACCAGAGCCGTCTCGTGGTCGGCAGCAACGCCGTTGGGACAGCCGTCCCAAATGGAGGAGACCAGGGAGACGAGAACCTCCTGAAGAGTACGCCCGCCGCAATCCTCGGCTAGAATGGCATGCCCGCCTGGCACCTGCTCCACAAAGGTCTGCACTGCGGCGACAAGCCAGAGCGGTGCGTCCGAAGTGTCGCGATCGGAAGTGTCATCGCCGCGAATCATATTGGGAAGCGTGCCCTGCTGCTCGAACTTGGCGAACTGGAGGATGGTATCGCGTGCAATGTCGTGCATGCCGGCGGCGACCAGACCCCGCAGGCAGATGAGAGTGTCGCGCCCCCAATCCAGGAACCAAGGATAGCCCGCCATGACACTGTGATGTTCGTTACGACGCACCACAAACGGACGAATACTCTGCAAAAGTGCCTCCCCGAAAGGAAGTTCCATCGGCAATTCCGAAGTCGGAATCGCAACCGAAGCCTGCAACGAAGGCAGTTCGTCTTGCATAGACTGCCAGGTGGCGGCAACGCGGAACGTGATGGGCCGCCCGTCCGCCAGAGGGCAGGAGAAGTACCCGGGGCTGAAGATATCCATCGAATCCTCCAGGCGTCTTTCCTGCTCTATGGGGAGCGGGACTTGATAGTGCCATTCGGGAGCGGTATGGAAGGAGGCACCTTCCGCCGCAATGTCGAGCGCGGTTTCCGTCCAGGGGGTGAATCGGAATCCATCCACACGGGATTGGATTCCTGCGGGGAAGGCCTGTTCTGCGCCGGCGTAGGCCTTTGTGACATGGTGCAGCGAGCGGGAATCGACGTCGGGGCGCACGATGAGCAGGGGGACGTCCTCGTCCTCGAGGGGTTCCTCGCAACGGCAGAGGAACTGCATTGCGCCCGCGTTTGCGCGTTTGTCCAGCGTCCAGACTGCAGAAAGAAGGATGGTCTTCCCCAGACCACACGGCACCTCGAAGGACCAGATCATACGATTTTGATAGGAAGCCTCGAAAGCGGTCTGGCAGTCAAGCGCGAGTTCGTGGGAAAAGTCACGATATCGGAGCCAGGCGCGGAAACGCAGCAGGAGTGCACGCTGTTCGGCGGGATACTCCTGTGCGAGATTTGCGCAAAGGAGCGCGTCATATTTGCTGCGGAGCGTTCCCCAAGCTGCTCGTGCAACGCTGTAACTCCCGCAATCCGTGGCAGCAAGAGCGGAGTGTTCGGGACGGATGTCCCGCGCTTCCAGGCACAGGGAAACTCCGGTCTCGCCGTCGGCGGGCAGGCAGCGAATCGTCCCTTCGCGAAGGCGGTGGCTGACGCCGTCGGCAGAGGCGATACGAGTGGAAAGGAGGAGTTCGGAGGCGGGTGCGTCCTGGTTGGCAAGACAGGTAAAAATGGCAAAGAAGGACCCGTCGTCGGCACGGATAGCAGTGCAAGCCTGAAGGGTGGTGCGTCCGCAACGCAGTTCGGCGCGGAAGGGTTCGGGACAACGCACTTCCAGGAAATGGTGCGTCGGCAACATCGTGACACGATGGCGGTCACGATCCGGAACCCACTGGACAACGGGCGGCATGGCATCGCCGTAAATCTCTTTCCAGAATTGCGTTACATCTCCAGAAAGGAGAGGGGCAAGAGGTCCGGCGGCCAAGGGGGAAGAGGCACGCGCCAAAATATCCATCGTGCAGGCGAGGAGTTCTTGGCGATGGACGAATGGAGACTGTACGTTTTTGGAGGAGGCGAGCGGAAGCGCGTCCAGGCAGAGGACTGCGCCAGGAGCGACGGAAAGCGCCAAACGCTCCCCCTGCTTGGAAAGCGGGACTTTCTCGCCCGACACCAAATCCCAAGGTGTCTCACCAGGATTGAACTCCGATGATGGCCACGAATATGGTACGGAATGCTCCATATCGGGATTCACGAGCACCAATGCAGTTCGGTCGCCTGAGGTGCGGAGGAGGGAGATTACGAGTCCGTCCCCACCCCGCATCGGTACGGCACTGGCATTTGCCAGGAAAGCAGAATGCTCCCGCAAGATAGCGTTCAAACGGGAAACGAGGGGCACGATGTTCCGTTCTGCGCCCCAATTCAGCGAGGCCGCACCGTGCACGTCGATTTTTTCCGTCGCCAGCCATTCGACACCATTCGTGATAGCGAAGGCGCCTGCCATGGAAGTCATTGCGGCGGAAGCGACACGGTGCCGCGCCCAGGCCTCCGAGGTAGCGGCGAGGCGGTTGTTGTCATGGGTTTCTGCGAAGTTGACGAGGGTACCCAGATTCTGCGAGGCGGTGCGGGACTTTTCCAGGTACTGGGATTCGCGGTCGAAACCAAACTCCTGGAAGGATTCGGAGTAGGCCCAGTCGAGTCCGCCGTCAAGCAGGAGTGCGCGTGTAGTTTCCCAGGGACCGCCGAGTCCTTCCAGAAGGAAGAGCGAGTTGGCGTACTCCTCGCGGACCTTGGCGGTCAGATATTGCCAGACGGGAACAGGAACCATGTAACCGGCGTCGCAGCGGAAACCGTCCACGCCGCAGTGGCACCAGTGGAGGAGCACATCGGAAAGTCGGTGCCAGAGGCGTTTGTCCGAAAAGTCGAGTTTGCAGAGGTCTTCCCAGACGACACCCCAGGCTCCGGGGCTCTCGAAGGTTCCGTCCTCGTTGTGTGCAAACCATTCGGGATGATGGACCTGCAACGTTGAACTCCACCCCGTGTGGTCCAACGGCAGGTCAATGACAACAAGGCCGCCGCGTGCGTGGATGGCGTCTGCCAGCGCCATGAATTGTTCGAGTGGCGTGCTTCGGCGGTCAAAGGTCGCGAAGAGGGAATCGACGGTGAAGAAGTCGAGTGGAGCGAAGGGACTGCCGAACCGTCCCATCTTGGCGAAGGTAGTGGGGGTGGGGTGAACGGGGAGGAACATGAGGATGCGGAACCCCAGACTGTCCATAATGTGATCCAGGCGGGTCTGTACGTCAGCAAACTTGCCAGATGGCGGCACGACGGTATAGTCTCGTTCGTTGAGGAACTCCTACGCAGTTTGCGCGGCTTCACTCTCCCCTGCCCCCGCAATATTCGGTCCAAATTGCCGAATGAACGCATTGTACAGCGTGTTGTCCCCGATGAGACACGCCGGTTCGACCTTCACGCGGGCATTGTCCCCATGCACCCATTCTCGATGGCCTGCCGCCGTTACCAGGCATGCTTTGAAATCAAACAGCCCGACCTCGAACAGGGGCAGTTCCAACTCGAAACGACCATCTCCGCAAGCGGTCATCGGCAAATCCTGCCAGCCGCCAGCCCCCAGAGGAGTCCCCTGCTCCACATGCGCAATACATGCACGACGACGCACGGACGCACTGCCGTAATTCGTACGAATAAAAGCACTTGCATCCTCTGTGCACGAGGTCTCCAGCAGGATTTTCAGAGAATCTCCCGCATACCGCACTAACACGTTGCCCGAACTGGGCGACTGTCTCAATTCCATCAATGTTTCTTTCCTATGCGATTGTCTCGGCTTGACGAATGAAGGTGTCCTGGGCCTCTGGCGTCAAGTCGGGAAAACGGACATTCCAGCCACAGACGCGAACTTGCAGGTTTGGGTATTTTTCGGGAGGAACCTGGGCGTTGCGAAGGACTGATGCGTCAAAGATGTAAAACTGGATTCCGCTGCCGCCGTGTGCGATGAAGGTACGGATAAGGGAAACCAGGATTAGCAGGCCGTCTAGCGCATCTAGCGCATCTAGCGCTTCTAGGACGCCGTTGTTACTTTTCTCCGGACGCCTCCCAGGCACCATATTCCTGGTAGAACTTGCCGAAGCAGGCGTGCGTCATTCCGAGGCCATGGCCAATCTTCTTGTCCGCAACAGGAATGTTGTTGAAGGCGGCATAGACGGCACTAGGCACACAAGTCGAGTCGGAGAAGCCGACGGCGACACGGACGGGGCACTGGATGCGGGCGGCGAAGTTGGCACCGTCAAAATAGGGAGCATTCTTTTCAGCGGAAGCCTTGGCTTCGGGGTTGGGTTGTCTTTCGATGACGCAAGGCCAACCGCTATGGCGTCCCTTGAGGTATCCCATCGTATCGGTGATGGCGGGAACATAAAAAACAGCGCGGGTGAAATGGTGATTGAGCCCCGTCAAATAGAAGCCGAATCCACCGCCCTGGCTGGTACCAGAATAGGTAAAGTCGCGAAGGTTGACGTAGGGTTGCCGCGCAAGCCAGTTGACGGCGCGGTTGATGCCCAGCAACGCCGCATAGAAGAAATACTCTTCGCGCGACGCGGCAATGCCCGCATGGGAATAGCTCGTTCCATACTTCTCCTTGCAACGCTTGTTCATCTCCTCATACGCCTTCTTGTGCTCGTCCAGATTGAACTTCGGCTCGTAGTCATAGACGCAGATGAGCATTCGGACGGAGTTGTCGCTCCCCTTCATATTGTTTGTCCAATTCCCGTATCCGGCGGCGGGGACGCTGAAACGCACGGGGTATTTCTTTTGGGCAGAAGCGTCCTTCGGCACGGAAAGAAACCCGTAGACGCGGCGGTTGTTGGTGGTCGCGAAACTGATGCGCCAGAAGTTGAAAGCACCTGTAGAGCGTTCAGGCAGAAGCGTCTGCTGCACATCCTCAGGAATGGTCGCCTCCAGTTTTTTCACGGCATTTGCCCAGAACTCGTCAAAGTCCGCAGGGGACGGACTTCCCTTCACAATTTTCTCCGGCTCGTATCCGACGCTCCAGTTCTTCTCTTTAATGTTCTTCGCCGTAAGACGCAACCGCAGAAAACCCGGTTCATCCAGCGTCCCTTCCATCGTAAATGTGTCACCATCCGCCAAATTCCACTTTCTCGAGGCAATTTCCTTGGAGCCAAAGTTGTCCAAACGCACATTGATGACGCCTTCCGTCGGCGCGGGACCCTCCTTTTCCTTGACTTTCACCGTGAAAATCGCCTTTTCCCCGAGCTTGTAGAGCGCGTCGGGATGGTTGGTCTGAATGACGTAATCCCAGGCGAAGAGCGGCAGGGCAAAAACAGTAGCAAGCAATGGAAGCAAACGGGATTTCATGGGCTTTTCCTTGATGTTGAAAGTGGAATGTCAGGTATCGTTTTTCCTCTCAATATTACCATACAGCAAAATCTTCCGTATGCAAGTGGCAAACTCGAATCCAGTCGGTATATTATATGGAAATTGCATGACTCTCAAAACAAGGAAGCTGTTTGATGAAGAAGCTATTGTGTGCCTTGAGTCTATTCTTGAACATTGCAATGCTGTATGCGCGGACCATCCCATGCGAGGGACTTTACACGGGACATCTGCAAGGCATTGCCACGGACGGGAAACACATCTTCTGGTCATTTACGACCACGCTGGTCAAGACGGACATGGAGGGGAAACTAGTGAAAAAAGTTCAGGTGCCGCGTCACAGCGGGGATCCCTGCCTGCTGAACGGCAAGCTTTACATCCCCGTCAACCGTGGCAAGTTCAACAAGCCCAAAGGTGCTTCGAAAGACTCCATTGAAGTCTATGACGCGGAGACGCTCGAACTGCGGAAAACCGTCGAAATCCCGGAATGCGACCACGGCGCGGGTGCCATCGGGACCTTTCAGAACCACATCTGGCTGACTGGCGGACTGCCGGACGACGCTCCCTGCAACATCATCCTGGAGTTTACAGAAGAACTGGAGTTCGTCAAACGGCACGAATGCCAAGGATACACGAAAATGGGAATCCAGACAATGAAACGAATGCGCGGCCTCTGGTGGTGCGGCGTCTATGACAAGCCGGCCTCCTTCGTTTGCGATGACAACTTCACCGTCCTGGTCCGCAACCCCGTCTACCTCGCTGTCGGCATGGCCGAACTCCCGGACGGCACCATCCTCGTCGCACGCACAAAGCGCCAACCGAATCCCGACAATCCCGACAAGAAACTCTGGAGCGGACGGATCCTCACCGCCACCTACGACGAACAGAACAAGACCATCGTCCTCGACAAACAGTGACGCGAGGCAAGCCCGCGAGGCAAGCCCCGCGCGGCTAGGTGCGCATGGCGTGGGTCCGCAGGGGTATTGGCCGTGCGGTGCGCGGCCTGCAGAACCTATAGCGCGCTCGACGACGTGATGCGCTACATGTCGTCCAGGGAAAGACCGGAAAATGACACCGTTCTGCCCTGAAGATGCGGGTTCTTTTTGAAGAATGCGGAAGCCTTGCGCTGGAGCGCGTTCAAATCAATACGCCTGGCCTCCCGCTTGACTTCATAAAAATCAAGGGCGCCCTGGAACTCATTTTCGCCAACCAGATCAATTTCATTTTCCCCCTTGCGATCCCACCATCCTCCGAGATGCGTGTAAGCATGCTCCTCCAGGAACTTAGCCTGAAAATACCGTTCGAGCGCAATCCCCGAGAACAGTTCATAGTCACGCTGCACCAGTCGTCGTAGTTCCTCGAACATCCTCACCTGAATCAGATATTGGTATTTGAAAATGAAGCGGAACCAGAATCGGAAGAAGTTGTCAGTCATCTTGTATCGGCAATTCTTATTGTTCGTGGGTTCGAACAAGGGCTGGTGTTTTGCCAGCAACTCGTACTGCTCCTCCAACCTTGTAAGGTAACCACTGGCTTCCCCGCCGATTTCATTCATAATCTCCGCACGGGAAGTCTTGCCACAGGCGATGGCTGAAAGAATGGAAAAATACGTGCCGTAGTTCTTTCCAAACTCTTCCATCAAGACCGCCCATCCCTCATTCATAAAGAACGAATCCTCCTCCAAAATAACATTCAGCATCTTGTCCCGCGTGATCGCACCTCGGTCCATGAAAAGCGCAACGTACTTGGCAACCCCTCCCGTAAAAGTCCATAGCCCCAGAAGATCGTCTGGCTTGTATTTCGGATTGTAACTCGACAGAATCTCCTTCAACGCAGACACTTCAAAGGGACGCACTGTGAGATGGTCCGTCTCGCGTCCATATAGAGGCTCCTTCCTGTCACAAAATATCCTGTTCATCAAGGAGTTCACACTCCCCATCACAACCAGGTTGATGTGAGCACTGCCCGACAGTTCATCCCAATCCCGTTGCATTTCACTGAACACAGACGGGGAGACCCGCAAAAAATCCTGGAACTCGTCAATGACCACCGTCAAATGCCTCTCGTGAGCCAATTCCAACAAATACCGAAAGAGAGAACTGAACGACTTCACCCTGCCAGGAAGTGTCCTGCCTGTAAACTCTTCAATCCTACGCTGGAACCCATCGCACAAGTCTGCCTCCGCAGCACGAACCACATACAAATACAGATACGGCGAATCCCCGTACGCATGCTTCACCAATTCCGTCTTGCCAATACGACGCCTCCCCGTGACAACCGTAAAACACGCAACCGACTGCGAACGCTCCCGAATCTCCCGCAATCTCTGTATCTCAACTCGCCTGTCAAAAAACCTCATCGCCTACTCCTCTTCCTTTTTTCACATGTTTCTTACGGAAACACCAGTTCGGAACTGGCTAGTTCGGAACTGAATGTTTCTTCATTACAATATAACGTCTTATCGAAGCATTGCAAATGCAAAGCCGAAAAAAGGAACAAGCCATTAAGCCGACGTGTCTTCCATTTGCCGCACTGCAACAGGATTTTCATCTCTAAAATTCCAATGAGTGAAAAATCAGATGACTTTTGGAAAAAGAAGATGGAGGTTTCGGAACATCCAAAGCTCGCAATGCCCGACGACACCGAGACGCTTGATGAGCACCAATCTTTGGCGATGTCTGACTTTGTCGAAAGGCGCAGGAAAACCATCGCACGTTACGCAAAATACAGGGAAGCCATTGACCAGCCTCCATAAAAATCGCCAGCGTTGCTTGCACTCGTCAAAACACGGACTAAATTATTAACATACACGTTACGAATAAACGACAAACAACAAGTAATTAAGGAACGAAAGATGAAGACAATGTTGTTATTTTCCAGATTTTGGAACACCGTTCTGTGTGTGATGTTGGCGGTGTGCTGCGTCCATTGCATGGCAGCCGAAGAACCCAAGAAGGACACGGCTCCAAAGACCGAAAAGAAACCTGACTACACGGAGTTCCTCGGTCTGGTATATGACGAGCAAAAGCAACTGAAGTACGACCTCTACTTGCCGACCGCAAAGGTGCCCAAAGACACGCCCGTCGGAGCAATTCTTTTCATTCATGGCGGTGGTTGGCAAAAAGGGGACAGGAAGCACAAGGCGTGGTACTGCAAGCATTATGCAGGGCGCGGTTTTGTGACGGCCACCATCAGCTACTCGTTCATCAAAGAAACCGGCAATTCCGTTTCCTTCTTCACGATGATGGACGAGATCCAAAAATGCCTGGAACACATGCGCGACACGGCGGCAAAACACCATTATCCGATCAAATGCCTCGCCGTTTCAGGCAGTTCAGCAGGCGGTCATCTGGCGATGATGTATGCCTATTCGCGTGCCAAGACGTCGCCCATCCCCATTGCGATGGTCTTCCAGGAGGTCGGTCCTTCCTTCTTCACGAAAGGCTGCCTCCCCCTGGTCTCCCATTTGGAACTGACTCTTGTGCAGAGGGGGGCCGGGGTCGCAGTCACCCAGGAGGATTACGAAAGCGGAAAGGCCATGGAGGCCGTCAAGTCCATTTCGCCTGCCTTTCTGGTGACCGATGAAACGGTGCCGACCGTTGCCGCCTACGGCGGAAAGGACTTCCTCGTCACCAAAGCACATATGGAAAAACTCCGAAGTGCCTTGGAAGCGCACAAGATTCCCCATGAAATCATGGTATTTCCGAACTCCACCCATACCCTCAAAGACGATCCGAAACTGCGAAAGCAATATTTTGCCACAATCGTAAAGTTTCTCGAGAAATATATGAAGTGACGCAATCAGTTCTGCCGGGAAACTGCGGTCTGTTCCGACTTCGATATCATCCAAGCATTCCTGGTTCCGTGTGTTCACCAATGCTAGCCTATAGCAAAAACTCCTTATTGAGTCCACAGAACACACAGAATACACGGAAGGCAATCCGCCGCTCGGCGGCTTGCACTTTGTATTCTGTTTCATATCAAGTGCCTGGCTACGGCGCGGACAAACAGTTCTGTGTATTCTGTGTGTTCTGTGGACTCCCAACAGCCGATTCATCTATCCTGCAAATGCTTACTTTGCAATCGCACAACGCAAAATTGCCCTGCGTTACTTGCGAAACCACCAGGCAAGGATTAGATTAACCACGCGTTACAAATATACAACAAACAACAATCAGAAAAAGAGTGAAAGATGAAGTCCGCATTATTCCCGAGATGCTGGAAAGCCGTCATCGGCGTGATGTTCCTGGTGTGCTGTTTCTGCCTTGCGGAAGAGCCGAAGAAGCCAGAGGCAACGAAAGTTCCGAGGAAACCACCATTCACCGTTATGCGCGACGTCGTATATGATGCGCAGAAGAACCTGACCTACGACCTCTACCTGCCGACCGTCAAGGTCCCGAAGGACACGCCCGTCAACGCAATCCTCTTCATCCACGGCGGTGCCTGGCAGGAAGGCAACAAGAAGGAAATGACGCCTCACTGCTGGTTCTCATCAAGCCAGGGCTTTGTGGCGGCGACGCTGGACTACAAGCTGTTCAAGGAAGGCGAGCCCCCCGTCACGTTCTTCACGATGCTGGACGACATCGGCAACTGCCTGGAACATCTGAAGAAAATGTCCGCGGAGCAACATTATCCCATCAAATCCGTCGCGCTGTCGGGCATTTCGGCGGGCGGGCACCTAGCGATGCTGTACGCATATTCGCGTGCGAAAAAGTCTCCCATTCCCATCGCCATGGTCTTCCAGGATGTCGGACCGACCTTCTTCTCGAAAGGCTCTATGCCGAAAGCTGCCCAGTGGGAGCATATTCTTGCCCAGAGAGGTTCCGGAACCGAGATTAACCAGGAGGAGTATTACAGTGGCAAGGTCTCGGAGACCGTCAAGTCCATTTCCCCTGCGTTTCTGGTAAACGATGACACGGTGCCGACCCTCGGTGCCTACGGCGGGAAGGATCCGCTCGTCACCGCCATACACGTGGAGAAACTCCGGGATGCACTGGAGGCGCACAAGATCCCCCACGCGCTCATTGTCTTCCCGAACTCCGACCATTCCCTCGGACAAGACCCGGAATACCGCAAGCAATATTACGCCAAGCTCATGGAATTCTTCCAGAAATACATGAAGTAGCCTCGGAGTTCACTTCGAGACGGGCGTTTGCCAGCGAACGGAAGCCAGCGAAACGGCGAGAGAGATTCCCATTCCGAGGATGGGCAGCGCGTTTGCGACGTCGGCAGGGAGCATTCCCTTGCCGTAGGCTCCCAAGACGCCACACGCACCGCCCAGGACCACGGCGGCAAGCCAGCCACCGCGTCGCAGGGGATGTGTCCCGTGGCAGAGAACCGCCACCAGCATCGGGCAAATCACGCCTGGCGCGTAGATGGAATAGGCGCCCGTCAGCATCGCGATGATGTCCCCGCGGTTTCCCAGGGTAAACGCCAGTGCCAGAAGCCCCATACCCGCCACGGATGCACGCACGCAGGGAATGTTTTCACGGCGCAGAATGTCCTTCGTGAAAATGCTCGCCGCATTGATGAGGCAGGTGTCGACAGAGGAAAGCAGCGCCGAGACGATGGCCAACCCTAAAATGACGCCCAATGGTCGCGGAATGGAGTTCCCGAGCACGAACAGCAGAACGCCTTTGCCGCCCTGCCCCGCCTCGGGAGCAAACTGCCTCGCCCATACGCCAATCAGCGTGATGACCACCGCAAACACCGCCAGAACGCCGCTCGCCATCAGTACCGAACGGCGCGCCGTGCGTCCGTCCTTCGCAATCAGGCTGCGCGACAGGATGTCGGGTCCCAGAAAATAGACGCCGCCAATCACGAAGAACTGCTTTGCCCAATCCACCGCCCCGTAGGAATCGTTCAACAATTCCACCTGCGGCACGTACACCGTGCCGCTCCCCAAATACAAATACGCGCAGCAGAGCACGATGCCGAAGAGGATTACAGGGAACTGCACCATGTCCGTGCGAACCACGGACAATTGACCGCCCAGCGACGTGTAGGCGATCACGATTCCCGACAGTGCCAGGAACATCACGCGGTTCTCCGTCCCCAGCAAGAACGAAAGGATACCCGACATCGCCGCAAACTGCCCCGCAATCACGCCAATCCACGCCACGCAGATGAGCAACGCCAGAAGCGTTTCCGCACTGCGTCCGACCGTGATGCGCGCCACGTCCGGCAAGGTATCCGCGCCAAAGGAACGGAAGCGCCGGGAAATGGTCAGTGCCTGCACCAAGAGCCCCAGACTTCCCCACAACAACCACCACACCGCCGGGAATCCAATGCGAAATGCCGTGTCCACAATCCCGATGGTGGTCGAGGCCCCGATGATGGTGGCCAATACGGACATTACCACCGCTACGGCTCCTTGACGTCGTCCCGCCACCACAAAGTCCGAAAAACCTTGCAACGAACGCGCATCCCGCAGACCGACCAGCATCAGCACGCAAAGGTACAAAACCAATAAAACCAACAAAACAATCTGAAACATACGGAAAGAAGCATCAAAACAAACGGGAAATCACAAGATTGAGGTAATTGCAAGATTACCGCCCGACCGCCAAAACGCCGCAAGCGAGGGCGAAGAGCAAAAGCGAAGCATGGTGATCACGCTGAGTTTGAGCGAGGAAACCATCGCGCTGCGCCGTGAAGGCGGTTGGGATGAGAGTTTTGCAATTCCCTCAATTTAATATACACTGCCTACGGGAAATTACCTTGCGCCGACTCTAAAATCCCCTTCCAGATTGCTCCATTTTTCGCTAGGATGCTTGAAAAGTGGCGCAATTCATTTATAGTGTATACGGTTCAGCCTCGTCTCCGAAGACCCATCTTCATTCGGGACAATTTTCCACTCAAAACCAAGGAAATCCTATGATGACATTCCAGCAATATGTCGGTGTTCTTGCAAAAGAGCTGGACGTTACCATCGAAACCGAGGAGGACGCCTGCGCGTTTTCTCTCGAGTCAAGTGATGGCGAGACGATCGAGGTTCTTCTGCAAGGATTTGACGAGCGCGGCGTGCTGCTCACCTACGCGGACCTGGGGGAACCACCACCTGAAGGCAAAGAACTTCTGTATCAAACCCTCCTCGAGGCCAATGACTTCTACAATAGCACCGCAGGTGCAACCCTTTCCCTCAACAGCAAGTCTGGTCATGTGAGGCTGCAACGTTGCGACGATATGGACACCCTCTCCTCCCAGGGGCCCGCCCACGCTCTCACCACTTTCGCCGACACGGCCGCCGCCTGGAAAAAAATCATCGCCGATTTCCGTGCCGCCCCTTCCCATGACTCCAATGAACAATCCGCGCCTTTCAACGGAATGCTTGTGTAACCTTTCTCCTTTATGGTGTAAAAAATGGTTACGATTCAGCCCCCCTGGAAAAGACATGGGGTTCTGAATAATTACAAAAAATAAAAAAAATACGGGTATCTGGGTTGCAAAGAGGGAAATTGGAATTACAGTAAAAGATGTTGTTTGAAATGCGGGCATAGCTCAGTTGGTAGAGCGCCACCTTGCCAAGGTGGCTGTCGACGGTTCGAGTCCGTTTGCCCGCTCC
>JAFRLI010000083.1 GCA_017431255.1 Victivallales bacterium
CTAGTGGCTAGTGGCTAGTGGCTAGTGGCTAGTGGCTAGTGGCTAGTGGCTAGTGGCTAGTGGCTAGTGGCTAGTGGCTAGTGGCTAGTGGCTAGTGGCTAGTGGCTAGTGGTTAGTGGCTAGTGGTTAGTGGCTAGTGGTTAGTGGCTAGTGATTAGTGGGTCCACTCTACACTCTCAACTCTCCATCCTCCACCACTAACCACTAGTCACTAACCACTAACCACTAAAAAACAAGAAACTACCGCATTTGGGATTGTTTTTTGGGTACGGAAAATTATATTATATAGGTTAGTTGTTACAGAGTCGCATAAAGGAAACCGTCCCATGAACCCATTAGCAGAGGAACTGAACCGGACCATTCAGGCGTCCAGCCCATATTTGTTTGAAATGCTTTCCGCCGAGGGGAAGCGGTTTTACTACCCCAGCAAAGGCATTTTAAGCCAGTCCGCAGAGGCGAAACAGCATGCGCATGCCCACAACGCCACCATCGGTGTCGCTCTTCGGGACGGCAAAGCCATGTATCTGCCCTCTGTTATGGACCAGTTGCCTGGAATCGACCCCGACGAGGCTCTCCTCTACGCGCCGTCCTATGGTGACTTGGAACTCCGCAAGGCCTGGCAGACCGTTACCTTGCACGACAATCCCGACCTCGCTGGAAAGGCCGTCAGCCTCCCTGTTGTCACAGGCGGGCTCTCTCATGGTCTTTCCCTCATTGCAGACCTTGTTGTGGACGAAGGCGACCTTCTGCTCTATCCTGACAAGAATTGGGGCAACTACGCCTTGAATTTCGTGCAGCGCAAGGGCGCGCAGCCCAAGTTGTTCCCGTTCCTGGATGGCGACCATTTTAACACAAACGCCTTCCGCCAGGCTCTCGCCGAGATCGTTGCTTCCGGACGCAAGAAGTTCGTGACCTTGCTCAACTTCCCCAACAACCCGACAGGATACTCCCCCACCGAGCAGGAGTGCCAGGACATTGCCGACGCACTCAAAGAGGTTGCGGACCAGGGAATCAACGTCGTGGTGATTGTGGATGACGCCTATTACGGACTGTTCTTCGACGCAGCCGTGGCGCGGCAGTCCCTGTTCACGAAGTTGGCTGGCCTGCATCCGCGCATTCTTGCATTCAAGGCGGACGCCGCGACGAAGGAGGTGTACGTGTGGGGGTTGCGCGTCGGTTTCGTCGCATTCAGCATTGGCGGCGTGAAGCCTGGCGACCCTGTGTTCCAGGCTTTGACGGACAAGATGGGCGGACTCGTCCGCGCCGTCGTCAGCAACTGTTCGCAGCTGTCCCAGCATGTAGTGGCGAAGGCACTTGAGAATCCGGCATTCTACGCGGAACGCGCTGCGAATGTGGAACTCATTGGAAAGCGCGCTGCCAAGGTCAAGGAAGTGCTGTCGAATCCCAAATATGCCGAAGCGTGGGAAGTCTATCCCTTCAACAGCGGGTATTTCATGTGCCTGAAAATCAAGAAGGTCAGCGCCTTCGATTTGCGTGTGCACCTCCTCCAAAAATACGGCACCGGCACCATCGCCATCAACGACACCGATCTCCGAATCGCCTTCTCCTCCGTCGAAATCGAACAAATCCCAGACCTTTACGAACTCACCTTCCAGGCCTGGAAGGACCTGGTTTCCTAAGGAGTCGTAAAAAAAATAAAGGCAACTGTTTCGGATTTATTTTGAGGGGATTTTCCCATGGTCTGGAAGGAGTGTATGCACATACGCGACCGAACAGAGCATGGAAAATCACCCAAAAGAAATCCGAAACAGTTGCCTTTATTTTTATACTGAGGTAATTTCAAAACCCTATGGGAGTCCACAGAAAACACAGAATACACAGAACTGTTTGTCTGCGCTAACGCGCGGCCAAACTCTTGATATGAAAAAGAATACAAAGTGCAAGCCGCCGCGAAGCGGCGGATTGCCTTCTGTGTATTCTGTGTATTCTGTGGACTCAAAAAGGAGTTTTGCAATTGGTTCTTTATACGGCTCCGAAACCTCAATCCAATGCATCGATGGCGACATCGACGGGCGTGGGTTTCAGCAGGTCCATCACGACGGAAGGTTTCATCTGAAGGACAAACCCGCGCTGCCCACCGTTGATGTAGATGGCGGGAAGGTCCAGAATGGACTGCTGGATGTAAATCGGCATCTTCTTGCGCGTGCCGAACGGAGAGGTCCCGCCGCAATGGTATCCGGAATTGCGCTCTGCTTGCGCCGGTTCGCAAGGCGCGACGCGCTTGACACCAAGCACGCGCGCCATTTTCTGCGTGGAAACGCTCCGGTCGCCGTGCATCAGGATGATGAACGGCTTCTTGTCGTCCGTCTCAAAAATCAGGGTCTTGACGGTGATATGTTCGTCAATTCCGAGTTCCCGTGCAATGACGGTGGTTCCTCCACGCTCCTCATAGACGTAGCAGTGCTCCGTGTACTCCGCCTTTGCTGCCTTGAGCACGCGGATCGCCTGCGTCATGGGACTGACCACTTTTGCGTTGTGCGGCATGGCTTTCCCTTATTTGAAGTATGCGACACCTGCCTCGAAGAGACGCTGGTCCTTCTCGCCAGGAACGTTGATGGCAATGCGGGAATCCACGGCTCGCTCGGAATGTCCCATCTTGCCGAGGACGCGTCCATCTGCGGAAGTAATGCCTTCGATGGCGGCGATGGAACCATTCGGGTTCCAGGGCATTTCCACGGCAGGTTTCCCGTCCAAATCGCAGTATTGGAATGCCACCTGCCCGTTGGCAAACAGTTCTTGCACTTGCGAGGGTGTCGCAACGAAGCGTCCTTCGCCGTGTGAAATCGCCATCGTGTGGACGTCGCCGGGCTTGCAGTTCGCAAGCCACGGCGAGAGGTTTGAGGCCACGACCGTGTTGACGAGCGTGGCGGCGTGCCGTCCAATCGTGTTGAAGGTGAGGGTCGGGTCGTCGTGTGCGAGGACGGGGCGGATTTCGCCGTAGGGGACGAGACCGAGTTTGATGAGTGCCTGGAAGCCGTTGCAGATGCCGAGCATCAAGCCGTCGCGGGATTTGAGCAATTCGGTGACGGCGGCGGTAACGCGCGGGTTGCGGAAGGTGGTAGCGATGAACTTGCCGGAGCCGTCCGGTTCGTCGCCGCCCGAGAAGCCGCCAGGAATCATCACGATGTTTGCGCGGGCAATGGCGGCCGCAATTGCAGCAACCGATTCCTCGATGTCTTGCGCGCTCTTGTTGCGGACGATGAACTGCTCGACAACCGCGCCCGCTTTCTCAAAGGCCTTCTGCGAATCGTATTCGCAATTGCTGCCCGGGAACACGGGAATGAACACGCGTGGCCGCGCGGATTTCACCATGCCGCCGTGCAGGACGCAGCCCTTCGTGTAGGGCTGCCAGGTTGCGCTCTTTTCGAGGGCGGGGGCACTGGTCGGGAAGACCTTTTCGAGGGTTCCGGTCCACGCTTGGACGGCCTCTGCAAGGGAAAGGACCTGCCCTCCGAGTGCGAGTTCGGGAGCCGCTGTGATTTTGCCGAGGGATTCCGCGCCAGGAAGCTCGCCGGCAAAGCCGGGTGCTGTTTCCAGGACAATGGCACCGTAGTCTGGGGAGAAGAGTCGTTCCGCATTCCATGCCGCGTCAAATTGGACACCGAGCATGTTCCCGAAGGCCATCTTGGAGATGGCGGCGGCAATACCGCCTTGCCCGACGGTTGCCGCTGAGACAACCTTCCCTTCGGAAATCCACTGGTGGAGATTGGCGAAGTTGGTGCGAAGTTGCGCAAAGTCGGGCATTTCGGTTTCGTCGCGCGGAGCAGTGAGCACGAAGAGGCGACTGCCGGCATTCTTGAGCTCGGGGGAGATGACCTTGCGCGCGTCCTCGGGAACGACCGCGAACGAGACAATGGTCGGCGGCACATGGATGTTCTCGAACGTGCCTGACATTGAATCCTTGCCACCAATGGCCGCCGTGCCAAACTCCAGTTGCGCGCGCAGGGCACCCATCAGGGCTGCAAACGGCTTGCCCCAGCCAGTGGCGTCATCCGTCATATGCTGGAAGAATTCCTGCAGGGAGAGGCGGCACTGCGAGGCGTCGCCACCTGCTGCCGCAATCTTCGCCAGCGATTCCACGACGGAATAGACGCCGCCGTGGAACGGGCTCCAGGAGCATAGGTACGGGTTGAATCCATGGGACATCAAGGTGCAGGTGTTGGTCCAGCCGGCCACGGGCAACTTGGCGGCCATCGCCTCGTTTGGCGTCAAGCGCATCTTGCCGCCGTAGGGACTCAGGACGGTCGCGGCGCCGATGGAACCGTCAAATCGTTCCACCAGACCCTTTTGCGAGCAGACATTCAAGTCGGCCAGCACACCGAGAAGTGCTTTGCGCCAGTCGGATTCCGACGGACGCTGTCGGAAGAAGTCTCCGTCTCCTTCTGCGGGTGCTTCCACCTCGGCTTCCGCGTGCTGGGTGACGCCATTGGTGTCCAGGAACGCGCGGCTGATGTCGATGATGGTCTTGCCGCGCCAGGTCATGGTCATACGAGGCTCCTGCTTGACGACTGCCACCTGCGTCGCTTCCAGATTCTCCGCATGCGCGAGCGCAATCGCTTTTTCCACATCGGCAGGACGGACGACGACTGCCATGCGTTCCTGCGATTCGGAAATCGCAAGTTCCGTGCCGTCAAGACCGTCGTATTTTTTGGGGACCTTGTCGAGGTCGATATCCAGTCCCGGAGCGAGTTCGCCGATGGCGACGCAGACGCCGCCGGCACCGAAGTCGTTGCAGCGTTTCACGAGGCGCGAGAACTCGGGCGTGCGGAAGAGCCGCTGGATGTTGCGTTCGGTGAGGGGATTTCCCTTCTGGACCTCTGCGCCGCAGGAGGCGAGGGATTCGTTGTTGTGGGACTTGGAGGAACCCGTGGCACCGCCGCAGCCATCGCGACCCGTGCGGCCGCCGATGAGCAGCACGATGTCACCGGGTTCGGGTGCCTTGCGGACCACGTTCGCCTCCGGGGTTGCCGCGATGACCGCGCCCAGTTCCATGTGCTTGGCAACGTAGCCGGGATGGTAGATTTCCTGGACTTTGCCGGCGGCCAGTCCAATCTGGTTTCCGTAGGAGGAGTAGCCTGCAGCAGCGGTGCGGGTGATTTTCTTCTGCGGGAGTTTGCCCGGGAGGGTCTGCTCGATGGGCGTGCGCGGGTCCGCGCAACCAGTGATGCGCATTGCCTGGTAGACGTAGGCGCGTCCAGCGAGCGGGTCGCGGATGGCACCGCCGAGGCAGGTCGCCGCGCCCCCGAACGGCTCGATTTCCGTCGGGTGGTTATGGGTTTCGTTCTTGAATTGCACGAGGAAGTCCTGGAGTTGTCCGTCGATGTCTGCCTTGATTTTGATGGAGCAGGCGTTGATTTCCTCGGATTTGTCAAAGTTGTCCAGTTTGCCTTGTCGTGCGAGTTCCCGGGCACCGATGGTTGCCATATCCATAAGGCAGAGTGTTTTTTTCTCGCGTCCGAGGTCGTGTCGCAGGGCGAGGTAGTCCTGGTAGGCCTTGAAGATGGGTTTGGTGAGTGGGCTGAGTTCGATTTCGACATTGTCGAGGGCGGTGGCGAAGGTGGTGTGCCGGCAATGGTCGGACCAATAGGTGTCGATGACACGCAGTTCCGCGAAACTGGGGTCTCGTTTTTGTTCATCGCGGTAATATTTTTGTACGAAAAGCAGGTCTTCCACGCTCATGGCGAGTCCGTATTTGCGGCACATGGCTTCGGCACCCGCCTGGTCCAGCGTGATGAATCCTTCCAGCACGGGAACGTCTGGGGGAACGTCCGCCGTCATCACCAGGGTATCGGGCTTCGCAAGGGAGGCCTCGCGGCTTTCGACGGGGTTGATGAGGTATGCCTTGGCGCGCGCGAGTTCCTCATCGGAAAGCGTCCCTTGCAGCACGTACATGGTGGCGGAACGCACGAGCGGGCGTTCTTTTTGCGTGAGGAGTTGCACGCATTGCGCGGCGGAATCCGCCCGCTGGTCGTATTGGCCAGGCAGATACTCCACCGCAAATGCGCGGCAGCCGGCGGGCACATCGAAGGTTTCTTCGAACAGTTGGTCGCAGTTTGGTTCGGAAAGGATGGAATCCCGCGCTCCCGCGTACTCCTGGTCGTCCAATCCCGAAATGTCGTATCGCTTCAAAATGCGAACCCCTGTCAGCCCCGTCAGGCGCACATTCTCCTTCAAATCACCAAGCAATTGACGCGCCTCCACGTCAAATCCCTCTCGCTTTTCCACAAACACTCGCCTGACCATTTCCGACATTGCGGTTCTCCTTATAGGATGGTTGATTTCAACTCGCTTCTTCTATAATATAATGCCAAAAACAGGTACTGCCCAGAGACGGTTCTTGCAAAAGAGGGAATTGTGGGTAAATTAATGACATTGTTTTTTCTATAAAGGGAGATAATTGCAAAACTCTTTTGAAGTCCACAGAACACACAGAATACACAGAAGGCAATCCCCCGCCACGCGGCCGGC
>JAFRLI010000084.1 GCA_017431255.1 Victivallales bacterium
ACTCCTTTTTGAGTCCACAGAATACACAGAATACACAGAAGGCAATCCGCCGCTTCGCGGCGGCTTGCACTTTGTATTCTGTTTCATATCAAGTGTTTGGTCGCGCGTAGTGCGGCCAAACAGTTCTGTGTATTCTGTGTGTTCTGTGGACTTCCAAAGGGCTTTTCAATTACCTCACTGGAAATGATTTGAATAGATGGTATTGTAATAAATGGCGCAAGGTTACGGTGCTTGAATGGAGTGGTTTCGCGATTCCTTATTTCGCACCATCCTTGAACCATTTTATTCTTTTCGTTTTTTTACTGGACAGTAGTGGGACGGGTTAGATTTCAGAGGTGGGCACATCATGGTCGGTGCGTGAGAGGCGTCGGCGTCATCGGCGGGACCAGCAGGAAGCATGCCAAGAGCAGGAAAGTGCAGGGGCACGAAAAGGAGAGATGACACGTGGAGACTGACGCGAGCGAAATCATGAGTCTGGACGGCGGCTTCGACGTCTACTGCAAGGACTATTTCCGGCATCGGACGCGGATTGCCCTGCAAAGCTGGTATGATGTGGCACCGTATTCGCTGACGGTGTGGCCGCAGTACTACTCCGAGCTGCTGCGGTATGCGCCGTGGTGGGCGGAGCGGCGGCAGTATCGGTCGTTCTGCATGGAGATGGTACTGGAGGGGGAGGTGGTCTACGTGAGCGGCGGACGCCGCGAGCGGGTGCGTCAGGGCGAGGTGTTCGTGACCCTGCCGGGCACGAATCTCCGCTACGAGAGCGGAAGCACCCGCCAGGCGCACCAGATTCAGCTGACGATCGAGGGGAGCGTGCTCCCCCTGCTCTGCGAGACGCTCGGGATGCGGGAGAACCGCAAGGTCGCGCTGGACGGCCCGGGGGAGTGGGAGCAGATGCGGTCGTGGCTGGACCGTGTGGCGGTGCTGATGAAGGAGCACCGTCTGGAGCAGGCGCGCGAGAACTCCCGCCTGGGGTATGAGATCGTGCAGTTCCTGGCGGAGAAGTACCGCGCGGCCGAGCCGGGGGAACTGCCGTCGGTGCTGAGCCATGCCGTGCGGTACATGGCGGCAGACATCGCGTGCCGCATCGGGGTCGAGGAGCTCGCCAAGCAACTGAGCGTCTCCCACGACCTCCTCAATCTGCTCTTCCGCAAACATCTGCACACAACCCCGCAGGCATACTGGAATCGTCTCAGGATGAACCGCGCCATCGAGTACGTCCGAGGTTCCAGTCTCTCCTTCAAGGAAATCTCTGAGCTGATGGGCTTCCGCAGCCCACTCTATTTCTCCACTGCTTTCAAGAAGTTCACCGGTCTCTGCCCCTCCGAATACCGCAGGGGCAAACGCTGATCACCCATTATGCTTTTCTCACGATAAAACATTCGTTTTTAACGATTGTACTCAATTTCCCCTGCGCACTGGCTTGATAAAGCGACATTTCCAATATATAATTTTTACGATTTCAGGAAATTGTTTGCCACTTGTCCAGTTCCAGTGCCCTAACCTCAATTCCCAAAGGAGTACAACGATGAAAACGATGAAAAACTTACGAGAAGCGCATGTGTTTACTCTGATCGAACTTTTGGTCGTGATCGCGATCATTGCGATTTTGGCGTCGATGTTGTTGCCGGCGTTGGCGAAGGCGCGTTCCAAGGCGCGCGCGATGTTGTGCGTGAGCAACATGAAGACGCTGGGGCTGGCGAATCTGTTGTACGCGGACGAGAACGGCGGGTTCGACGTTCGCCTGAAGAAGAACGACTGGGGCGGCCAGTGGTTCTACAACTACCAGCTCTATTGCCTGCTGGGCATCCATGCGACCATCAATTCGAGCAGTCCGACGCAGATCGCCAAACTCTCTACGGACGAGAATGACAACTACTACATGATCTACCCCGCGAGCATGTCGTGTCCGGACCGTGCGCCGCTGTTCAAGCGGCATCCCCGGACGAACCGCCTCTGCTTGGGCTTCATGTACGGCAAGAACGCGGAGGGGTTCTGGCTGTGGTACAACTGGGCTCAGACAGGAAAGGGCGACTGGGCGTACGTCTATCAGCTGGACAATGTCAAGCGGCCTTCCAGCAAAGTCTGGCACTCGGAAAGCATCAACGCCTCCGTGAACCCGACGAGCGGCCTCTGGAACCTGACCCGCACGGAATGCCAGACCCCCACCCAGTGGATGACCTCCAATGGCATCTACTTCGGTCACTCCAACAAGGTGAATGTCCTGTTCTTCGACGGACATGTCGCCCCCGAGGGGCAGCCCAGCCTGCGCGCGTCTTCGCCGAACATGTGGGACGTGTACGGCGTCAACGGCTACTAGGAGTCCTTCCCCCTTCCTGCGGGCCGTCAACCGCCTGGTTGACGGTCCCGACTGTCTTCGGGCGCGGCGCGCAGGAAAGGGCGATGGATGGAATGAGGTGAAGAACGGCTGAATGGAGGTTGCGATGAAGAAGGCGTTGCTTGGGCTTTTGGCGTGTGTGGCATCCGTGCTGGCGGGGGCGTTTCCCGCCGGGGTGACGTTTGAGGAGAACGGTCGCTTCCTGGCGGGGGGACTGCGGTTCGAGATCATCGCCTGGACCCCTGACTGGCGCTCTCGGGACAACCACCACTGGACTGAGGCGCGGGGCAAGACGCAGGATGGCGTCTTCCGGATGAACACGAGCTTCCAGCAGCAGGGCGTGGAGTGCGAGGTGACGGAGGAGGCGGTGGCCGAGGAGGACGGCTTCTCCTTCCGCGCTCGGCTCCGGTACGCGCAGCCGATTCGCCTGGCACGCCTCTGCCTCCTCTGCTCCCTGCCCGTCGATGGCGGCTGCGTGGAGGTGGACGGTGCGCCGCTGCCCATCCCCGAGCAGAAGAACCGGATTACCCTGCTGGACAAGAAGGTGTCCCGCGTGGTCCTGCAGGGGCGTGGTCCAGCTCCCGTGAGCGTCATCGGGGACGGGCACATCGTCTGCCAGGACAACCGCTGCCTGCCGAATCCGGGGGACACGGTGTCGGTGATGTTCCTGTTCCGCCCGTCGGGCGGGGAGCTCCGGGAGAGTTCCATCGAACTGCATTTCCGGGTGCCGCAGACGAGTTTCTGGAAGGTGCCGCTGGACGCGTCGGCGAACCGCGCCTACCGCGATGATGGCGCCCAGGCCCCTGGCTGGTCCCTGCAGGGGGAGGAGGAGGATTTCCGCGCCTTCCCCGGCAAGGACATGACGGTGGAGGGCGTCCCCTTCCAGGTCTCCCGAAAGGCGGCGGTCGCCATCGGCGGGGAGCGCCGCGCAGGCCTCTCACCCAGCGTCACCTTGCCCGTCTCCGGCGTGTCTGCCGAGGTGCGCTCCCTCAACCTCCTGCACACCTCCGCCTGGACACCCCCTGGCAGGTTCGGAGATATCACTGTCCGGTTTGCGGACGGCTCGCGCGAGACCTTCCCGATGGACGGACGACGGGACTGCGGCAATTGGGTCGGCCCGAAAAGTCGCGCCAACGCGGCGGTGGCTTGGACGGGGCACCGGCCGGACAATGTCATCGGCTGCTACATCTCCACGTTCCCGCTGCCTGGTGGGAAGGCACCGGTGGCGGTGGACCTGCAGGTCGCCCACAAGGATGTGCTCTGGTTTGTGATGGGGATGACATTCGCGGGGAACCGCGTGGTGATGCCCCCCGTCCGGGAACTGCCGCTGACCATCGTCGAGGGAAAGGAGTGGCATACCCTGGTCTACCGCAGCCGAACCGTGCCCGGCAGCCCGCTTGACTTCTCCGACGTGCTCGACGCGCCCGCCGGCAAGCACGGACGGGCGCTCCCTGCGGCGGACGGGACGCTCCGCTTTCCCAACGGAAAACGCCTCCGCCTCTACGGTACCAACTTCTGCCAGACCGCGAACTTCCCTTCCCATGCTTCCGCAGAGTGGATCGCGGCCCAGATGGGACGCTACGGCTTCAACGCCGTCCGCTTCCATCATCACGACGGGGCC
The DNA here is from genome assembly GCA_017431255.1 of Victivallales bacterium. Lineage (GTDB taxonomy): Bacteria > Verrucomicrobiota > Lentisphaeria > Oligosphaerales > Oligosphaeraceae > RGIG2581. Next base: position 3,960 of record JAFRLI010000084.1, read on the forward strand.
CTCGTCCGGAAAATCCAGGAGAACTCCACTACGCTGGACACGGAGGCGGTCGACAAGTTGGACTATTTCTTCTACTGCCTCAAGAAGAAAGGCATCTACATGACGACGGATGTCTACACCAGCCGTCCGTTCGTTTCCGGGGATGGCCTGGGGGTGCCCCCGAAGGTGGCGTTTGTCATCGACCCGAAGGGGCTGGAGAACTGGAAGACGTTCGCGAAGGCGTGGCTGGGGCACCGCAACCCGTACACGGGGATGACGTGGGGGGAGGATCCCGCGCTTGTGTTCGTGAATCTGGTGAACGAGGGGGAGATTCTCTCTGTGTGGGCGCAGACGAAGGAATCGCGCCGCCTGTTCACAGAGGCGTTCGAGCAGTGGAAGACCGCCAACAAGCATCCCGAGGCGAAGGCGGAGCAGAACGACCCCGTGTTCTGCCAGTGGGTCATTGAACGCGAGAACGCAATGCACGCGGAGATGACGCGCTTCCTGCGGGAGGAGGTCGGCGTGACCGCGCTCGTCACCAGCCTCAATGACCATCTGAACCAATACATGACCCCGATGCGCAATCGCTTTGAGGTGGTGGACAACCATCAGTACCACTCCCATCCGAGCTTCCTTGGAAAGTCCTGGAACTCGCAGCGGATGCACACCCAGGCCTCCCCCATCGCCGGCATGTCGTGGCTGCCGCGCGTGCTGATGGCAACCCGCGTCACGGGCAAGCCGTTCTTCGTTACGGAGTTCAACTACTGCAATCCGAACCAGTTCCGCGCCGAGGGCGGTCCGTTGATGGGGGCGTACGCTGCGTTCCAGGACTGGGACGGGATGTTCCGCTTCTGCTTCTCCCACAATATCAAGCGCATTGAGGGACTGCAGGGCATCCAGGTCTTCGAATCGTGCAACGAACCTATGATGCAGCTTTCGGAGCGCGTCATCGCGGCGATGTTCCTCCAGGAGCATGTCTCCCCCGCCAGGGACGCGTTCTCGTATCCCGTGCCGACGGACATCGTGCGGACCGCAGGGACGGCCGACTTCCCCATCCGCTACCAACTCCTCGGACTTCTGGCCAGAATCGGCTCACATGTGGAGGGAACGCCACTGCCCGAGGGCACCGTCCTCGTCAACCCCCGACTGGATGCCGCCAATTTCGGTGCGCTCGCCACGCCCTGGCAGGACGCCTGCGAACAGCGACGCGCCAACAGCCCGGACGGACAACTGCGCATCGATGCGGATGCGCAGACGTTCGTGGTGCGCTCTCCGAAGTCTGAGGCCGTCTGCCTGACGAAGGGAAGCCTGGGCACTGGCGGGGTGCTTGCCGTGGCGGAGCCGAGCGTCCCTTGCACCGTGGTCGCCATCTCGCGTGACGGACTGCCCCTCGCCACCAGCCGCAGCATCCTCCTGCTCCACCAGACCAACGTCTCCAACGCGAACACCAAGTTCGGGGACGCGACTGGCAATCTGGTGGTCTCCGAAGGCGAGCTGGAGCATAAACTCGTGCATCGCGGCAAGGCGGAAATCTCCCTGACGCTCTCGGGCGACGCGCCCCTGAAGGTCCAGGCGCTCAGCGTGGACGGCGACCCGCTCGGGGCGGTCCCCTGCCGCGACGGGCGCTTCACCGTGGCTACCGACCTCTTCCCCGCCGGCGTGATGGCCTACCACCTCACCCGATAGAGGCACGGGCGGCGTTTTGGCGGTTGGACAGTCGTTGTGCAACTCCCTCTTGTGTTTTGGTCCAGAACCAGAAAGCAAGGGGAGTCAAAACCGAGTCGCGATTATTTGATTTCGACGCGCCAGCCGTACGGGTCGTCGGCTTCGCCCCACTGAATGGAGGTGTAGGCGTCGTAGAGTTTCTGGAGATAGGGGCCGCAGCCTTCGCGCGGACCGACCAGAATCACATCGTCTCCACGGTGGATTTCGTTCACAGGCGTGATGACGACTGCCGTTCCGACCGAGGCGACCTCCTGGAACGTCCGCAGCTCCTCAAACTCGATGGGACGCACTTGGACATCCATCCCGAGTTGCTTGGCAACCGTCCGCAGACCATTGTTCGTAATGCTGGGCAGAACCGAGTGCGACAGCGGGGTGACATAGGCGCCATTCTTGTCGATGGCGATGAAGTTGGAGGTGCCGAATTCATCGATGTACTTGTGCTGGACGGGGTCCAGATAGAGGTCGATGGGGTATCCTTTGTCGTGGCAGATTTTGTGCGGGAGCAGGGCAGCACCGTAGTTGCCGCCCATTTTGACGAAGCCCGTGCCGTGCGGTGCCGCGCGGTCGAACTCGTCCATCACCAATGCGCGGACTGGCTGCAAGCCGCCCTTGTAGTAGGCGCCAACGGGGGTCACGAGGATGATGAAGGTGTATTCGTCTGCGGCGTTCACGCCAATCTGCGGACCGGTGCCGAGCAGCAGCGGACGAACGTACAGAGACGCGCCAGTCCCGTAGGGCGGCACAAACTCTTCATTCGCCTTCACCACGCGGTTCACGGCATCCAGGAACAACTCCTCGGGAACCTCCGCCATGCACGAACGACGTGCACTCGAGTTCATGCGGCGGGCATTTTCAATCGGGCGGAACGCGCAAATCGCCCCGCTCTTCGTGCGAAACACCTTCAACCCTTCAAAGGCATCTTGCCCATAGTGCAGGCAGGTCGCCGCAATATGCACGGGAAAATACGGTTCCTTCTCCAGAATCCCTTCATCCCATTTCCCGTTCTTCCACGTGTAGCGAATGTGGCAGTTCACATCACGGTAGGCAAAACCAAGATTCGACCAGTCGAGAGCCATGTTTCAATGTCCTTTTGCTTGTATCTGAAAAACGTGTCGCGTCGGATGACACACACCGACATCTTAAATATATATCTATTCTTTTTGGAAAACAACCTGTTTCCCAGAAAAAAAAGACAGCCTCGTTTTTCTAGCCCATCTAGCCCATCTAGAGCTTCTAGAATATCTAGCCTCTAGTCAAAGTCTAGTATGGCACCGTAGCCATAGTAGGCGCCACCGACGAGGACCTCGGTCGCGCTGCCGAATTGGTCGACGATGTTGGCGTGCGGGTGCACATGTCCAGCGACAATTGCCTTGAGGAGGGGTTCCTTGCGGAGGCGTTCGAGCATGGCGACGGTTGGTTCGTCGAGCGGCATGTCGTCTGCACCGATGAGGTAGGAGGTTGCGTTGCCTTCGGCGTGTCGCAGGTAGTCTAGGAGATGTGGGGCGCAGACTGGGTCGTGCATGAGGAGCACGATGGGCAGTCCTTTGGCGACCTGCTCTTCGAAGAACGGCAGTGCGCGTTCCTCAAATCGCTGGTGACCGTTGTAGACTGCGACGAAGTTGATGCCGCCAATGACGCGTGAACCGTAGGTGATTTCATTCTTGAAGGCGTGTTCGACTGCATCGTGGATGTGTGCCTCCTCTTCGGGCGTGAGGATTTCCTTCATGCCCGGGCAGTAACTGAACTCGTGGTTGCCGCTGCAGTAGAAATAATCCACGTGGGAGAGTTCCAGCAGTCGCGTGGCGACTTCGAGATTGGCGGGGGAGTAGAAGTCCAGCAAATCCCCGCAATGCAGAAGCAGGTAATTGTTCTTCTGGCACTCCAGCAACGCCTCGAGGAAATAGGGGAGATTGCGTCCCACATTGATGAACTCGAACTCGCCGATGCGCTTGACGCAGTTGTCGAAGCAGCGTTTGGTGTCGCGTCCATCTGCGAACAGGAGATGCGTGTCAGCGATGGCGAGTGCGTGGAGGGGTTTGGGGAGGCCGATGTGGATGGGGATTCGCGTGAGTTGCATAGTTGTCAGAGAGCATGTGCCTGGGAGACGAGCCAGGCGGTGTAACCGATGTATCCAGCCAGCAGAAGTGCACCTTCGCCGCGACTGACGCGGCGTCCCGTCACCAGGACGGGGACCAGCACGAGGGTCATCACCATCATCATACCCAAATCCACATGTGAGATTTCCGCAGAGGAGATGGGCTTCACGAGCGGTGTCAGACCCATGATGCACAGTACGTTGAAGATGTTGGAGCCGACCACATTTCCGATGGCCATGTCCTGTTGTCCCTTGATGGCGGCGACGACGCTGGTCGCCAGTTCAGGCAGGCTGGTTCCGACCGCCACGATGGTCAGGCCAATCACGGCGTCCGAGACATGCAGCAGTTTTGCAAAGTAGACGGCTGCGTGCACGAAGAAGCGCCCGCCGCAAATCAACGCCGCCAGACCGCCGATAACCATCACCAGGGCCAGCTGAATGGAACGTCGGGACGCAATCACGTAATCTTCATCGGCCTGCGCCAATTCGGGATGCTCCGCCATCATCTTGCGGGAATGAATCACGCCGTAGACCGTATAAACCAGAATGCAGCCAAAGAAGATGCCGCCCAGCAGGCGTCCAATCCCCCCTAGGAAATGGCAGGTCACCGTCAAGGCCAGGGCACTCCCCACCATCAAGGGCAAGTCCAATTTGAACAGTTCCCGGTTCACCGTCATCGGATGGATTAATCCGGACAATCCCAGAATCAATCCGATGTTGCAGATGTTCGAGCCGACAATGTTCCCCAGCGACAGACCAGACTGGCCTTCCAGCGCGGAACTCAAGCTCACCACCAGTTCGGGGGCACTCGTCGCAAACGCGACCAATGTCAGCCCTACTACCAGCGAACTGATTTTCATACGGGCGGCAACAGTCATCCCTCCGGATACCAGATATTCCGCCCCGTAATACAGCAGCAGAATGGCTAACAGACTTTCCCCAATGTGCAGTATGATTTCCATGTTATCGATCCACGCGGGCGGAACCGCCGTTCATAAGTTTCTCTACCTCTTCCAAAGTCGCCATCGAAGTGTCGCCAGGCGTCGTCATCGCCAACGCTCCATGCGCCGCTCCACAATTGACGGCGTACTCGACGGAGCCGTCCGTCAGCAATCCGTAAATCAGTCCCGACGCAAACGAATCCCCACCGCCGACGCGGTCGTAGATTTCCAGGCCAGGCCGATTCGGTGCCTCTGCAAACTTGCCATCCATCCAGGCGATGGCACCCCAGTCGTTCACCGAGGCGGACTTGACGGCGCGCAGCGTCGTCGCCACCACCTGGAAATTCGGATAGGTCTGGACGGCTTTCTGAATCATCTTGCGGAAGTTGGCGGTATCCAACTTGGAGAGATTCGCGTCCACGCCCTCGACCTCGAGACCCAGGCATGCGGTGAAGTCCTCTTCGTTGCCAATCATGACATCGACATATTGGGCGAGTTCCTGGTTGACCTGCCGTGCGCGTGCCGTGCCGCCGATGGCCTTCCAGAGGCTGGGACGGTAGTTGAGGTCGTAACTGGTGATGGTCCCGTACTTTTTGGCAGCCTGAAGTGCTTCGATGACAACGCCTGGTGTGGTGTCCGAAAGGGCCGCGAAGATGCCGCCCGTGTGGAAATGCCGAACCCCGCATTTCCCGAAGATGAAGTCCCAGTCGAAGTCCCCGGGCTTGACCTGGGAGATGGCGGTATTTCCACGGTCGGAGCAACTTTTGGCGCCACGGCACCCAAAGCCTTTTTCAGTGAAGTTGAGACCATTGCGGACGGTGCGTCCAATGCCGTCATACGGAACCCATTTGAGGAATCGCGTGTCCACGCCGCCCTGCAGAATGAAATCCTCCACAAGACGTCCGACGGGATTGTCCGCCAGCGCGGTCACGACCGCCGTGCGCAGGCCAAAGCACCTCCGCAGTCCGCGCGCGACGTTGTACTCGCCGCCACCTTCCCAGACCTGGAATGTTCGCGTCGTATGGATGCGGCCATCTCCTGGGTCCAGACGCAACATGATTTCCCCAAGGCTCAATTCATCAAAAAGACATTCTTCTGCCGGCTTGTATTTCAGCATAGTTTGGTGTTCCTGTAGTTGGTATGGTTGAAACAATCGAGGTCATTGCAAAACGACCGCCCAACCGCCGCAAGCGAGGGCGAAGAGCGAAAGCGAATGACCACGCTGAGTTTGAGCGATGAAGCCGACGCGCCGCCCCGTGAAGGCGGTTGGGATGAGAGTTTTGCAAGTACCTCATTTTATTACTATGATATTCATTGCGAAAATTACAAGCCAGTACCACGAAAATGCCCAGCAAGAACTTCACGGGGAGTTCTTGCAATCTGGGCAAGAGACGATATTGTATAGATAGGTATTTTGACAACGAATCCGGAGCATACTATGAGCAAGAAGATTTCGATTTCGAAGGTGGTGGCGGTTCTGGCGACGAGTGCGCTTGCGTGTACGGCCGGGATGCTGTCCAATTTGCGGGGCGAATGCCGCAATGGTCAGGTGTTTTTGCAGTGGAATGAGACAGGTCTGCCTGCGGACGCGCGCCTGACGGTGTGGGCTTCGGACAAGCCGATGGTGCTGTCCGAACTGTCCGGGAAGAAGCCTGTCGCGAAGTACCTGAATCCGGGTTCGGCGCGGGATTGGTGGCTGGATGTGAACTCGTTCCTGGTTCCCCGGGACAAAAAACTCAAGAATGAGGAGATTTTTGCGGGCAACGTTGCCGCCGAGGGTGCGAAAGTGACGCGCCAGGGCTTTGTGATTGAAGACAAGGGAACCCCCATTTCTGCGGACGGCGGGTTGCACGTGCATACCGTTGCGAAGGGGGAGGATGGAAAGGCGCGCTACTACGCCGTTTCGTGGCAGCACGGGTTTGACGGGAAGCCCGAGGAACTCGTGAGCTTGACGAAGCCCATCTCCGTGAAGCGTGCGGCCATTCGTCCCATTGCGCTTGCGAAGAACAGTCCTGGCGAAGGTTCCGCCAAAGGCAAACCGCTGATGCTGAATCTGCACGGGCGCGGGGGCGGCGTCGGCGTCGACAGCAAGGGTACCCCCTTCGGGAACTACATCGTGTATTCGGACGACTCGTTTGCGTGGCGGGAAGGCATTCCGTTCAAGTTCCAGGTGCAGATTGACGCATCCATGGTCAGCATCACTCCTTCGGACCGCGTCTGGATCGGACGTCGCCTCACCCCCAAGGAATCCACAGACGAACGTGACCGCGTCCCCGCCATTTCGACCTTCTGGTTTGGATACAGTCCCGATATTGCGGTCTCCCTCAACGGACCCAAATACACCTGCGACAACTACACCGAGCGGTATCTCCTTTTCCTAGTCAAATGGGCGCAGAAGTTCTTGGGAACGGATCCGAACCGCACCTACAGCCTGGGTGGTTCCATGGGCGGCACGGGTTCTGTGCAACTGGCGCTCCACTATCCGAAAGTCTTTGCGGCCGTGATTGCGAAAGTTCCCATCTATTCCTACACCTGGCGCAAGACCCCGAAAGCCAATACCTCCGTGAACCGTTTGCGTTGCTCCGTCGGACAATTTACGGAGCAGAATCCTGCGTATTTTGTGAAGGACGGCCGTGACCTGCTGGAAGTCGTCAGCGGGGAACGCATGATTGCCAATCCTTCCGTGGACTACCCGCCCATTTTTGCCACCAACGGACGAAATGACAGCTCCATGCCCTGGGCGAACAACCCGCCATTCTTCAAGGCCGCCGGAGAGGCACGGCAAGCCATCCATATCTTCTGGAACAACGGTGCCCACGGAATGAGTTCCGAGGCCCCCAAGGACTGCCAGCACTCCCGCTCCACCCTTCTGAAGTTCGCCACCAATCAGCCATTCCTCGCCTTCTCGGAAAACTCCGACGACAAGAACTACGGCAACGGCGACCAGAAGGACGGCGACCTCGTCGGCTGGATTAACCGGGGTATCTCTTCCTCCAAAATCCAGGAGGACAAGAAGCACATTACGGCCACCATCAAGGTGGAGCATCCCGACATCCAGTATCCTGTCAGCGCGAAGGTCACGTTCCGCCGTCGCCAGCAGTTCCAGCCGGCGGCAGGCAGCAAACTCACGGTCACCATCAACGGCAAGACCAGCACGATGGTCATGCCTGCGGACGGTATTCTCACCGTTCCCGTGAAGTTTGAGAACGCGGAGCCAATCACCGTCAAAGTCGCCCAATAAAGGTGGTGCTCACAAGGTATTTTGCACGAAGATTCGCCTCGAACGCTCATGCCCCTGGACCTCCCCATTTTCGCGGTCAAGCAGGAACTGTTGCACGCGATGGATGACCACGGTTGCGTGGTGCTGACTGCGCCGACTGGCTCCGGAAAATCGACACAGGTGCCTCAGTTCCTGCTGGAGCATCTGCCCGTCGGCCGCATTCTTGTTTTGCAACCGCGCCGCCTGGCGGCACGCATGCTGGCGGAGCGCGTCGCTTCAGAGCGTGGGGAACGCCTGGGCGCGACCGTGGGCTTCCAGACACGCTACGAGCAGGCACTCAGCAAGGACACGCGCATCCTCTTCCTGACCGAGGGAATCCTCTCCCGCATGCTCGTCGCTGACCCCACGCTGCCAGGAATCGTCGCCATCGTTTTTGATGAGTTCCACGAGCGCTCCCTGCACACCGACCTTGGCCTCGCCATGGCGCACGAAACGCGGCGCAAGCACAATCCCGACCTGCGCCTCGTCGTCATGTCCGCTACCATTGACGCAAAGCCGGTCTGCGACTATCTGGACAACTGTCCGCACGTCCACGCAGAAGGACAACTCTTCCCTGTGGACATCACGTATTCCACGCAGCAGGAGAAGCTGCTGGGTCCCGCAACGGCCGCCGCGAAGGCATTGGGGCGCATTCTGGCTTCCGGTCAATCTGGGGATGTGCTCGTGTTCATGCCGGGCGGCTATGAAATCCGCAAGACCATCGAGGCCTGCGCGGCCATTCGGACCTCCGAGAAACTCCTGCTGCTGCCGCTGTACGGGAACTTGCCGCCCGAAGAGCAACGGAAGGTGATGGAGCCGGCAAGCATCCGCAAGGTGATTGTTGCAACGAACATAGCGGAGACTTCGCTGACCATTCCAGGCGTGCGTCATGTCATTGATTCGGGGCTGGCGCGCGTTTCGCATTACGACCCCGTGCGAGGCGTGGATTCTCTGCTGATGGAGGGCATTGCACGCGATTCCGCCGACCAGCGCGCAGGCCGTGCTGGACGCGAGGCCCCAGGCACCTGCCAGCGTCTCTGGTCCTGGCTGGAGTACAGCCAACGACCCGCCCGTACCGTGCCTGAAATCCTCCGGATGGATTTGGCGGAGGCGGTTCTCGCGGTCAATGCATTCGGATTCCAGGACGCATCACGGTTTCCCTGGTACGAAGCACCGCCTGCGCGACCGCTGGCAGGGGCGGAGGCACTTCTGGTCTCGCTGGGATTCCTCAAGCCAAATCACGGCGGTCTGACCGCGCTGGGACGCGAATTGGCTGCCGTTCCCGCTCATCCGCGCCTTAGCCTTCTAATGCACCTTGGTGCAAAGACAGGCTGCTTCCACCTGACCGCCTGGGCTGCCGCGCTCCTCTCTGAACGTCCCCTCATTACCGCATCCTCCACCACCCGCGAAAACAATACACAACGACGCCAGAACGCACGACAAAACGCAAAACAGCAACAACTTCCCGCCTCCGATTTCCTGGAAGCCTTCGAACTTGTCCGACTTGCTCGCGACGCACATTTTGCTCCCGGTGCCTGTCAGGCACTCGGAATCAATGCCACCGCAGCACGCGACATTCTCCGCGCCGCAGAAGACCTCTGCGCCACTGGCGCACGCCTCGGCTGGGACAAACTCCACTCCCCGACACCAGAACTCCATTTCCTCCAGTGTCTCCTCCAAACCTTTCCCGATCGTCTCGTGCGACGCGCCGACCATGCTACTCTTGACTGCATCCTCCAGGATGGACGACACGCCTCCCTCGCCCGGGAAAGCGTCGTTCGCGACGAACCGCTCTTCCTCGCCGCAGAACTCCGCGATACCTCGGGAAAACTCACCCTCTCCCTCGCCTCCGGCTTCCGCGAAGACTGGCTCCTGGATTGCTTCCCCGACGACTGGCTCGACCAGGATGTCGTCTTCTGGGACGAACGCCGTCAGCAGGTTCTTCGCAAACAGACCCTCTCCTGCCGTGGACTCCTCCTCGAAGAGAAAGTCCGCAGTGACCCAGATCCCGAACAGGCCGCCGCCATCCTCGCGCAAATGCTCATCGACGGGAAGGCACCCGTCCCCAACTGGGACGACAAGGTCGAACGATACATCTCCCGCGTCCGCTGGCTTGCCACCGTCTTCCCGGAACAAAAACTTCCTGCGTTTGACGAGCAGGACCGCGCCAAAATCCTTCGTAATCTCTGCCTCGGCGAATCCTCCCTCAAACGTCTGAAGGACAAGGACACCTTTGCCTTCGTCAAAGGTTTTCTTCCCTACGAACAGCAACGTTTTGTGGACGCGATGGCACCCGAGGCCATTCCGCTTCCCAATGGGCGACGGATGAAAATCGAGTACGTCCCCGGACAACAGCCCAAGGGGCGCGCAAAAATCCAGGATCTCTACGACCTTCCGCGAATCCCTGAAATCGCCGCCGGACGCGCACGGGTTCTGCTCGACATTCTGGCACCAAACTTCCGAACGGTTCAAATCACCGAGGACCTGGAAAACTTCTGGGCCACCCTCTATCCCAAAATCCGCACCGAATTGGCGCGGCGTTACCCCAAGCACCAATGGAGATGATTCCCATG
>JAFRLI010000085.1 GCA_017431255.1 Victivallales bacterium
CTCTCCAAGATCATCCACAACGCGTTCGGCATCAAGCGCGGTCTCATGACCACCGTCCACGCCGCCACCGCCACCCAGAAGACCGTTGACGGCCCGTCCAAGAAAGACTGGCGCGGCGGCCGCGGTATCCTCGAGAACATCATCCCGTCCAGCACGGGCGCGGCCAAGGCCGTCGGCAAAGTTCTCCCCGCGTTGAACAAGAAACTCACCGGTATGTCGATGCGCATTCCGTCCCTCGACGGTTCCGTCGTTGACCTGACCTGCGAACTCGAGAAGCCCGCGACCTACGAAGAGATCTGCGCCGCCGTCAAGGCCGCCGCGGAAGGCGATATGAAGGGAATCGTGGAATACACGGAAGATCCCATCGTCTCCACCGACATCCGTGGCGATGCCCACACCTCCATCTTCGACGCCAAGGCTGGTATCGCCCTCGACTCGACCTTCGTCAAACTGGTTGCCTGGTATGACAACGAGTGGGGCTACAGCAACAAGGTCTGCGAAATGATCAAGGTTGTTTCCAAGTAAGCAATCTCCCCGCTTCTAAAACATCAGCCGCCGCATCTCTATCGGGATGCGGCGGCTTTTTTTCTAGATGCGCTAGAAGTGCTAGAAGTGCTAGATGTGCTAGAAGTGCTAGAAGTGCTAGAAGTGCTAGATGTGCTAGAAGTGCTAGATGTGCTAGAAGTGCTAGATGTGCTAGAAGTGCTAGATGTGCTAGATGTGCTAGATGTGCTAGATGTGCTAGACGTTCTAGGGTCTCTAGGATCTCTAGAGCGTCTAGAGCGGGTGGCTATTTACTTGAGGATGGTTGCTTCGCGAACGATGGCGAGGAACTCCTGGCGTTCTGCCGAGGCATTCTCGGGGACTGCGTCTTCGGCGAGACGGAGGACATCCTCTGGCGCAAGGTCACCCAGGAAGGGGGAGCCGCGCAGCGACATTCCAGTGGCGGCGACGGCGGCGGCGAAGCGCGTATCCGCGTCCGCATCGGCGAGACGCACCTCGGAGGAGGCCTGCACAGGGTCGAAGACGAGCAGGTTGCTTGCAACGGCCTTCGGTTCCTTGTAGCGCATCTTGACGGTCGCCAGTTCCCCTGCCAGCGTGCCTGCCTGCGCAGGTGTCTGGTACTTGAGAGCGTCGACACTGGCACCGGGGATGGGGCACCCCGCCGGGATGAGTTCGTAGAGGACGGTGATGGAGTGTCCTGCGCCGATGTCGGCGGCCTCTTTCTTGTCATCGTTGAAGTCGCGTGCTTCCAAGCGTCGGCACTCATAGCCGATCAGGCGATAGGCTGCCACGTTGGCGGGATTGAACTCCACCTGGACCTTTGCGTCACGCGCAACCGTCACCATCGTGCTTTCCAGTTGCTCGACGAGGACGCGGCGCGCTTCGGGAAGGCGGTCGATGTAGGCGTAGTTGCCGTGCCCGTCCTTGGAGAGAGTCTTGAGGTTTTCATCGTGGTAGTTCCCCATGCCGAAACCGAGGATGGTGAGGTTGACGCCGGACTTGGACTTCTGCTTGATGAACGTGGAGAGGTCGGAGGAGGTGGTGAGTCCGAAGTTGAAGTCGCCGTCGGTGCAGAGGATGATACGGTTGATGCCGTCGCGCTTGAAGTGGCGGATGGCAACACTGTAGGCCATTTCCAGGCCCTTGGAGCCATAGGTGCCACCACCGGCTTCCAGTTTGTCCAGTTTCTGCTGGATGCTTTCCCAATCTGTGCCGCGCACACCGTCCACGAGGAGGTGGTCGTGATTGGCATAGGTGACCAGGGAGATGGTGTCTTCGCTGTGCAGGTGGTCGCGGAGATTCTCGATGGACTTTTTGACGAGCGGGAGTTTGTTATCATCATACATGGAGCCAGAGACATCGATGAGGAAGACGAGATTGGCGTTGGGGCGTTCGGTCACGACGCGCTTCGTCTGGATGGCGAGTCGAAGGAGTTTGTGCGTGGGATTCCAGGGGCATTCCGTCAACGCCTGGGTGCAGCCGAAGGTCTTGCCTTCTTCCGGCAGTGGGAGCGTATAGCGGAAGTAGTTGAGCATCTCCTCGACGCGGACGGCATCCTTGGGCGGCAGTTGATGTTCCTCCTGGATATATCGGCGGATGTTGGACCAGGACGCGGTATCGACATCCAGAGAGAACGTGCTCAACGGATTCTCGCGGGTGCCTTGGAAGATGTGCTCACGGTAGTTGGGATACTTCTCGTGCTCCTCGGGAAGAGTGAATGTCTCCGGCAGCATTTCCATGGACCGTTGGACTCTCGTCTTTGCCAGATCTTCAGAGAGCATTCTGCATTCTTTCTGAGCAAATATAGAGGCTTTCGCAAAAGAAGCGTTTCTAGGTTCCGGCAAGCAGCAACGCATCACGGCACCTAACCCTGCCATTTTCTCGCTCAACGCCAAATGTTTCCATTTCTCAGAAGCCGGCGAGAAGAGTCCCATCAGTTGGTCCATCCAGCGCGACGGATTGTTTTTTGCAGGGGCACGATAGCCGGTGGCATCCAAGTAACTGTGGACTTTTGCAAGCATCAGGTCGGGACCAGACAGGCTTTTCTTCAGCGCCTTATCCTCTTTCTCGAAGAACTTCTTGATATGGACGTTTAGGAACGCCTTCCACTTCTCAAACAAAGCTTTGAAGTCGGGATCCTGCTCCATACGAGCCTCCAGAAGGCGACTTTTCCAGGCACCGAGTTCTCCCAACAGGTATGCAAGAATGTTTTTTTCGTCTTTTGTGAGATTCATGGTCATTTCTCCTCTTTTCAAGATTTATACCCCGAAGCACTTGCGCAAATCGCGAATGGCATTGTGCATTCGGACGCCAGCGTTGTTCGCCGTGATATTCAAGATTTCGCCGATTTCGTCATATTTCAGTTTCTCCCAAATCTTCAGGCGTACAATTTCCCGCTGGGCGGGTGTCAATTTATCCATGCAGTTTGCCAAGCGTTCTTCGTCCTCGAGGTTTTGCTGGAGGTCGCAGGCGTTCGGGGTCTCGTCCATTGTGTCCCAGGTGCTGGGATCGAATGCTGCCGGGAGGCGTTTCGTCCGTGCCAGTTCGGCGACGCGGTTGCGGCAGACGGTCAGCAGCCAATTTCGCAGATTGCGGATTTTGTCTATTTTGTTTTCTGCAATTTGCTTGTAGAGTTGCGCAAAGGCGAACATCACGACTTCCTCGGAAGTGGTGTCATCTCCTTTCAACAGGCTCTTCACATACCCCAGCATGGAACGCTCATGTTGCCGAATTGCCTCAGACAGAGCCTCGTCCATCATTTGCCTTGTTTCACTCATGGAACTTCTCCTAGTTGTTACTTCTTGATGTGAATTACGTATTGGTCCAAGAGTTCCTCCTTGCTGAGGGGCGGGATAGACAACCCCAGCTTCTTTGCCAAGAAACGCAGCCAAAATCGGATGGGATTTCTTGGAACAATTCTGTTTTCGGTTTCTTTCATGTCGGGTTCTCCAGTTTTGGGACAATTTTCACTCGAGTGGAAGGCTCGAAAATCTCGCCTTCATATAATAAGATGTTTTTTTGACGATTTCTTTAAATCATTTTCGAAAAAATTTTCTTTTTTGTCAAAAAAACGCGAGAAATTGCCCCCAAAACGTCTCCAGGCGGCAAATCGCCGTTGTAGAATCGGAAAAACTTTTGCCTCGCGTTCGTTTGTACTTATTTACTAGAGGGATTATTTTATAATATAGTCATAAAGTTGATTTTCACCCCAAACCCGAATAGCAGCAATGAAGACATCCGTTGATTGGCTGAGCCAGTTTGTTAAAATTCCGTGGGAACCCCGTGAGTTGTCGCAGCGTCTGACAGGCGCTGGACTTGAGGTCGAAAGCATCGACCAACAAGGAGCGTTGCCGACGGGGATTGTGACGGCGAAGATTCTTTCTCGCGAGCCTCATCCAAACTCAGACCATATGTCCGTGTGCCAGGTGACGACGGGCGGCGAACCCGTGCAGGTGGTCTGCGGTGCGCCGAATTGCGACGCTGGCAAGGTGGTTGCGCTGGCGACCATCGGGGCGCAGTTCCCGGACTTCAAAATCAAGAAATCCAAGTTGCGCGGCGTGGAATCCAACGGCATGCTCTGCTCCGAGCGAGAACTCGGTCTGAGCAACGACCACAGCGGCATCATGATTCTGCCAGACGACACGCCCCTCGGCGTCAATCTCGCAGACATCGTGAAGGCTGGTGACACCGTCATCGACTGGGAGGTCACCCCGAACCGTCCCGACTGGAACAGCCATTTCGGGATTGCGCGCGAAATTGGCGCCGTCTCGGGAAACCCCGTCTCGCTCCCAGACATGCCCGTCGTGGAGGATCCCGTGGAAGAGGTGTCTTCCGTGGCGCAAGTCGAAATCGAGGCGCCCGACCTCTGCCCGAGGTACATTGCGCGCGTCTTCAAAAACGTCAAAATCGGTCCCTCCCCAGAGTGGATGGTGAAACATCTGGAAGCACTGGGACTGCGTTCCATCAACAATGTCGTCGATATCACGAACTACGTCATGCTCGAGTTCGGCAATCCGTTGCACGCATTCGACCTCCGCACCCTCAAAGACGGACACATCATCGTGCGCCGCGCCGCCGACGGTGAAAAAATCAAACTCCTCGACGAAACCGAGCTCACTCTCACCCACGACAATCTGCTCATCTCCGACCCCGCTCACGGAGTCGCCCTCGCAGGCATCATGGGCGGCGAAAACTCCATGATTACGGATGACACAACCTCCGTCCTCCTCGAATCTGCTGCCTTCGACCGTACCAACATCCGCATCTCCTCCCGTACCCTGGGAAAGGCCACCGACGCATCCTACCGCTACGAGCGCGGCGTCTCCCCCTATCTCTCCGAACTCGCCAGTCAACGCGCCGCCAGCCTCCTCTGCTCCCTCTGCGGTGCCACTCAACTCAAAGGCGTTATCGACGTCTATCCCCGCAAGTGGCAGTGCCCCGAAATCCGCCTCGACTTTGCAAAATGCAACGCGCGCCTTGGTCTCCAACTCTCCCATGACCAGATTGCGGACTGCCTCAAGCGCCGCGGTCTCGTCGAACTGGCACGTGACGAACAGGGTGGCCTCTACCGCGCTCCCGAATGGCGGTTTGACCTCGTTGCCGAACACGACCTCTTCGAGGAAGTCGCCCAGATGACGGGAATGGACAACATCCCCGAAGCCACCGCCTCCGCCGCCGTCGGCGGCATGATGGCCGATGACAAGTTCTTCCCCATCGAGGCCGCACGCGAGGACTTCAACGCCCTTGGTTTGGATGAAATCATCAACTACTCCCTCTGGTCCCTCCCGCAGTGCCTCGCCGGTACCAGTCTTTCGGAAGGACAGATTCTCCGTGTATCGAACCCCATCAGCAATGATACGGCGTACCTCCGTCCGACACTGCTTCCCGGCCTTCTGGCGGTCGTCAGCCACAATGTTGCGCACAGCGAGCACGATTTGGCAATCTACGAACAGGGACGCGTCTTCTTGAACAACAACGGCAACTACGAAGAACGCACCGTTGCCGCCATCGCAATGACGGGACACCCCTGGCCGGAGCGTTTTGGAAGCGACCTCAAGCGCACAGTGGACTTCTACGACATCAAAGGCGTCGTCGAAGACTGGCTGGAACGCCGTCTGCCCGCGAAGTTGCGCTGGGAACCCTACGAGGGGCCTGCCTACAAGAAAGGTGCGGCTGCCGTGCTGAAATTGGGTGGTCGGGAACTGGTGACATTTGGTCAGGTGAATGATTCCCTGGTGAAGGGTTTCCGCATGCGCAATCCGCTGTTTGTGGCGCAAATTGAACTGGAGGCACTCTTCGGAATGTCCCGAAAGTCCGTCAAATATGCGCCGCTTCCGCAGTATCCCGCCACCTCGCGCGACGTCTCCTTCGTCGCCCCCGCCGGCCTCACCCACCAGCAGGTCGTCACCCTCATTGAAAAACTCCACATCACCACCCTCGAAAAAGTCTCCTTGTTTGACATTTTTGAGGACGAAAAGGTCCTCGGCAAGGGACGCCGCTCCTTTGCCTACAACATCACCTTCCGCAAGGCCGACGGTACCATCACCGATGAAGACGGCAACGCCATGCAGGAGAAAATCCGCAAGGCTCTTGCCGCACTTCCTGGTGTGGAACTGCGCTAGGGGTTAGCGAAAGAAGCATGGCCGCGCGGCGCATGCCTTGCAATAGGTTCTGCAGGCTGCGCTCCGCGCGGACAATCCCCCTTCGTGCTCCAGTACTACGCTCCACGTGGGTCGCGCGGCGAGCGGCCATAAGCCCCCGCCAGAGTGCGCAGTCTGCAAAACCGACCCGTGCAAATGCTGGTACTGCCGTCTGTAGTGTTGCGGTCTTGCAGTCGCGTAGAAAAACGAGGTTTCTGTGAAAAAAAACGGGGTTCTGGATTGCAAACCAGCAGAAGGTTGGTATATTTAATTTTGCCGTGTCGTCTGTTTTGGATCCTGTGCGGCAGGAAAGTTGTGAACCGGGTCAGGTGGGGAACCAAGCAGCCCTAAGCAGCCGCCCTGGGCGCCAGGGCACTCTAAGGCAGGCGGCGCGGTTTTTTCGTAAGAGTTAATTGCAAAACTCTTTTGAAGTCCACAGAACACACAGAATACACAGACCTGTTTGTCCGCGCAGCGCGGCCAAACACTTGATTAAAAAAATACAAAGTGCAAGCCGCCGCGAAGCGGCGGATTGCATTCTGTGTGTTCTGTGTGTTCTGTGGACTCAAAAATGAGTTTTGCAATTCCCTCGTCATTTTTCTAAGAGGGGTATGTATGGCGTATCAAGTGCTGGCAAGGAAATGGCGCCCGCAGACATTTGCGGAAGTAGTCGGGCAGGAGCATATCACGCGCACGCTAAAGAATGCGATTGTACACAATCGCATTGGCAGCGCCTATTTGTTCGTGGGTTCGCGGGGAATTGGCAAAACCACGTCGGCGCGCATTTTCGCCAAGGCATTGAACTGTCTGAACAACCACGACGGCGAACCCTGCTGCCAGTGCCAGAACTGCCGCGAAATCGCCGCAGGCACCTCTTTGGATGTCATTGAAATCGACGGTGCTTCCCACAACAAGGTCGAAGACATTCGCGACATTCGCGACGATGTCCAGTACGCTCCCACCAACGGAAAATACAAAATCTACATCATCGACGAAGTCCACATGCTCTCCACGGCGGCATGGAACGCCCTCCTCAAAACCCTGGAAGAACCGCCAGCGCATGTGAAGTTCCTCTTTGCCACCACGGAACCGCACAAGGTCCTCCCCACCATCATCTCCCGC
The DNA here is from genome assembly GCA_017431255.1 of Victivallales bacterium. Lineage (GTDB taxonomy): Bacteria > Verrucomicrobiota > Lentisphaeria > Oligosphaerales > Oligosphaeraceae > RGIG2581. The sequence continues at coordinate 7,266 of JAFRLI010000085.1, forward strand.
TGCCAAAGATTTGACCTCAAGAGAATCTCCGTCCCCCTCATCGTCGCACGCCTCCGCGAAATCGCCAACGGCGAACACGTCAATATTGAGGACGCCGCACTCGCCGCCATTGCACGTGCGGCCGACGGCGGTATGCGCGACGCACAATCCATCTTCGATGAAATGATTGCCTTCTGTGGCGGCATGGGACCCGGCGAACTCATCCGTGAACAAGATGTCATCGATGTCTTCGGCCTCGCCTCTGGCTTCGAACTCCGCGAAATCGCGGGCGCCATCTTCACCAACAACCTCAATGACGCCCTGAAAGTCATTCAGAAACTCTCCGACAGCGGACGCGATCTCGAACGCCTCTACGGTGACCTTATCGAATACATCCGCGCCCTCATGGTCGCCGGCATTTGCAAGGACGCCTCCGATATCCTCGAAGTCAGTGACAGCGAACTCGCCGATATGACCAACATCGGTCGCGCTCTCGACCCGCAGATGATGCAACGCGTCCTCGAAGCGCTCATCTCCCACGAATGGTCCTTCCGAGCCGCCCTCAACAAACGAATCTACTTCGAGGCAACTCTCGCACGAGTCATGCTCGACGCACATTCCGTCCAACTCGACGACATCATTATCCATCTCAACCGCATCTCCGGAAATCTTCCCCAGGACGCACTCCCCTCGCCACGCCCCCAAATCGTCATCCCCCCTCCCACGATCGTAATCGCACAATGGAATGACCAAAAGGACGGCGCAAAGGACGAAACGGAGTTGGCCCCTGCGCCTGCGCCTGTATCTGCGTCCGAACCAGAGCCTGTCCCCGAGCCAGAACCCGAGCCTGCCCCCGAGCCGGAGCCGGAGCC
>JAFRLI010000086.1 GCA_017431255.1 Victivallales bacterium
GCGCGCGGGGTGGATGGTCCCCCGCCCTGGTGGGTACCGGCTCAATATCGCATCTGTCAAGCCATTTGTCAAGTCATTTTGTTACGACAAGCAGGAACCTCCTGTCATTTGTACCAATTTACGCTACCTTTCTGAGAAAACTTTTCTACTATTTTGAGAAACCTCATTCCACCGATTCCGGGAGCGCAACATTGTTCTTGCATTTGTCCTTTGGTTTACCACTGGACGGCGAGTCCAGTGCAGTTAATTCCGCTGCCGATGCCGAGGAGAGCCAGGTTGTCTCCAGGGTGGAGGCGTCCCTGCTCGAATGCCATGGCGGCGGTGACGGGCCACGAGGCGGAGCCGCAGTTCCCGAGAACGGGGAAGGTCGTAAAGTCCAGTGCGGGGTCCAGCCCGAGTGTTTCAAAAAGCAGTTTGCTGTGCGCCTTTCCGACCTGATGCGTGCAGACCAGATTCGGCGTATTTTCGTCCCAGCCGGTCTCACGTTTCAGTTCCGTCCACATGCGCTGCGCGGCTGCCACGCCGGCGTGGAGGAGCGCCTCGGAATCCGTCGCCATCAGCGGGGCAGAACCGTCGGTCATACCGCCGTTGGCATCGCCTTGACAAAGGTTGTTGGAGGAGGTGTCCGTGCAGGTAGCGGCGGCGAGGAGGGAATGTCCGTCCGGAAGGACATCGCGGGAAGCGACGACGATGGCGGCGGCGCAGGAGCCGATGGTGAGGGAGGCAAACTGGTCCTTGATGGAGCGCCGCGTCTGCGTCAAATCGGCATTGAGACGTTCCACGGTATTCTCGACCAGCGGGCCGGCATTCTCGCCGCAAACCGCCAGCCCCGCTCGAATCTGCCCTAGTTCCACCATGTTCGCCAGCATCAGCACCCCCGTCGCCATGCCCAGGCACGCATTCGAGATGTCAAAGTTCATCACGTGGTTGCCAAGCCCGAGCAGGCGATGCACCGCTGTTGAAGTCGCCGGCTCGACGAAGTCCCGCGAGACCGCGCAGTGGATCAGGCAGTCAATGCTCTCTGGCGCAAGTTGCGGGAGGCGCGCCAGCGCGTCGCGTCCGGCACGCGCGGCAGCCTGACTGGGAAGGGTCCCCTTCGCCCAGAAACGGCGTTCGCGAATGCCGCTCATAAGTTCCAGACGACCTTCCACTAGGCGCAAGCGCTCGTACAACGGACCAAGCCGCCTCTCCAGTTCCAAAGAGGTCACCACCGTCTCCGGCAGCGCATACCCGATGGAACCTATGCACGCTTTCTCATACCTCATTTCACACTCTTCGCCCAGGCAATGATCTCTTCTTTCTTCATTTTGACAAAGGTCCCCCACCACGTCTTCGCAAAAACCAGATTCGCCTTCGGAATCGCCTTCTTCACGTCCTCTTCGCATTTCTGCATCCCGCCTCCTCCATGCGTGAAAAACGGAATCACCTTCTTCCCCGTGAAGTCATACGAGCAGAGAAACGTCAACAATGGCGGCGCAATCGTCCCCCACCAGTTGGGACTGCCCACGAATATCGTGTCGTATTCCGCAATATTCTCGCATTTGACCGCCAATGCCGGACGCGCTTTTGACAGCCAGTCCGCCTTCGCCTGCTTGACGCATACGTCGTAGTCCGTGGAATAGTCCTTCTCCAACTTGAGTTCCAGCAGGTCTGCCCCCGTCGCCTCCGCAATCACCTGCGCCACAAAACGGGTGTTCCCGTCCGGACTCCACGAGTAGTAGGCAACCAGAGTCTTCGCGCTGGCAACCGTCATTCCAACCACGGCAACAACCGCTGCAATCCATGTGGCGAATCTTGCCATTCTCCATGTCTCCTGCTATTTGATGGCAGTCGCGGCACCGATGGCGATGATGGCTTCCCGTCCCTTGGCGTTGGGGGAGGTACCATGTTTGCCAGTGGGATAGATGAGCAAATCCTTCTTGGGTGAGGCGAGGTGGTTGAAGACCGTATGGACGCTGCACGGGGCGCAGACCGTGTCGTTCAAACCCGTCGAAAGGTACGCGTCGCACTTGATGCGCTTGGCAAAGTTCACGTTGTCAAAGTAGGAAACGGTGTTGAGGATAACAGGGTCCTTGGGGTCGATGACCTTGTCAGGATAGTGCACGGGCCAGCCATTGGTACGCGGCGGGTTGCCGACGATGCCCGTCATGTCGCTCAACGCCGGCACCCCGGCCACCAGCAAAGTCACGCGGGAATCCAGACCGGCTGCAGCGATGGACTGGCCACCCCCTTGGCTGCCGCCATTCACTACGAGGTCCTTACCATTCCATTCAGGACGCGAGCACAGGTAATCCAACGTCCGCATCACGCGCTGGTACATCCCGCGGAAATACCACGTCTGAGGAGAACGAATGCCCCACATCGCATAGCGCGTCGTTCCGTCCGCCTGAGGCTTCTGGTAATACTCCTTGGATAGAGTTGTGTAGAAATCGTCAGGCTTGCCGTTGACGATGCCGTGCGCGTTCACGTCCATCGCAATAAAGCCCCTTTGCGCCCATTGGAGGACTGCTCCCTTGTTGGAAGAACGCACGCCAGCCCCATGGAAGGACGCCAACGCAGGAAGGCTCTTGGGAGACGCATTCTTCGGGCAGGCAAGATATCCCGAAACGTTGATGCCGCCAGTGCAGGGAATCTGCACATCCCAGACGCTCACGAGTTTCGCGAACTTCGGGTCCACCTCCACTTCCGTCAACACGGCCTCCATCGGAATGGCACGCATCTCCTGACGCGCTGCCTCCCAGAATGCATCAAAGTCCTTCGGCTCCGGATAGCTCTGCTTGAACTCCTCGGGTGCCACCAACGCACCGATCCCTTCGCTCAACGGTTTCTCGCCTTTGCCTTTGACGGGCTTCCCATCCTCTCCCAGCACGGTAAAGACGATGTTCCGCCACGCTGCTACTTCCGAACTCGGCAATTCAAACGTCTTCTCCTTCCCATCCGTCTCAAACGTCCCGCTCTTTACGTTCTTCTTCAAAGAATCCCGAATCGCATAATGTATCTTCGCACCGACCGACGGCTTCCCGTTCTCCTTCACCAGAACCGTACATGAAATCGGCTCCCCCTTCCCATAAATGCCGTTCTCCTTGCTCATCTTCATCTCAAACTTGAAATCCGCAAAGGCTCCTAGCGACAGTATCGCCGCCACGACACTCAACCACTTTCCAATTGTTTGCATCGCTGTTCTCCTTTCTTACTTTCCTAGAGGTAGGCAAGTTTTCAAAACACACAAAAACCCTAATAATAACATAACCTGAAATTGACAGATGGCAAGCGAGTCATTGCAACGATGTCCCACCGCCCACCCAATCCTTGCCTGAAACAATCACAGTTCCAAAGCCCAGCACTCGCGACAAACATGACAGAAGAATACCCAGTACCCAAAACATCCATCCGCTTGCAAGTCGCAGATTGTAGAAAGTTGTTTTTGAAGTTTGATTTTTGTAAAGAACGCTTGATTTTTTAACAAAACTTGTTATATTATAAACAGTTCTTTGAAAATTGGGGGCGAAATGGTTTCGACTGCTAAGGCAGATCGGAAGTCGCGTGCAGAGGATGACCGTTGGCCTCTTGAATCATCGGTCAAAAAAATAACTGCGAACAACGAACTCGCACTCGCGGCATAGTTCCGCGACGTCGTCACCTCGACACCTGATACAGGATGACGGCGCACGCATCAGGCTGGTCCAAGAGTCGTGCGAACGGGCTTGCGGATGAGGACAAACAGAACGCTGCTTCCAACGGTGTGTGCGTACGCCACCGACCCGTTGGACTAAGATAAAATCGCGTGCTACGCATGTAGAAGCTTCCAGGATGTCTTTTTAGGACCCGGGTTCAACTCCCGGCGCCTCCACCATTCAGACAGTGAATGCCCCGTGAAGTCCAACCCACTTCACGGGGCTTGTCATTTCCGCGCAAACTCCCTCAAACCAGGCAACTTACGGCTTTTTATCCCGCCGTTCTCTCGGTTCTCTGGAGAAAGCAAAAACCTCCCGAAAAGCCGAAGATTTTACGCAAGTCCTCAACTCTTTTCTCTGCCTTTCAGGACTTGAGTCCAACCCCC
>JAFRLI010000010.1 GCA_017431255.1 Victivallales bacterium
CCCTCGGCTTCCCCACCGCCACGCCCTCAAAAGCGCACAAGGAGGCCCCTGCACTCGTCGCGCAATTCCGCAAATGATAGATTTTTATTTTGCGGAATCGTCATTTTTTTGCGCAATTCCGCAAATTATAGATTTTATATTTGCGGAATCGTCATTATGGCTGTATATTGTAAGAAGAAGAGGCGATTTCGGAGTATCTGTCTCCGGAGACCCGTCGCCTCGGCACACGCAAGGAGGAAAACGATGGAGAACATAGTTGGCAGGGTGGGAGAGCTTCGGGTGCTAAGGGAATACTTATCCAGCCCGAGGTCAGAGTTTGTGGCGGTATATGGAAGGCGCCGTGTGGGAAAAACCTTTCTCATCCGGGCAGCAGCGAATGACGCGTTTGCGTTTTATATGACAGGTTCTCACGATTCTTCCCTTGAACGCCAGCTCGTGACTTTTTCCGTTGCGCTCCAAAAATACAGCAAATCCGAGGAGCTTTCGCTCGTGCCATCCTGGATTCTGGCGTTCACAGCCCTGGGGCGTTATCTTGAAACGCTTCCGGCTGGTCCGAAGGTGGTGTTCATTGACGAAATGCCCTGGATGGACACGCCACGCTCAGGATTCATCCCCGCACTTGAGAACTTCTGGAACAGCTGGGCGTCTCTCCGAGACGACGTGAAACTTATCGTCTGCGGCTCGGCCACCTCCTGGATGCTGAACAACCTCATCCACAGCAGGGGCGGTCTTCACAATCGCCTCACTCATCACCTCCAGTTGGAACCATTTACTCTTCAGGAATGCGAAGAGTATTTTCAACGGCATGGCTTCGGATATTCGCGCAAGGAGATTGCGGAATGCTATATGATTCTAGGGGGGATTCCCTTCTACCTGTCCGTCCTCCAGAAAAATCTAAGCCTCGCGCAAAACATCGACAGACTGTTCTTTGCAGCGACAGCGGAACTGAAGGACGAGTTCTCCAACCTGTACAAAGCCATTTTCCGGAACGCTTCTCCTCACATCGCAGTCGTGACCGCCCTGGCAAGGAAACGCGTCGGACTGACACGCCTGGAGCTACTGTCTGCCACAAAACTGACGGACAATGGTGCGTTCTCGCTCGTGCTCGAAGAACTTGCCCAGTGTGGGTTCATACGGCGCTATGACCCGTACTCCGAAAAATCCAATAGCCGCAGAACCGCAAACGTCAAAGGTACTCTGTATCAACTTATCGACTTCTATACCCTGTTCTTCTTCAACTTTGTGGAAAACAACTATTACAATGACGAGCATTTCTGGAGCACATCGGTCAACAGTGCCTTGCACAACTCCTGGGCGGGCCTTGCTTTTGAAATGCTCTGCCTGCACCATATCAAGCAAATCAAGCAGGCACTTGGCATTTCATCTGTCCAGACAAGAGTCTGCTCTTGGCGAACATCCAGGGAGGCTTCGCAAGGTGCACAGATAGATCTTCTCATCGACAGAAAGGACGAAACCATCAACGTCTGCGAGATCAAATACGCCAAAGGCCCATTTGCATTGAGTAAACGCTACTGCCAGGCACTCCAAAACAAGCTCGATTGCTTTCTCGAAGAAACGAACACGCGGAAATCCCTGCTGTTGACACTCGTCACTTCCCACGGCCTTAAACAAAACGAGTACAGCAGCTTCCCACAATGCACTGTAACGCTGGACCAACTTTTCACCCCGCTTTCGACCTAGGGGCACGCGCAGAATCTACCAGCTCTTCCATTTCTGGAGTGCCTGGCCATTGCTACGAAATGCATCATAAAAGATATTCGTAATTCTGCATAATTTGATTTTTCCATTTTGATGCATTTTCCCGATTGGACAACGCGAATATTCTGGTCAATGAATCCGTGTGAAAAAAGGAAAGATTTTGCAAAGATTTTTCAGAAATGAAAAATCTGATATTTTTACAAGAACCCCACTTGAAAAAGGGGAAACAAATAGGTATAATATTTTTGCATTTAAAAGATTAATCGTTAAAATGTGAAAAAAGCAGTTGCCATCCCAAACCCACAAACCCAAAGGCTGTTCCCCATGAAAAAAGCAATTTACCCCCCCCACAATGACAAAACGCACTTCACCTTGATTGAACTTCTGGTCGTGATTGCGATTATCGCGATTCTGGCCGCGATGTTGCTGCCCGCGCTGGCAAAGGCACGCGAGAAGGGACGTACGATTGCCTGCACGAACAACCTGAAGCAGATTGGACTGATCAACGCGCAGTATACGATGGACAACGATGAATGGATGTCCGCGAATTACAACGACGGCAGAGGCAGCAACCAATACAATCGGCCTTTCCATAAATGCGTATACGAATTGACAAACAGTAACACGGTTACTCCATACGGGCCCAAACTTTTCCACTGTCCCAGCCAGCCTACCAATATTACCAATCTCTCTTATATGGACTACGGTGTGAATATCATCGGTCTGATTCCCCAAAACAAAAAGGACAACAATTATGACGGCGACCGAATCACCAACTACAATAAGCCCTCAATAATGGTCTTCCAGTGCGACACTTGGTGCACTTCGGGCAAAGGCTCTTCCGAGCCAGTCGCCCCCGAAAAAGGTGGACGTTGGAATATGTCAATGGATCCTAACCACACGAAGTCGACAGGCTACGGCAACCCCGCCCCGCGGCACAATGGCACGGTGAATATCCTCTGGGCCGACTGGCACGTCGCCCCCTCCCCCAAAATCTCGAACGTGCTCAATGCGATTTCCACTCCCTATTTCCTCCAAGGCAACGCCTATACTGCCACCTTCCAGCATTTCCGCCCGACGAAGTCCCCGTACTGGCCATAATACAGGAACTAGGCTGACTCAAGAGGAGGATAACGGAACAAAGGGAACGAGTGGATGAAGACGGTACTCCCAATGCCCCTTTTCCAATCGTTATTCCTCGGTCTTTTGTCTATTTGAACCTTTGTTCCCTTGTTCCCGCAGGGACTCACCAGGGAAGTTCCTAGCTCAACAGCAAGGAGGTTTTGGCAATGACGGATATGCGAAAGGCACGTTCGGAACTTGTGAAGGACGCCGTGATTTACCAGGTCAACCTGCGCGTCTTCACGGAAGAAGGGAATTTGGCGGCGGCAGCAAGACATTTGCCCGAAGTGGCGGCGACGGGGGCGAACGTCCTGTACCTATGCCCCCTGATGGAGACGGATTCCGATGAGGACGTGCGAAACTGGAGCGACCGCCAGCGGGAGTCCCTCTGTGGAAACCCGCGCAATCCGTACCGCATCAAGGACTACTACCACGTCGATGCGGAATATGGCTCCGACGAGGATTTCCGTTCGTTCGTGGAAGCAGCGCACCGCCTCGGTCTGAAGGTGATGCTCGACCTGGTCTATCTGCACGCGGGTCCCGCCTTCGGGAAGGCGCATCCCGACTTCGTGATGAAGGATGAGTCGGGAAACGTGAAACTGAACCAATGGCACTTCTGCGTGTTGGACTTCAATGTCCCCGAGTTGCGCGAGTACCTCTGGCAGAATATGGTATACTGGGTGCGCGAGTTTGGCATGGATGGCTTCCGCTGCGACGTCGGCGGCGGCATTCCCCTGGATTTCTGGTGCGAAGGACGCCGCCGCTGCGAAAAGGTCAAGCAACCTCTGCTGATGTTGAACGAGGCCGACATCGCAAGCCGTCCCGCCGACCAGGACGAGGCGTTCGACATCAATTACGCAAACCATTGGATCACTCTGCTCGATGGCATCTCCCGCAAGAGAATGAATGCCGTCGGGCTGGAGTACTACTGGAACCGGACGGAGACTGCGCGCCGTGGCGCCGTGGTCCTCCGTGCACTGGAAAACCACGACTACGCCAACGACAACTACTACGGACGCATCGAGACGCTCTCCTCAGCAAAATGCGACGCCTCCTACGTGCTCAGTTTCACGGTCACCGGCGTGCCGTTCCTCTACAACGGCTGCGAGCATTGCGACACATCGCGCCACAGCATCTTCGGGAAGCCAGGCCAGTTCTTCATCGACCGCTCTAAAGACCCCGCCCCACGCACCGCACTCCTCCACAAACTCGCCGAACTCCACCGCTCCGAACCCGCGATTCGCGACGGCTCGATGCAGTGGCTCCCGAACTCCGCTCCCGCAGTGCTTTGCACCTACCGACGAGTCGCCCCCTCGGGCGAGGCCGTTTTCTGCGCGGTCAACTTTGGGAACGAGCCCGTCGTCGCCACGTGCGCCGAGGCGGAAGCGTTCGCCGGCGGGCAGGTGCTGCTGGAGCGGGACTCGTCCATCCAGGCGTCGTCCCTGACGCTTGGCGCCAATGGCTTCCTGGTCATCAAAGGCAACTGAAAGAGGGATACATGACCTAGATTGCGGCTCTGCGAGACTCAGGTGTGTTCCAGGTCGTTCGAGATTCCGCAAACAAGACAGATCATAAATTCACCTGAACAAGGAGAAGGCAAATGAACAAATGGTATAAAATGGCATTGGCAGTTGTGGCGTACTGCGGCCTCGCGAGCGCCGAGGGACTGCTGGAGCAGATGAAACTGCAACCGTTTTCGAAGCGGTATTCGACGCCGCAGGGCACGGTGCTGGAAGTCACAGGCAAGAAGCCTGCGGACGGCCAGTGGGAGAACTTCCAGCAGGCGATGAAGCTGGACACCAAGGCGTTTGCAGGCAAGAAGGTAATGCTCGAGTGCGAAGTCAGCGCGGAGGGCGTGGTTCGCAATCCGAGGCAGGGGTTCTTCGGCGTCAAGTTCATGCCAGCGCACACGAGCGATGGTGTGACATCGTATCCCGAGGGGCGCGTCGGACGCGACGGGACCTACGACTGGATATGGGCCAGCGTGATTCTGGAGGTTCCCCCGGAGGGGTTCGACGAGGTTCTGCTGAGCCTGGGACTGCAGCAGGCGTACGGCACGGTGCGCTACCGCAACCTGAAGATGAGCGAAGCACCAGGCTTCAAGCTGGACACCCCTGCAAACTACAAGTGCGAGTACAGCGACGAGGTGCGGAACTTCCCGACGCTGCGCGGCGTGATGTACCCCGGCCACAACAAGGAATTGCGCCACGTCAATATGACAGAGAAGGACATCCGCGACCTCGCGTCCTGGGGCGCGAACATCGTCCGTTGGCAGTACATTCCGGATTCGAAACTCAATCCCGAAGTCAAGGACCCAAAGGGCTACGGGGAACTTCTGGATGACGACCTCAAGTACCTCGACTCGCTGCTGCCCGTCTTCAAGGAGTGCGGCATCTATGTCCTCTATGATATGCACTCCCTCCCGGGTGGGCGTATGCGGGACAATCTCATCCTTCCGGGCTCCACCGATCTGGCAAAATACGCCCAGGGGTCAGGTGCGTTCCATCTGTTCTACCACAAGGGGTTCCTGGATTGCTATCTTGAGCAGTGGCGCAAGATTGCCAGGCACTTCAAGGACGAGCCGCAAATCGTCGGGTACGACCTGATGAACGAACCCGTTCAACGCTCCGTTGCCACCTACGAACTTGTGCAGGTGCAGTATATGGCCGCACAGGAAATCCGCAAGATCGATCCCGAGAAGCCCATCGTCTTTGAATCCAACGACGCGGCTTCCCCAGAAGCCTACCGCACGCAACTTCCGTTGCCGATCAAGAACATCATCTACGAGGTGCATATGTACAACCCATCCGGGTTCACCCACCAGGGCGTCGGCGGCGGTTCCCGCTTCAAGGCAGACGGCTCCCCCATCACCTATCCTGGCGTTGTCGGGAAGAAGTACTACGACCGCGAGGAGTTGAAGAAGGAGCTTAGCGCCGTCCGCAAGTTCCAGCAGCAGTACGGCGCGCGCATCTACATCGGCGAGTTCTCCGCAATCCGCTGGGCACCCGGCGCGGACAAGTATCTGGAGGATATCATCTCCATCTTCGAAGAGTACGGCTGGGACTGGACCTACCACGCCTTCCGCGAGTGGAACGGCTGGAGCGTCGAGCACACTGAGGATTTCGACAACCGGAAGCCCGCCACCTACGAGACCACCCGCAAGAAGGCACTCCTCAACGGATTCCGAAACAACAAGAAGTAATCAAGCCACCATAGCCCCCCAAGAGGCAAAGTACCTGACAGGAAAATGCTTTGCGGCTCTTTGTCCACTTTGATCGTATGCGTCATTGAGTAATCCATGCAACTGTAGCAGGGTCCAAGGGAGGAGGGGACGTTTCACGCGTCCCCTCCTCCCTTTTCATCCTCTGCCATTTGGGAAAACAAAGGGCAGAAATGCCATTTTGCCGATTGGAAAAAAATGATGAGAGATTATATTGTATTTCTTAGCGTATGAGCAGGTGTTCCCTACCACTTGCCGCATATGGTGCAAGTTTTCATGGCTTGCTGAAAGTTTGATGCCGGAAGAAGTCCCCTCACCTGAACAAAGGAGAACGAATATGAGCAAATGGTACGGAATTGCATTATCGGTCATGGCATGCTGCGTTTTTTGGGGATGTAACCAAATCGCTTCTACCGCGAAACCGCAAGCAAATGCAAAGGATACCCCAAAGCAAATGCAACAACTTTTAGCGCAAGAGAATCTGCTGGACCAGATGGTCCTTCAACCATACTCGAAGCGGTATTCCACGCCGCAGGGGACGGTCCTGGAAGTTGAGGCATCGAAGCCTGCGGACGGCAAATGGGTGGACTACGAGCAGGCCATGCTCGTGGACACCAAGCCGTATGTGGGCAAGCGCATCATGCTTGAGTGCGAGATCAGCGCGGAAGGCGTGGCGAAGAACCCACAGCAACAGTTCTATGGCATCAAGTTCATGCCCACGCACACAACGGCTGGCGTGAGGTCGTATCCCGAGGGGCGCGTCATACGCGACGGAAACTACGACTGGACGTGGTCCGGCGTGATGCTGGAAGTCCCGCCGGAGAACTTTGACGAGGTGAAGTTGTGCCTGGGACTGCAGCAGGCATACGGAAAAGTGCGCTACCGCAATCTGAAACTCTCCGTGCTGCCGGACGGCTTCAAACTGGACACCCCTGCGGACTACAAGTGCGAGTACAGCGATGCAGTGCGGAACTTCCCGCGCTTGCGCGGCGTGATGACGCCTGGGCACAGCAAAGACCTGCGCCACGTCCGAATGACGGAGAAGGACATTCGCGACTTGGCGGCCTGGGGCGCAAACTTCGTGCGCTGGCAGTATTTCCCCAGCGAGACTGCCAATCCTGAAATCAAGGACCCCAAACGCTATGGGGAACTGCTGGACGACGACCTCAAGTACCTCGATTCCCTCCTGCCCGTCTTCAAGGAGTGCGGTATCTGGGTCCTCTATGACATGCACACCGTCCCTGGCGGACGCATGCGCGACAACACCGTCTTCCCCGGCTCCACAGACCTCGCCAAATACGGCAAGGGGACGACCGCGTTCCATATGTTCTACAACAAGGAGTTCGTGGACTGCTACCTCGAACAGTGGCGCAAGATCGCCAGGCACTTCAAGAACGAACCGCAGGTCATCGGATACGACCTGATGAACGAACCCGACCAGCGCGCCATCGTCACCTACGACTTTGTGCAGTTGCAGTTGATAGCCTCGCAGGAAATCCGCAAGATCGATGGCGAGAAGCCCATCGTTTTCGAGTCCAACTATATGGACGCTCCTAGTCCCTACCGTACGCAGGTTCCGCTGCCGGTCAAGAACATCATCTACCAGGTGCACATGTACACGCCCGGAAGCTTCACGCACCAAGGCGTCAACAACAGCGCACGCTTCAACGCGGACGGCTCTCCCATCACCTACCCTGGCATTCTTGAGAAGAAGAACTACGACCGCAATGAACTGAAGAAAGTGCTGGATCCCGTCCTCAAGTTCCAGCAGAAGTACGGTGCGCGCATCTACGTCGGCGAGTTCTCGGCGATTCGCTGGGCCAAAGGCGCAGACAAGTATCTGGAAGACTGCATCTCCATCTTCGAGGAGTTCGGCTGGGACTGGACCTACCACGCCTACCGAGAGTGGGACGGCTGGAGCGTCGAACACACCGAAGACATCAATGACAAGAAACCCGCCACCTACGAGACCGCCCGCAAGAAGGTCCTCCTGCGCGGTCTGAACAACAACAAAAAATAGCGTTATTATTCAGAACCCTGGTTCATGGTAATGATTTTGAAACACTTTCTTCCACAAAATACACAAAATACGCAAAAATATTGGATACACCTGTCTCTTCAAAAGGTTCTAAAGAACCGTTGCTTCCTGCCTGTCCCCTGCGGGAAAGGTCAAGACCTTTCCCGCAGGGGGACAGCACAGGAAGTCAGCGCGACTTCAGCGCGTTTTGAGAGACAGGAATGA
>JAFRLI010000087.1 GCA_017431255.1 Victivallales bacterium
AGGTCCTGCAGTCCCGTAGATTCCAACTGGAAGACGCCGATGGTCTTTCCGGAGTTGAGGAGTTCGTAGGCCTTGGGGTCATCGTCGGGAATGGAACTGGATTCGTAGTGCTTGCCGGTATTTTTCTCGATGAGGTCGAGTGCGTCCTGGATGATGGTGAGGTTTCGGAGTCCGAGGAAGTCCATCTTGAGGAGGCCGAGTGCTTCGTCGGGAACGGCGGGGAACTGGGTGGTAGGCTCGTTGTTGGCACCCTTGGAGATGGGGCAGACGTTCGACACCCGCGTGTCGCAGATGATGACACCCGCCGCGTGCATGGACATGTTGCGGTTGAGCCCCTCCAGAACCTTCGCAAACTTCCAGACCTCCGCCACCCACGGCTCGTTCTTGATGAGCGCCTGCAGTTCGGGACTCTCGTCGTATGCCTTCTGCAAGGTCATCTTGGGGTCGGCGGGAATCATCTTGCAAATCATGTTTCCCTCGCTGAAGGAACGTCCCAATGCACGGGCGACGTCCTTCACGACCGCCTTCGCCTTCAGGGTCCCGAACGTGCCGATCTGAACCACGTTCCCCTCCCCGTAACGGTCGTGGACGTATTCGATGACGCGGTGGCGGCGACGTTCGCAGAGGTCGATATCGAAGTCAGGAGGGGAGCAACGTTCGGGGTTGAGGAAACGCTCGAAGAGGAGGTCGTACTTGATGGGGTCGATGTCGGTAATATGGATGAGATATGCGACGATGGAGCCAGCGCCAGAGCCTCGTCCCGGACCGAGGGGGACGCCGTCGACACGTGCGAAATGGAGGAAGTCCCAGACGACGAGGTAGTAGGAGGTGAATCCCATCTGGTCGATGATGCCGAGTTCGTAGTTCATGCGGTCGATGTAGAGTTGCTCCTGAGGCGTGTGCTCGGGGGCGTCCACGTCGATGTTGTAACGCTCCTTCATACCTTCGATGGCGAGGCCGCGCAGGTATTTTGCGCGCTCCTTCTTGGCGCTTTCAGGCGTGGAGACATCGTAGCCTTCAGGAAGCGGATATTCGGGATAGTGGTTGGCACCATCGCCCTCGACGGTCGGGATGTGGATATGACAGCGCTCGGCAATCTTGACGGTGTTCTCCAGTGCCTCGGGACACTGCGGGAACAGCGCCGCCATCTCCTCCGGGGATTTGAAATAGTATTCGGGACCGCCCGGGAACTTGAAGCGGTTCTCGTCCAGCATGGTGGTCTGGGTGCCGATGCACAGGAAGACCTCGTGCGCCTCGGCGTGCTCGCGTTTCAGGTAGTGGGAGTCGTTTGTGCAGACCAGCGGAATCCCCTTTCGGTGCGCGGCGTCGATGATTTTCGGAATGACGATTTTGTCCTCGGGGAGCCCGTGGTCCTGGAGTTCAAGGAAGTAGTTGTCCGGGCCGAAAATCTCACGGTACTCGTCAATGGCCTGTTCGGCCTGTTCGTCGGCACCGATGAGAAACTTTGCGGCGACCTCGCCGGCAAGGCAGGCGGAGAGTGCGATGACGCCCTTGTGATACTTTCGAAGGAGGTCCTTGTCCACGCGGGGTTTGTAGTAGTATCCCTTCAGCCAGGCCTCTTCGTTGAGGTGGCACATGTTGATGTAGCCCTCGTAGTTCTCCGCTAGGCAGACCAGATGATAGCCCTGCGCGTGCGAGGCGTTGCTGTTCTTATCCAGGTAGTTGCCTGGCGCGACATAGAACTCGCACCCGATGATGGGCTTGAGTCCCTCTTTCTCCATAACCTCGATGAACTCCATCGTTGCCGACATGTTGCCGTGGTCCGTCACGGCGCACGCCGTCATCCCCATTTCCTTGCACGTCTTCGCGATGTCCTTGCATTTCGTCGTGCCATCCAGCAAACTAAAATCCGTATGTACGTGCAGATGTACGAATGGTATGCTCATTGTTCCGCTTCTCCGTTTTCCCTTCTTCTCTCGCGAACCGCAGACGCGCTCCGCAGCAAACCTGGCAAGGCCTTCTCTTGCAAGGCCTTAGATTTTCTGTCCCGTGGCAGCGTCGAGTACCAGGAAGTTCTCAATGTGCATCATGCCGTCGGGCTGGAAGTCGATGGTCGCGAAATACTCTTGTTCAATGTCCGCAAACAACTTGCGATCCTCGTTCTTGAGGCGGTCCAGAACGCGCGGATGCGCCTTCACGATAATCTTCTTGAGTTTCCGCTTCGCCAAAACCTCGTTCACGCGACGCTGAATCTCCACGGACATCGTTGTCGCAGACTTGACGAGTCCCCGCCCCTTGCAGTACGGGCAGTTCTCAAAGATGGCGCTTTCGATGCTCTCGTTTTCGCGCTGGCGCGTCATTTCCAGCAATCCCAACGGCGAGATGGGGTAGACCTTGGTCTTGGCGTGGTCCTCGTTCATCAAGTCCTTCAGTGCCTTGTAGACCGTCATCTGGTCCTTTTTCTGCCGCATGTCAATCAAATCCAACACGACCAACCCACCGACGTTCCGCAGGCGCAATTGTCGCGCAATCTCGTTGACGGCCTCCAGGTTGGTCGCCAGAATGGTTTCCGGCTGGTCCTTTCCGGTGCGATTGCGTCCCGTGTTGACATCGATGGCAATGAGAGCCTCCGTTTCGTCGATGCAGATGTAACCACCGCTGGGGAGGTTGACCTTGCGGTTGAAGATGCTTTCCAGTTGCCCCTGCAAGCCGTACTTGGAGAAAATGGGGGTGGGGTTGTCGTAGAGTTTCACCTTGACCTGCCCCTGCATGTTGTAACGGGACATCAGTTCCATCGCGCGCTTGTAGACCGCCTCGTCGTCCGTGACGATTTCATCGACATCTTCCGTGAGGCAATCCCGCAGTGCTCGTTCGGCGAGCGCGGGTTCCTGGTAGACGCAGTACGGGGAACGACGCTTGCTGTTGTTCTCCTGCGCCTTGTTCCAGTACTCCAGAAGCAGGTCCAAATCGCGCTGGAAATGCTCCAGTTTGCAGCCGGCGCCGACCGTGCGGCAGATGAGTCCCATCCCCTGCGGCACCTTCAAATCCCGCATCATCTTGCGCAGGCGGTCGCGTTCCGCACGCTCCTCCACGCGCTTCGAGATTCCGAAATGCGTCGCATTCGGCAACAGAACCAGATATCGCCCGGGGATGCTCAGATTGGTCGTCACGCGTGCCCCTTTGCTTCCAATGGGGCCTTTTGTGACTTGCACCAGCACGTCCTGGTCCACCTTGAACAAGTTCGGGATGTCCTCCACCGTCGGCAGCGGCTTCTTGGGCTTGCGCGGGGGATTGTTGTTCTTGCGGGGTTGTCCGTTCTGCTGACGGTTCTGCTGGCCGTTCTGCCCGTTGCCCTGGCGGCGGCCGTTCCGTTGCGGGGGATTCGGGGCAGTGGGCTTCTCCTCGGGAGTCGGCTCGAACAGCATACGGTAGAGCCGTGCAAAGAAGCCTTTGCCCTGCGGTGGTTTCGGTGCCTCTGGTTTTTTTGTCACGGGTGCGGGCGGGGGCGTTGCCACGGGTGCCAGTTCGTCCTCGTCGTCCACCTCGTCGGCGTCATCGTCCTCGAACATTTCCTGTGTTGCAGGAATCATGTCCCAGTAGTGCAGAAAGGCGTTCTTGCCAAAGCCGATATCCACAAATGCCGCCTGCAAGGACGGTTCCAAATTCTTGATTTTTGCCTTGTAGATGGAGCCCACCATGCGGTCGCTGGCCTTGCGCTCCATGAAAAAGTCGTGCAGCACACCGTCATGTACGACAGCCACGCGGGTCTGCAATTCTTCGCTGTTGATGATAATCTGCTTCATGTTTGTTTGGAAGGAAAGTCGTGCGTATTGGGGTCGTCTGGCGGGATGGGCGACCCCAGCAGATATGCTGCCGCGTCCACGTCTGGCTTCCCCTTCGGTGTCACTCGTGTGATCCGCAGCGCACCAGTCCCGCATGCCACCAGAATCCCCTCCTTGCCGTATGCCAGGATTTCCCCTGGCTCGGTTCCTTCCGGCTTCTCCTCCAACGGTGTCGCGTCTGTGATTTTCACTTCCTTGACGACTCCGTTGCGGGCGGGCAGCCTGGTTTTCAGGCTGGGCCATGGCTTGTAGGCCCACACTTTGTGCGCTAGCGTCACGGCGGGTTCGCGCCAGTTCACGAGCCCATCCGACTTATTGATTTTCTTTGCATAGGAGGCGCCATCGGCGAGTTGCGGGGTCGGCTGCAACCCATGCCGCGCAATGTCCACAATGACTTGCTCAATCGTCTCCCCTGCGAGTTCGCCCAGGCGGTTCTCCAGTTCTTCGGGAACTTCATGGTTGCGAATCTCCAGTTCCACCATGCGGTAGACAGGCCCCGTGTCCAGACCGGCCTCCATCCGCATAAAAGACACCCCCGTCTTCTGGTCGCCGTTCACGAGGCTCGCCACAATCGGCGACGCACCACGGTATTTCGGCAACAGGGACGCGTGCACGTTCAAACATCCATACGGCGGCAAATCCAGCAGTCTCTGTTTCAGAATCTGGCCAAAACTCGCGACCACCAGCATCTCCACGCCCAACGTGCGCAACTCCTCGTAAAACTCTTCCGTGTTCACAGACTGATACCGCTTAATCGGTATCCCGTGCTTCTCACAATGCTTAATCAACGACGTCGTCAAAGTCCGAACCGGTCCATCCTCCTGCTTCGACTCCTGCAACTGAGACCCTATCCCCACCAAGTCCAGACAACGAGCCTTCCGCAGCCATTCCAAAATCGGAACGCTGATGCTCCCCGAACCTAGATAGAAAATTTTAATTCGTTCTTCCGTCGACATTTACGACCTCCAGTCGCGCACCCGCGCATACTGGCTTCCAGGCACACATACACACGCCTACCCGGAATATGAAAACATTTCGCCATATATACTATACTTGCATTCCTGTATTTTGTTTCTCGCTTCCCCGTTATTTTTCCCTTTTTTTTGGAAAAAAAGTTGCAACGCTTCCGCGCCTCTCCAAGGACCGAAAGGAGCAAAGGACAGTTTTGGCCGTGGTTTGTAATCATCGTCCCCCCAGTTATATTATTTTTATTGTGCCGACTGTCATCATTCCAAGGGGAACCATGAGCGAAAAGTCCAAGCAAGCCGCACTTCATTTCATTGAGAAGGAAACGCAGTTTCATCTGGGCTTTCTTCCGACGGAACAATCGAACCCGCTGACCAAACACCTGGACAAGGACTTTGCGGAGTCCGCGGAGAAAGGTGTCCGCACGCTCCAGCGAGTGGATCGCAATGTGCTGACGATGGGGAAGCGCGTGTTTGCGGGGAAGGAGTTCCGTGAACTGAGGGAGACCGTCGTAAGTACGATGGAATGCGGTGGACGCGTCGTGTTTTCCGGCTGTGGAGCGACAGGGCGACTTTCGATTCTGCTGGAGTGCATGTGGCGTGACGCAGTCCAGCGCGGCGTGATTCCCGCAAAATATGAGAACTCCGTTTACAGCATCATGACAGGCGGGGACTTCGCGCTCATTCGCTCGGTGGAGTTCTTCGAGGACTACGCGAAGTTCGGTGCCAGGCAGGTCGCGGATTTGGCGTTGGACGCAAACGACACGCTGGTGGCGATCACGGAGGGAGGGGAGACCAGTTCCGTGCTGGGGACGGTCTCGGAAGCCCTCCAACGCGGCTGCCGCGTGTTTCTGCTGTTCAACAATCCCGCCGACCTCCTGGCGAAGCACATCGAGCGTTCCCGTGCGGCAATCGAGGATCCACGCGTCTGCGTGCTCGACCTGTTCTGCGGCCCCATGGCTCTGGCGGGTTCGACCCGCATGCAGGCAACCACCTCCGAGCAGATCGTCGCCGGCGCGGCGCTGGAAAGCGCGGCCTGCCACTTCGCCGGTCAAGAGGCTCCCGACTATGCCTCCCGATTCCAAACCCTGCTGGAGGAACTGGAGTCCGCGCCTTGCGTCAAAGCCATCGCGGACGCCATCACCTTTGAGGCAAATGTCTACCGCAAGGAAGGAAAAATCACCTATTTCGCAGACCGTTTCCTGCTGGATGTCTTCACGGACACGACGGAGCGTTCCCCTACCTTCATGCTACCGCCGTTCCGCCGGTGCGATGACACCGCCTCTCCACGCCCATGGGCATTCGTGAAAAATCCTCTGTATTCGACGGCAGAGACCTGGCAGCACGGGATGAATCGTCCGCTTCGCTGCCTCGACTGGACCGCCGCGGACCTGGCCTCCATGGGCGCACCCCAGGAAGTGGCCTCCCGTCCGCCGAAAATCAGCAGTGCGGACATGCTCAAAATCCAGGTCGGGAACGAGAATCCCGAGGAACGCTGCACCGGACCGGAGGATTCCGCCGTGCTGGTGACAATGTGCGGAGCCTCCCCCGAACTGCAAGGCGCATTTGAACGCGTTGCAGCGGGCTTCCCCCGAAAAAAGGAATGGGACCTCCTCGCGTGTGGACTCGCCTCCGTACAAGATGAAACGCCGCTCGAACTGATGCGCCACATGGCAATCAAACTTTTCCTCAACACCCTTTCGACAGGAACGATGGCGGTTCTGGGAAGAATCACTGGCAACTGGATGAGTTGGGTCGACTGCACCAACAAAAAACTGCTCGACCGCGGAACCCGACTCGTCTCCGAAATCGGCGGAATCTCCTACCAGGAAAGTTGCTTCCGTCTCTTCGACGCCCTGGAAACCATCGCCCAACAAAACGCTACGCACGAAAAAATCTCCGCCGTGCAATACGTTCTCTCTAGACTCTAGATTCTCTAGATGCTCTAGGTCCTCTAGGTCCTCTAGGTCCTCTAGCAAGAAGCATTTACCAGCACCAGAAGAAATAGTTGGTGTATTTCGATTCGCGGAACTCGTAGGGGAAGAGCAAATCGGGATTCTTGCCTTCGCGTTCAAGGCGTACGGGATTCCGATGGATACCGCCCGCGCCAATCTGATTGTAGACACGGATGGCAATCTGGTTTTTCCCTGGAACAAGTGCAGAAGACGGGAGTGCCCAGAGACGTGCGCCGCGTCCACCAAGATGGGCATTGTTAACATCGACAGGCGGTGGCATTTTCTTCCCATTCAGGTAAAGGTCGCTGCGCTGTTCGGTACGGTTAAAGGTGGAAATATCCCGAATGCCCCCAATATGGAAGAAGTACTTTCCAGACGGAATTGGGATATTCACCTCGGTGTAATACCAAGCATAGCCATCGTAGCCGCTGTCGGGCGGGTTCTTGCCGTCGCTTTCTGTCACGCCCTGGTCTTCCCAGATTTTCCCGGTGACCAGTTTCCGAACCTGACGCCCCGCAAACGTTCCCTTGGCGAATCCCAGTTCTTCCCCTTTGCCATCGGGGTCGGTGACAAAACTCCAGGTCATCCTCGAAAAGTCCGTATTCGGAACCCGGAAGGAAATGCGGTTCTCGTTATAGACCCCCAGATTGTTGAAAAGAACGGACCAGACCCGATAAATCTTCTCCCGTTCCTCTCCCGTTTTGACCAAATCGGGATACAGTCCGCAGAAAAAGAATTGCACGTTCCCGATTGTCACCTCGGCGGCAGTCCCGAAGCGGCTGAAGTGCCCCTTGGTGGTGTCCTTGGGCTTCCAGCAGTTCATTTCGGGATTGCTGAACAGGAAGAAATCCGTGGCGGAAGTGCCAGCGAAGGCGGGGCCAGCCGTGCCAGGATAGTCGGTACCTGGCAAATCTCCCTTGAGACGCTCGGTCTGAAATATGGAGTTGTTGGTATAACGCGGATATCCCCACACGCGCAAGCGGATACGACTGCGCTCCACGCCCTGCGGGACAAACTCTGCATTCGGCAGAACCACAATCTTCCGGCAGCCATTCAGTTCCTCCAGTTTCCCGCCTTTCCCCAACACACCCACGGCAGTCCGGTTGCGCCGCAGAATCCCAAGTTGAGTCAAGAACGCAAGGTCTTCCTTGTCACCGCTGTAACGCACTCCCTCGTAAAGCTCTCCAGGATAGGTGCAAAGATACTTGAGAAGATTATCCGCCAGAATGGTGGCGGCGGGGTCGATGCCGTATCGGGAAGTCACGTCAGCCTGGCAGAAGAGGATGCTTCCCATACCGTGACGCGCTTCCAGCAGAATGGCCTCTTCACGGTCGTATCCCCCTGTGACAATCGGATGTATGGCACCATACGCCGGGTTTGCCATGGTAAATGCCGCGATGAGATTGCGGTTCGTGAGGTGCGGGGTTTCTATGGCCGCAGACTGGTTGTGACGGAATGCCGGGGACGGTCGTTTCTCGCTGGGAACCGAATCCGCACACCCACGCCAATTGGACAAATCGCGGTCGTCCAGCCCTGCAACGGCAGGATGTGCCGCGTCCGCAATAAATCCATGTTCCAGACGACGTTCCACCGCCCGGTAATGCAACAACGATTCCTCATTCTGCTCCATCACCAGAACTTTCCGCCCACGCACCAAAAAGTCCGACAGCGATTCCGCATCCAAATCCCGTACCAGCGCATTCCGCTCAATCACCAGCGCGGCCAAATCCATCGGAATGGGCTTCCTCAAGTCCACAGGGACTCCCTTGAAGTTTGCCTTCGCCGCAATCCCATTTGACCCGACAATCCCAATCCGCGGAACATTCTTCCATTCGGGAACTTTGTGCGGGGGAAAGAGCGTGAGGGACAGACGTTCCTCGCGACCCGACATCTGCATCACCAACTCCGCCGAACTCTTTTTCGCGACAGGCGGCAGCACAAACGCAAACGGAAGGTAAGCAATCTCCCCTTGGGCGACTTCCTTCTCCAAAGAAATGCTCTGAACGACGTTCCCCTTCACGCGCAGTTCCACCGTTCCCGTCACCCGCTGGTTGGAAAAGGTATCGTTCACAATGGCGATTCGCCGTCGCAGCGTTTCGCCGCCATAGTAGTTGTGGTCTTGGGAGAACGTATCCCCCTCTTCCCCGACGATGGTAAGGAAGAGAGGTTGTGACTCGTTGCGATAGAGGGGACTATAGACATTGTCCTTCCGTTGAAGCCCCTGGTGACCGTATTTCTCTCCCCAAGGGTAGGTGGTCAGTGCGCGCAGGCAATAGTAGCCATGGTTCACGCGCATCCAGGAGTCCTCCATCACCTCCACGAAGGGGGCGGTGAAATAGTGGGTGGAGAGTTGGCGTTTGTCGGTGACACCCAGACCACGCGGATCGTCATGGTAGTTGATGACCTCGCTGCCCAAATCGGAGGGAATCCACATGTTGAATCCATCCACGCCATTGAGGCGGAAATCGCGGAACTTTGCGCGGAGAAGCATTGCATGCCATTCATCCAAATGAAGGAATGCACGGTCTCCCAGATAGCGCGCCGCAGCCTCGAAGGTCACCAGACGCGGCACCAAGGCACCATTTTTCCCGGCGGGCCAAAGATGGACTGGGTGCTTTGTGTCCATTGTGAGCAAGTTGGGGCCGCCGGCCTCCTGAACCATTAATGGAATGCGTGGATTCTTGCGAAGGCTCCAAGGATAATGGAACATCATGCGGTCCAGCAAGTTCAAATCATTGGTCGCGTAGTGGTGCGTGTCCCGCATATAGTCTCGCCAGTTGCCCGTTGCCTGAGCGATATAGCGACGTTCGGGGTCGGCCGCGCGGAACAAGGCGTCGCGACGCGCCAGCACGGCCTCCTTGTTCTTCGCAGATGGCGACGAGGGCATGTAGCTGTCATCGGTTTCAAAGGGATTATGAATGGTTCCATCGACATCCAGAAGCCCGTAGGGGTCGGAAAGATACCCGAAAATGCAGGGATGGTTGCGTATTTGCCGAATACGCGCTGCCACGTTGCGGTCGTCGCCGACGGGAATGGGTGCCTGCACGAGGAATCCTTTGCGGTCCAGCAGTTCATACAACGGCTCGTTCCAAAAACATTCGTAACTGTGCAGATTGATGGCGTTGTGACCGCGGCGTTTCATCTCCTCCAGCCACTGCGGCGCAAACACCCGCCCCTCGGTGGAATTGCCTGCGACGCGAATCCGTAACTTCTTTCCGTTCAGCCAGAAACGAGCATCTCTCGTTTCAAAACGGCGGAAACCAACGGAAAGTTTGCGCTCGTCCAATAGCCGTCCATCGCCGCTGATATGCCGAACGGTCAAAAGACAGAGGGCCGGTTCGTCCAAAGACCAGGCTGGCGCCTGCGGGGCGGTCCCCTCAAAAACGGTTGTAAGATTTTGAGAAATCGCCTGTTCCATATTTGCGACCTCGTGCCCGGCGGGGTCTTGCAACTGGAGTTGGAGCTTTCCTTTGCGGTCGGTGACCACTTCGATGCGGAAGGACTTGTCACAGCCATCGGCTTTTCGCGCCCATACATCCTGAATGGAGGGAGCGTTGAGATGCGCTTCCAGATAGACATCGCCAGGAATCCCACCGCGCCCATTGGTGATTTCGATGCCGCTCGACATTTTGCCGTCCACCAGCACATTGAGCCGGAAAGTTTTTCCCGGTTTGACGAAGGAGGTGATGTTTTGGGTGTTCTTGAGGGAGGAGCAGAATCCCGCGTGTTTTCCGTCGATGTAAATCATTGCCTCATTGTAGACATAGGCGATATGCAGATAGATTTGGCGCCCCTTCCAGTCGGCAGGCACGAGGCATTCCCGTTCATACCAGTATGCATTGTGGTTGTCATAAGCCTCCATGGGTTTGACTTCCTTGAGCAGCCCATTGTCCAACTTGTAAGTTGGGGTCGCCCAGCCTACATTCATCGGAACGGGGACATAGAACCACTGCGACGGATCTGGCGAGAACTCGATGTTCTTGCCGCCCTGAACTGCCCAGAAGCCATTCAGATACAACCGTTCTTCCGTCTGGCTGGTCTGCCGCCGTTCGCAGAAGAACACGTCCCAAATCGGCTGCGTACCCGTATGAATCTCCTTCGGCCAAGGTGGATTCTGCGCCAGTTTCCCAAAACGGTACTCCCGCGTTTCTTCCTTGCCCTCATACTCGAAATAGGCACGATGCCAGTTCAGCAAATTGGCGTTCGGCGTCGCATTTCCCGGCGTATTGCAAAGACTTCCTCCACGGTAGTCATTCAATTTCACGGCATGCGCCAGCAAGGTCCCCTTTTCACAAGGCGACGCAAACAACTTTCTTGGAATCGCGGCCTCCACGACATATCCGGGAACCATCTCCCCGCCCAGCGGCAGATTTTCCGCCTGGAAACGGACCTCAATCGGGACATCGGGGACGGGGCGTCCCTTGCGAAGGCATGTCACATTGCGGCGATGACCGTCGAAAATGATTTGGAAGCCCCTGTCATCCAAGCGCGTTTCCCGTTTCAAGTCGCGGTAGTTGACGCCGTTTGCCAGAAACAGTTCCACGCTGTCATTTTCCCAAGGATGGCCACCTGCCCCCTGGAAGGGCGTGGGGTCCGTCACCAACGACAGGAAATAGATGTTCTTGTCATCGTACATCAGGGAGTAACGCGCAGACAATTTGGACGACGGACGCTCGCCCTTTGACACCCGCTGCTGCGCTCCCAGCGTGCAATATGCAGGCGGGGTCCAGAAATAGAGCGCGTCTTGAAATCCCCAGTCTTTCTGATAGGCACCATCAATACTGACGCTCGCCGTAGGACGCGGTATCACAAAAACATCCGATGGCTGTGTGACCTGAATCCCCTCAATTTCAATTTCCGCAGTCTCGCGGGTGGTGTCATACCCCCAAAGACCCAGACCGATTGCAAAGTACTTGACGGAAGACAGCAATACCTCCTTCTCTTTCATCGGCTTGAACAACGATTTCTCAAACAGCACCTGCTTCCGCTCAGGACCGACAGTCCACCGTGGCCAGTCATTCGCCAATTGATACTCCGGCTGTCCAAACAAACACCTCACATACACCTTCTGCGAACTACGAATAGAAAATCGCACGTCACGGAAGTCGCTCCAATCCTGCGGAGTAGG
>JAFRLI010000088.1 GCA_017431255.1 Victivallales bacterium
CACACAACACACAAAGAAACATTGGGAACCCCTGCTTCTTCAAAAGGTTCCAAAGAACCGTTGCTTCCTACCGCAGGGGGACAGCACAGGAAGCACGCGTGTCTTCAGCGTGTTTTGAGAGACAGGAAAGATGACTGTTCTTTTGGTGTATTTTGTGTGTTTTGTGGATAAAAACAAGAGACCCGAATCTCGTGGCTACCCTTCTGAACAGTAACGACGGAAGAGGAAATTGCAAAGCTACCGCTCAATGGCCTAAATGCCGCAGGCGAAGGCGGTTGGAATGAGAGTTTTGCCATTCCCCCGGAAAACTGCGTGGCTGGTGTTTGCAAAAAGGAAGAATGTTAATACATTATATATGAGAGATTTTCCCTCGGTAAAATGGGGGAGATTGCTTCATCAGCCATGGCTTTTATGCTGGAAGGAGTTTTACGATGAGATTGGCAATTCGATATTTTCTGGTTTTGATGGTGTTGTGCTGCCTGGAGTGCAGTGCTGCGTGGTATTGGCCATTTGGCGGGGACAAGACTACCAAACACCCCGTGAAAGATAAGACGTATGACGTGGATAACCAGCCAGGTGTGCCGCGCACACGCGTCCGGGAAACTCCGAAGAAGGAGGACGTGGTTTCCATTGAACATTTGGAGAAACTGGCGAAGCAGGGGAATCCCAATGCACAACTTGCCTTGGGAAAAATCTACTTTGAAGGTCGCGCCAAGCAGAAGCAGGACTACAAGAAGGCATTGAAGTTGTTCCACCAGGCGGCAAAGAAGGGGAATGGTCCCGCCATGTTCAACATTGGACTTTGCTACGATGGCGGCTTTGCCGTGAAGCAAGACCTGGAAAAGGCCATCGAATGGTACACGAAGGCGGCGGACGCGGGAGTTCCCGAAGCACAGGCGAAAATCGCCGTGGTGGCGGAAAACCGCGGAGACTACGCCACGGCCATGCGCTTCCTGCGAATGCGCGCCGATGAGGGAGACGCGCAGTCCATGCGCAAAGTTGCGCTTTTCATCCTCAACGGCATGGGACCTGCGGGCACCCCCGAGGAGGCCGTCGCATACCTCAAACGAGCCTCGGAAAAAGGCGATATCCGCTCCCAAATCCGTCTGGCGGACTGCTATCAGCGCGGACTTGGCACGGCGACGGATTACTCCGAAATGGTGAACTGGCTCACCATCGCCGCACAGGATGGAGATCCCGAAGCACAGGCAAAACTGGCTTACTGCTACCAGAAGGGCATGGGCGTGGCTCGCAACACGGACTATGCCGCAAAACTGTATCTCGCTTCCGCTCGCGCCGGCTATGCGCCTGCGCAGGTCTCGATGGGGGATTGCTATCGCGACGGATATGGCGTCCCGCGCGACGTCACCGCCGCAGCGGAATACTACCGCTTGGCGGCAGAGCAGGGGGACGCGCTCGGGGAAATCAACCTCGCGATGGCGTACCTGGAGGGGGCAGGTGTCGATAAGGACGAAGCGGAGGCGTTCCGTCTGATGAAACGCGCGGCGGACCAGAATCTTTCTCCGGCGCAGGTGCAGACGGGGGTGTTCTACGAGATGGGCATCGGGACGGAGGTCAATCTGCCGGCGGCGCTGGAATACTATCGGATGGCGGCCAAGGCGGGGGAACCCGAGGGTTGCCGCCGAGTGGCCATCTGCCTCGCCGAAGGACGGGGTACCACGCGAAACCTCTCCGAGGCCAAGTCTTACTTGGAGCTCGCCGCGAAAAAGAATGATGCAGAAGCGAAGGCCGCGCTTCGTAAATACTTCCCCGAAGATTACAAATAGCACACCTTCATCCCCCCACACAACATAGGTTGAAAGAGAAATCATGGATAATGTGAAGAGAATCACCGTCCGCGACCTTCAGAAGATGAAGCAGACGGGGCAGAAAATCGTGACAGTCACTTCCTATGACGCCATCACGGCGCGTCTGGTCGATGAGGCAGGGCTTCACTTGATTCTCGTAGGGGATTCTGCTGGCAACACGGTGCTGGGCTACTCGAATACGATTCCCGTCACCATGGAGGAGTCGTTGATGCTGACATCTGCGGTGCGCCGAGGGGCGCGCCGGGCAATGGTGATTGGAGACATGCCGTTCGGGAGTTACCAGGTTTCTCCGGAGGAGGCGGTGCGGAATGCCTCGCGCTACCTGAAGGAATGCGGGGCGGATGGCGTGAAACTGGAGGGCGGCAAGGCGGTGTATCCGATTATCCGCCGTTTGGTGGAGGCTTCGATTCCCGTGATGGGGCATGTTGGTTTGCTGCCGCAGTCGGTTCTGAAGGACGGCGGGTATCGTGCCCACGGCAAGAGCGAAGAAGAGGCCCAGGCTGTGGTGGAAGACGCTCTGGCCGTGCAGGAGGCCGGTGCCTTCGCGGTGGTGCTGGAGTGCATTCCCGCCGCTCTGGCGGAACGCATCACGAAAACCCTCTCCATTCCTACCATCGGTATTGGTGCTGGTCCCCATTGCGATGGCCAAATCCAGGTCGTTACCGATGTTCTGGGATTGGGGTCTTATGTGCCTCGCCACGCCTCCCAGTTCGCTCATCTGGCGGACGCCGCCTCCGCTGGCCTTCGCGAGTACTTCGCGAAAGTCTCCGATGGCTCGTTCCCTGGTCCCGAAAACAGCATTTAAGACAAGGAGTGTTTGGATATGAAAATCTGCAGAACCGTGGAAGAAATGCGTGCCGTGGTGAACGAATGGCGTGCTTGTGGATTGAAAATCGGTCTGGTTCCCACGATGGGCTACCTGCATGCGGGGCACATCTCGCTGGTGAAGATTGCACGCAAGAATGCCGACCGCGTCGTCCTCAGTCTTTTCGTCAATCCCACGCAGTTTGGCCCTACCGAGGATTTGGACAAGTATCCGCGCGACTTCGAGCGTGACCGTCAAGCCTGCGAGGAAAATGGCGTGGACGCCATCTTCGCGCCAACTCCCGCCGTGATGTACGACGAGGACTTCTCTACTTGGGTCAAGGAGGAGAGCCTTTCGCAGGTCATGTGCGGTGTGACGCGTCCCATCCATTTCCGTGGCGTCTGCACCGTTTGCCTCAAGTTGTTCAACATCACTCGCGCAGATGTCGCCGTCTTTGGACGCAAGGACGCCCAGCAGGCACTCATCATTGAACGAATGGTCCGTGACCTGAATGTCCCCATCAAAATCATCACCGCGCCCCTTGTGCGCGAGGAAGACGGTCTTGCGCTTTCCTCCCGCAATCGCTATCTTTCCGAAGACGAGCACCGACGCGCGCTCAGCCTCTCCCAGGGCCTCTTCGCCGCGGAAAAGGCGTTCGCCAATGGCGAACGAAACGCAGCCGCACTCATTGCCCTCGTGGAAAACAGCGTCTCTGCCAACGGCGGGAAAATCGACTACGTTGTCGTCAATGCCCGCAATACCTTGCGCCCGCTGGAGACCATCGACCGACCCGCGCTGCTGGCTGCCGCCGTCTATTTCGGCACCACTCGCCTCATTGACAACGTCTTCCTCGGTTAGTTCTATAATATAAGTGGTTAGTGGCTAGTGGCTAGTGGCTAGTGGCTAGTGGCTAGTGGCTAGTGGCTAGTGGCTAGTGTCTAGTGTCTAGTGTCTAGTGGCTAGTGGCTAGTGGCTAGTGTCTAGTGTCTAGTGGCTAGTGGCTAGTGGCTAGTGGCTAGTGGCTAGTGGCTAGTGGCTTGTGGCTAGCGGCTAGCGGCTAGTGGATAGTGGCTAGTGGCTAGTGGCTAGTGGCTAGCGGCTAGTGGCTAGTGGCTAGTGGCTAGTGGCTAGCGGCTAGCGGCTAGCGGCTAGCGGTCAGTTTTTTTGGAGGACCGCGCGTCTGTGCGTTCCATACTAGCCACTCCTCACTAACCACTCCTCACTAACCATTCCTCACTAACCATTCCTCACTAACCACTCCTCACTAACCACTCCTCACTAACCACTAACCACTCCTCACTAACCACTAACCACTAACCACTAACCACTAACCACTAAATGAGTATGAAATGTTTTTGTAGTCTGCTGTCGTTACTGAGTGTTTGTGTCTTGGCGCAGGTAACGGAGGAGGACGCGAAGCACTATCCTCGCAGCGCGGAAGAGGTTCCCGTTGAACTTCGCTATCCATTGGGAGCGAAAATCGGTGTCGCTCCTGACGGAACGTTCCTGCTGAACGGGCGTCCCACTTGGATTCTCGGCGCACAGCCTTGCAAAATCTACTCGGACACGGATATCAAACCCGCAAACTTCGGGTATCCCGAATCGTTGCGCTGGCTCTATGACAACAATATGAACATGGACATCGCCACGCGCATCGGGCTGGATTCCTGGGCACCTTTCACCTCTTCACGCTTCTTGAACGAGTTCGCGCCAGGCATCATTACCATCACAAAGTCCCATGCGGAACTCATCCAGCAGTATGCGAACTGGGGGCTGCCGCTCTTCGTGGATTTCACGGCCACCCCTCCTGGCAAAGGTCTCCTCAATAGCAGCAACCCAAAGGCGAAAGACGTCCTTCCTCCCGAAGCATTGAATGCGTTCCATACTTCGACGGTTAACCACTGGGTTCCCTACAATATTTTCCATCCGGAGGCGCGACGCGTCTACGCAGCCTACTGGGCGGACGGCGTGGAAGAGTATCGAGGCAAATCCCCCGTCCTCTGCTATGAACTTTTCAACGAATGCTCCTATGACGACCCCGGCGACTACAATCGCGGTCTGTTCGCGAAGTGGTTGCAGAAACGCTACGGCACTGTTGCGAAGATGAATGCGACGTGGCGCACGAACTATGCGAGTTTCGAGGCTGCGTCAAAGTTCGCACGTCGCGAAGACAATGCCGCGCTGTGCGTGGATTGGGCAAAGTTTCAGGAGGAAGGTTTTGTGGAACTGGTGCGGCTCGGGCGGGACACCATCACCGCAAAAGCACCCGGTGCGCTGACCTCCGTTCAGACCTTGGGCGGGGACAACTTCCGCAACATTGCACGCAATCACGCCAACCTCTACGAAATCAACAAACTGCTTCCCGCGATTTCCTTGCCAACGGGCGGCGGGCTGGTCAGCACGACCATTGATACTGCACCCGAACACACCATCTCTGCACCGGCCAATGCGCCTCTGTTCAATTCGGGCATCCATCAACGACATTTCTTCCGCAACCTCGGCGAGGGCAAGCCCATTTTGAATGGTGAACTCTACATGGGACGAACCGCCCCGGAAATCCGGCGCAAACTGTGGATGGATTTGCTCCGTGGCTGCAGTGCTTCCTATGTCTTCGAGTGGACCAAACGCGCCTGGGACTGGCGGCCCTTCAACGAGGCTGGCGCACGCAATGCCTCCCAGCGACATCCATACCACTTCATGAACCCCTACTCCAACACGGAAATCTGGGGCATTATGGAGGCTCGCAAGGAAATCCATCGATTCCGCGACTACTTCATGTCCCGCGAGCGTGGCGAGCACAAGGCGGAGGTCGCGCTCCTCTACTCCTATCCGAACGAACGATATGGCTGGACCAGCGGAAACCTTGCCCGCGCGGATGTCGCCACCTACGCAGGCGCGCTCGAGTTCTCCCACTACCGCCAGGACGTCATCTTTGAGGAGCAATTGCGCGAAGGACGCCAGTCCCACTATAAGGCAATCGTCGCATGTGGCATTCGCAATGTCTATCCCGAAACGCCGGCCTTCCTCACTAAATGGATTTCCGACGGCGGCATCCTGGTCTTGGCACGCGGCTATCTCCAGGAAGACGAATACGGCAATCCGATGGACTGGAAAGGCGTGCTCGACATCCGTTCCTCCCAGGAAGAGTTCGCGCCGACTGGCAATCTCGCCTGCTCCTTCCCCTTGCCCGAATTCCTGCCCGGAACCGTGCGCGGACGCCTGACCGAACCCGTCGAACCGACTCCTTCCTGGAAGACCCTAGCGACGCTGGGCGGGAAGCCCGCCGTTCTGCGCAAGGACGTGGGACGCGGCGCGGTCTATCTTGTGTGCGCCGAAATGCAGGACTACTGCGTGGCAGCGGTTCTGGGGGGAATCCTGCAAGGGCATGGAATCCGTCCCAAGGCACGGATTGCACGTGCTGAGGAAGGCGACCTCGTCGCTAACCTGGAATTGTTCACGGCGCGTCGCAATGGGTGCACCCTACAGTTCCTCCTCAACCACGATGACTATCCCAAACTGGTGGATTTTTCGGATGACGAGACAAGTGGGGAACGCATCTTCTCCCTGCTCGACCAGCGGGAACTGCCAGCGGCGAAGAAGGGCGCGCTCGTTTTGGTTCCGGCGGGAGGCTACACCATCCTGGGATACGGGAACGAAGCTTTGCTGGCTGTGCAATTCGGTGCTTTCCAGAAGACCACGGCAGAGCAGTTGCGCAAGGAGTACCAGAGCGTGCTTGGTAGCATTGCGGCGGCGCGGGAAGCACGTCGCAAGGCGGCTTTTGCCTATCAGCCGGATTTGGCGCAAACTCGCACCATCGACCTGCGCGACTACTGCAACCGGGGATTCATTGATTCCAAGCCCGACGACGGCGTCGGCGGCTGGACCGACCAGGGACGCGAAGCCTCCCTGGACGGCGTCCCCTGGGGCGTTACCAACCTCCTCGGCGTCCCTTGCGACTTGATTCGATTCGATATGAACAACAACCGCACCTGCATCGTTCTGGCGTCCGAAAAGCAGGTGGCGAAGTTGCCGGAAATCGTCCCAGACATCCCGGTCGGCGGGAAAATCCGTGCGATGTATTTCTTCCACGCGCTCGGTTGGCCCACGGGAAAAGGCACGCCTGGCTTGACTTACCGCATGCACTACGCCTCCGGCAAGGTCCTGGACGTGCCGGCACTCATCGGGCGCGATATCGGAAACTGGTGGGGAACCAATGCCATCCAACTCAAGAAGATTCAGGCGTTTGTCAATCTTCAAGGACGTTGTTTCTACTGCATGGAGTGGGTCAATCCCACGCCGGACGATGAAATCCGCTCCGTGGACCTCGTCTCCCCCTGCAATAACAACATCCCCGTCGTCGTCGGAATCACGGTCGAAAATTACGTTCCGAAGACAGTGTTCCCTTTTGAGGAGGTGAAGGGCGTCCCCTGGGGAGGCTCTCGCACGGAACAGAACGGAAATGCCGTCGAGTGCTTCTTGACTCCCGAATCCAGAAGTTACAGCGGATTCAATGTGCGCGTAGCGGACAAAAAGAAAATCCTTAACTTGACGGTGGACGAGTGGAAGCGCGGCGAACTTATCTTCGAGGTCAATGGAGGAAACGACATTCACGGCAACCACAAGCCGCCCGAGAACGTCCGCATCGCCATCACGGGCCCTCGATCGCCGGAACAGAAGAATCAGCCGACTTCCCTCAAACGCCGGCTCCATTCCCATCTGCCTGGCGGCGCCGACAATTTCCCCGATACCTTCCAGACCGTCCGAATCCCCATGAAGTATTTCCTTCCCAAGGACGGCAACGTCTTCCCCATCAACGGGCTGAACATCCAGTACGATCAGCCGCAGGCGGGAATGGTGATTCGGAACGTGCGCTTCGTCATCCCCCAATAGACTCATAAGGAATCGTCACTATGCAGCAATGGGCGGAATCGGATAGCGCGAATGCCCGCAAACAGTTGATTCGGAACGGGACATTTCAGGGAATGAGCCAGAATTTCGTCAGCTTGGCGATATGGATTCTCTGCGCGTCGTTTCTGGGAGTACCGGAGTATGTGACTGCTTGCTATGGCGCGATGGGTTATTTCGGGTATCTGGCGCTGCCGCTGGGGTATGTGGTGTGTGCGCGGATAGGGGTGTGCAAGGGGGCGTTTTGGTTGCGTATGGTGGCGAATCTTGCATTTTTCCTGGTAATCCCCGCCATCTTGTATCCGTCCATTGGGATATGGTTGCAGCCGTTGGCACTGGCGATGTTCTACTTTGCGGTGAGTGCCGCCAGCGCGACGATGTTTCCGCTTCAGAAGTTCCTCACGAACGAGAAGACGATCAGCGGATATTTGGGAAAATTGTCGTTTTGCCGGAATACCTGTGGGCTTTTGGTCTCTTTAGGCGTGATGTGGTTGCTGAAAAAATATGACACGAACGCCTCCACGCTGATTTGGCTGTTCGCCTTGGCGGGTGTATCGTGCTTTTTGGGAAACACGTGCTACCTCTTCATCAAGGAGCCACAAGCGTTGCAGGCGGATTTTCGACAGCCGTTGTATAGCCAGCTTCCCACGCTATTCCGTAATCCAGGCTTCCTGAAACTCTGCCTAGCAGGGATTTTCGCAAACGTGCTGCTCATCACGTTGCCGTCTGCGAGCATCCTGGCGGCAAAGAACGGCTGTGGTGCCACCGGTGACGTAGTAGTCATCCTGACGATTACCCAGGCGCTTGCCTCCATCGGCTCCTCACTCGCCTACAAACCTCTCGGAAGTCGCTTCGGTCCACGTGCCCTTCTGTTGACAAGCCAGCTCCTGGCGGTGACAATCATCGCCTTCTGGACGATTGTTCCTGTGGACGCCCCGAAGTTCCTTCTTGTGTTTCCGTTCATCCTGTGCGGCATCAACGTCGTATTTATCGGAACGGGTTTTTCGCATTACGTCACGGTTCTGCTGTCGAGGCAATTGCAGACGGCGGGCGCCTTCGGCGTCCTGATCACCCACGGCGTCATCGCGGGCTTCCTCGGAATCCTTCTGAACTCCCTCCTCTTCAAATTCCTCTGGAAACTCCCTGACATCACCCCGCTGACCCACTACCGCCAGTTCTTCCTCGCCATCCTCGTCGTTTGCGCCATCTCCACCTGGTTCATTTTCCAGATGCCGAAGCGCTGAAGCTGCATTTTTTGTAACCACAACTCAAGAGGTTTCTCATGCAAGACACCCTTCAAGTCGACGCCTGCATTCCAGGTGGGAACATCATCGTCAAATCCATCCAGGGAAATCAGATTCTTCTGAACCGCGACCTTCGCGACACAAAAGGCCCTTGGATCTACTTCAAGTTCCGCGCCGTCTTTCCCGCCCCGGGGACGTATACGTTTCGGTTCGACGATGGCCGGTGCCTGACCAGCCGCGGGGCAGCGGTCAGCCTGGACCGGGGAAAGAACTGGGACTGGCTCTGCAAGTCCTTTGACTTGAATGAGGAATCTTTCACCTTCGAGGCGGAGCGAGCAGGGGAGGTCTGGTTCTGCGAGTGCATCCCCTACATGCAGAGCGAACTGGACAAGTTCCTGGAGAGTGAAGCGGGAAAATCCATCGAACGTCTCGAACTGTGCAAAAGCCGCAAAGGGCGCACGGTTGAGTTGCTGCGCCTCGGAAATGGTCCCCGGAAGGTGTTCTTGAGCAGCCGACATCACTGTGAGGAATCCATGGCGACCTATTCGCTGGAAGGGATTCTGACCGAGGTCGCCACGCATCCGGAGGAGTATTCCGACTTCACGTTCTGGGCAGTTCCATTTGTGGACAAGGACGGCGTTGAGGATGGCGACCAAGGCAAGAACCGCATGCCTCACGACCACGCCCGCGACTACGGTCCCACGCCCATCTATCCTGAAGTGAAGGCCATCATTGAACTCGTCTATCGGGAAAAGCCCGAACTGGTGTTTGACATGCACTGCCCCTGGGCCCGTAACGTCCCCAACGAGTACGTCTATTTTGTCGGCCAGGGCAACAAACGGGTTCAGGCGGGAATCGATCGCTTCTCCTCCATTCTCGCCAAATACGCTCCCTCGGATTTCCCATTTGACCCGCGCGACAACATCCCATTCGGGCAAGGTTGGAACACCGCCCACAATTACGAGCAGGGCAGCCCGATCGTCTTTTGGGGAGCTACCCTTCCTTGGGAACCATCCTCGCAGTCCATCGAAATCCCCTTCGCGAACTCCCGCGAGGTGACTGTTCTCGCCGATAACGCCCGACACCTCGGCCACGCGCTCGCACGCTCCATCCGAACCTACCTGTTGGGTTGATGGAAAGAACATGGCTCTAGGGGCTCTAGGGACAATTACACAAGGCGACTTAAGTATAAAATACCCCGTTACTGTTCAGTAGGGTAGCCGCGTGATTCAGGTCTCTTGTTTTTATCCACAAAATACACAAAATACACAAAAAGAACTGTCATCATTCCTGTCTCTTCAAAACGCGCTGAAGTCGCGCTGGCTTCCTATGTTGTCCCCCTGCGGGAAAGGTCTGATCTTGCCCGCAGGGGGACAGGTAGGAAGCAACGGTTCTTTAGAACCTTTTGAAGAGACAGGAGTATCCAATATTTTTGCGTATTTTGTGTATTTTGTGGAAGAAAGTGTTTCAAAATCATTACCATGAACTAGGGTTCTGAATAATAACGGTCACCGTTCTCGCGCGCGGGGTGGATCCATCCGTCATCCGCACAAAACGAACGGTTTCCGATCGTCGGTCTCGCGCGTGGGGTGGATGGTTACAGCCGTTCCCGTACCTCGTCTCTCACAGGTCACCGTTCTCGCGCGCGGGGTGGATTGAATTGACCGAAATTGAAAGCCATTTCTACACGATCGTCGTTCTCGCGCGCAGGGTGGATGGTGTCCACCCCTCATCCGCACCTAGCCTTGTGGATCGTTGTTCTCGCGCGCGGGGTGGATGGCAGGCAAGCGTATCTCCATCAAGGATACAAGAGGCATCATCGATGCGATCCTGAACGGCGATATCAAGGGCGTTCCCACAAAGAAGATCCCTTACTTC
>JAFRLI010000089.1 GCA_017431255.1 Victivallales bacterium
AAAACGACAGGGCTAGAACACTTAGGGGCTCTACTCCTAGGGAACTCGTAGGGGCAGTACTCGTAGGGGACTCGTAGGGGCAGTACTCGTAAGGGACTCTTAAGAGGACCCATTGGGTGGTGGCTAGTGGGAGTGGGGAGCGTGGCCTGCAAAAACGACAGGGCTAGAACACTTAGGGGCTCTACTCCTAGGGAACTCGTAGGGGCAGTACTCGTAGGGGACTCGTAGGGGCAGTACTCGTAAGGGACTCGTAGGGGCAGTACTCGTAGGGTACTCTTAGGAGGGCCCATTGGGGGGGGGCTAGTGGGAGTGGGGAGCGTGGCCTGCAAAAACGACAGGGCTAGTACACTTAGGGGCTGTACTCCTAGGGGACTCGTAGGGGCGGTACTCCTAGGGGACTCGTAGGGGCGGTACTCCTAGGGAACTCGTAGGGGCTGCTCTGGGGGATTATGGAGTGATGGGGCGATATTGGCCGCCGAAGAAGGTGGCGATGGGGGTGCCTTTGCAGGGGGTGCCGTCATAGGGGCAGTTTCGTCCTTTGGAGAGGAAACGATCGGTATGGATGACGGTTTCCTGGTTGAGGTCGAGGAGGGTGAGATCGGCGGGGCTTCCGGTATCCATAAGGTTGCGGAGATTGAGCACGGAAGCAGGACCTGAGGTAAAAGTGCCGATGATTCTGGGGAGAGAATAGTGGCGTTTATGATAGAGTTCGGTGAGCACGAGGGGGACTGCGGCCTCGATTCCAACGATGCCGAAGGGAGCGTCAGCCCATCCTTTTGCCTTTTCCTCGGCGGTGTGTGGGGCATGGTCGGTGGCAATGACAGGGAGCATGGGGTATCCTAGGAAAGCCAGGAGGGTTTTGCGGTCGCGTTCAGTACGGAGGGGCGGTGCCATTTTGGCATTCGTGCCCCAGGTACGGCAGGCCTCGTCCGTGAGAAGCATGTGGTGTGGGGTGAGTTCACCTGTCACGGGAAGGAAGTGATGGACCGCCTGGAAGAGAGCCAACATGGAACGCGCGGAACTGAGGTGCTGGAGATGGACGTGGCAGCCCGTTTCCTGGGCAAGCAGGATGTCTCGCAGGACGATGAAGACCTCCGCCTCGTAGGGTTGTCCAGGAAGACCGAGTTCCTTGGCGACTTCGCCGTCGTGGATCACGCCAGGCTTGCTGAGTGCGGTGAGTTCGCAGTGGTCGATGATGGGCTTTTTGAGGGAAGCGGCGATTTTCATTGCCTCGCGCATGAGATTGGCGTCCTGTGTGGTGGAACCGTCGTCGGTGAAAGCCGGTGCGCCGGCGGCGGCGAGGGCGGGAAGGTCGGCGAGTTCGCGTCCCGCGCGTCCTTTTGTGATGCAAGCGGACTGGAGGACGTGGACGGGGGCGCCTTGTGCGCGTTGGAGGAATGCGGTGAGGCGTTCGGGGGTGTCCATAGGCGGGTCGGTGTTGGGCATTGCGAGGATGGTGGTGAAGCCTCCATGTGCCGCGGCAGCAGTGCCGGTTTCGAGGGTTTCCTTCCAGGTCTGTCCTGGGTCCCGGAGGTGGACATGCATGTCGATAAAACCAGGGGCGATGACTTTTCCCGTGCAGTCGATGCGGACGGCGTCGCGTTGGGGGTGGTAGGTGAACTTCCCGAACTGGATGGCGACGTTCTGGAACTTGTCGGTGTGCCTTTCACAATTGACGACGCGGGCGCCAGTGAGCAGGATGCCACGGGGGGCGACGGTGGCGAGCCATGTGAGTTCCTCGGGAGAAAAGGAACCCAGGGGAGTGCCGAGAGGTCCGCATTTTGCGAGTTGCTTCTCGGCACGCTCTTGAATCTTGCGCTCGTATTTTTCGTCGTCTGTGAGTGCTTTTTTACGCATGGTCTACTTTTTTGCGTGCTGCAGCTACGGCATGCAAACGGGTCAAGGTTGTGCGAGTTCGATGTAATCGGCGAGGATGTGGAGGGTTTCCTCTAGGGTGAGGTCTTTGACGGGAGGCAGTTTTTGGCCATCTGGGACGTCCTCGTCGTCATCTGCATTTTTATCCTTCAGGGAGCGTCGATAGTCGCGGAAAATCTTGTCGGCTTGTTCGAGTTGTTCGTTGTATTTGCGCCGGGCATTGATTTCGAGAGGGATTTCCTTGAGGCTGCGGATGTCGTGGTAGAACTGGATGATTTTTGCGAGGTTTTGGAACTCGGGGGACTCGGCCATTCGCTTCTGGGAACGTTCCTGGAGTTTTGGGAGGAGTGTAGGGACTTCCAAGAAATATTGGAATGGCATGGGTTTGATTTCATCCCATTCGAGGGCGTGTGGGATGGATTCCTCTCCCAGGTCATCGATGCCGTCTGTCAAAGCGGGGATGGCGATATTGGGGGTGACGCCTTTGCGTTGCGTGGCGCCGCCGTTGATGCGGTAGAACTTGGCGATGGTAAGTTTGAGGGAGCCCAAGTCGGTGTTATTCTTAAGGGAGCGGTTGGAGGAGAATCGGGAAAGGTCAATGATGTTTTGGACGGTTCCTTTGCCGTGCGTGCGGGTTCCGACGATGATGGCGCGGCAGTAGTCCTGGAGGGCGGCCGCGAGGATTTCGGTGGCGGAGGCGCTGAAACGGTCTACCAGTACGAGGATGGGTCCTTTGTAGACGACATCCTTGTCGGGGTCAATGCGGCGCTCAATGCGGGAACTGGAGACGACCTGGACGACTGGGCCTTCCGTGAAGAAGAGGCCTGTGAGGCGGATTGCTTCCTCGAGGGAGCCGCCGCCGTTGCCACGGAGGTCGAGGATGACGCCGTCGAGTTTTTTGCCGTTGGCCTGTGCTTTTTCGAGAAGGGCTCTCATGTCGCGCGTGGTGGATTTGTAGTTTTTGTCTCCGCGCTGAATGGCGGCGAAGTCGGAATAGAAGGAAGGGAGGCGCATGATGAGAACGTTGGCCTGTTTGGTTTCTTCCGGTTTTTTGGCGGAGGGGATGTCGATTTTTTGGATATCGGCCTTGGCCTCATCGTTTTCGAGTTTGATTTCATCGCGGACGAGGGTGATTTCCATCGTATCGGAACTGCCTTCGGGGAGGATGGTGAGAGTGACTTTCGTGTCTTTTTTGCCGCGGATCAAGGAGACGGCGCGGTTGAGGGGCATGTCGATGACATCGACGGGATCCTTGCCCTCCTGTGCGACTGCGGTGATGCGGTCACCTTTTTTGAGGCGTCCATCGCGGTCGGCGGGGCCGCCGTGAATGAGGTCGACGATGGTGATGTAGCCGTCCCTAGCGGAGAGAGTGGCGCCGATTCCCTGTAGGGAGAGGCTCATGTGGATATCGAAATCCTCCTTGACCATGGGGGGCATGAAAGAGGTGTGTGGGTCGAAGAGGTTGCAGAGGGAATTGAGGAAG
Organism: Victivallales bacterium; assembly: GCA_017431255.1. GTDB lineage: Bacteria > Verrucomicrobiota > Lentisphaeria > Oligosphaerales > Oligosphaeraceae > RGIG2581. The sequence continues at coordinate 3,359 of JAFRLI010000089.1, forward strand.
ATTTCGAGGATTTCCATACGGGAGTACTCGACGCGGCTGTGGTATATGCGGGCATAGTGTTTTTTGCGTTCCTGGAGTGTTTCCTCTTCTGTGCGCTTGGGTTTTCGTTTGTCGGCCTTGGTGAGTTCGCCGCGTTGTTCTCGTGCTTGGCGTCGTTCCTCGGCCATGATTTCGGAAAGGATGAGGTTTTTGACGAGTTTTCGCCAGAGGCCTTGTTGTTCTGCTTGCGTTTCGGGGCGAGGTTCTTTTTTGCGGTCGATGAGGATGGTTTCGGGGATGGAGAAGTCCTGTGGTTTATCCAGTTCAGCGATGCAGAAGAGTGCGAAATCGTGGAGTCGTTTGAGGTAAAGGTCCCAGACTTGGAAGGCGAACGAGACATTGGCTCTGCTGTGGGGAGGGTCCCAGAGGGTGGTTTCGAAGCCTCGGAATTGCTCGATGTCGGATTGCAGGAAATAGATTCTCTGCGGGTCGAGATTGTCGAAATACTCGGCGAACCACTGGCTGGAGAGTGCGGGCTTCCAGGTTGTTGCGTTGAAATGGGCGCGTGTGAGCATTTCGATGGTGTGCCGTGCGCTCAGATGTTCCTGGCGTGTCGGTGTGAGCGGCTCTGGGGGAGGCGTGAGCATGCTCTCGATGGTTTCGGCGGCATTGAGGAAGATGGCGGCGCAAAGGGCGGTGGTCGCCAGACATTTGGTGATGAGCGAATGGATTGGCATTGCTGCTTGCACTTTTAGTTTAAGAGGCTACAGTGGCCTTTTGTGAGAGCCTGCGGGCTGGAACACGACGCGCGTGACCTTTCCGTTGGATTCTTGGGAGACGATTTGCTGGATTTTGTCCGCATGCTGGTTACGGAAGACGAACATCCACGTGGAATGGAAGACCTCCACGTACAACACGCCGTTTTGCACCTTGAAGGGATGGCATTCCCGTGCCAGCATGGGGGTGACGAGACGGGGCCAGTCCTTCTCCAATTTCTGCAGGACGAGGATTTCCGCGCAGGGGAACTGTCCGACGATGGTTTCCATGAGTTCCTTGGCGGTGTGAGTTTCATGGCGGAGTTGCGCGAAGACTTCGGGGGCGCGTTCGGGGCCGAGCCAATCGGCGAGTGTTTCCTCGCGGGAGTTTTCTCGCGCGGAGGGGAATGGGATGGGGGTCCAGTCACCGAAGGCGTCGTTGGTGCGGTGGTCTGTGCGCTGGAGCCAGTGTTGTTCGGGGGAATCGTTCATCCAGGTGCTCCTGCGGGGTAGTCGCGATGTCCGAAGATGGCACTGCCGATGCGGACGATGGTCGCGCCCTCGGCGAGCGCGATTTCAAAGTCGCCGGACATTCCCATGGAGAGTTCTGGGAGCGGGTGGCCTGTGGCGGCGGCGACGCTGTCGCGCAGCTTGCGCAAGGAAGCGAAGACCTGGTGGAGTTCTGCCACGGTCGCCTCGGCGGGGGCGACGGTCATCAGGCCGCAGAGCAATGGCGTCGGGCAGGCGGAAACGGTTGCTTCGACCTCGTCCGCACGCATTCCGAACTTGCTCGCTTCCCCTGAGACATTGACCTCCAGCAACAGGCGCGGCGTGCGGTTTTCCTCTTCTGCGATGCGAACGATGCGGCGGAGGAGGTCTGCCGTGTCCACCGAATGAATCCAAGTGGCGAGGTTGACGGCGGCGCGGACTTTGTTTGCTTGCAGGTGTCCGATGAGGTGCCACTCGATGTCCTGGGGCAATACTGGCACTTTGGTCGCCAGTTCCTGGACGCGATTCTCCCCGAACAGGAACTGGCCCGCTTCGCGCGCAGAGGCGACCGCCTCCGCCGGGAAGGTTTTCGAGACGGCGACCAGACGCGCGGAATCCTCCGCGCGCCCTGCTTTTCGCAAGGCGCACGATATCCGTTCGCGGACAGCGGCCAGTCTTTCAGACAGCGTTTCCATGTGCGCTATTCGCCCTTGATTTTGCGGATGATGGCCTCGAAACGGCGACCGTATTCCACGAAGATTTGGAACTTCTCTTCGGGGGATGCCTGGCGGGCGTCCTGTTCGTGGTAAATCATTCCCATGTGGGGTTCCATGGAGAACCCGCCGTCGTAGCCACGGTTCACAATGAGGTCGCGGACGATTTTCTCGACGTAGCCGTCGCCCTCGCCGGGGTAGGTGAACTTCATCTTGGAGAGTTCCTTGTCAAAATGTCCATCTTTGATGTGGACGTAGACAACGTGCTCCTTGACGTTCTCGTAGAACTCCCAGGAGTCTTCCTTGGGGTAGGGTTTGGGCTTGGTCCAGTCATCGTCGAAGACGGGATTTCCGGTATCGAAGACGAGTTTGAGCCCTGGGACGTTTTCGACGAGTTCGATGGTGAAGGGCCAGCCGAGTCCGCCGTAGTTGGTGCAATTTTCGTGGACGGGCTGGATGCCTTCGTCCAGGAACATCTTGGTGATGATGGAGAGGCGGCGGAAGCGTTCTTCTTTCATCTGGTCCTGGGGACCGTTCTCCAGGATGGGCTTGTAGCTCATGATGCGGATGAGGTGGGAATCCAGGCGGTGCATGCGGGGGATGGCGCGCTTGACTTCCTCCAGGGTGATTTCAAACGGGTCGGTAATGGGATGTCCCCAGTTGCCGATGGCAGAACCGAAGCAGTTGACGTGGATGCCCGCTGCGTCGAGTTTGTCCGCGACCTCGTTGAACTTGTCTTCCGGGATATCGTGGAGGTTTTTGCCGTCAATGGAACGGGATTCGATTTGGTTCCAGCCGAGTTCTTGGATGGCGCGAATCTGACCATCGATGTCGGGTGCGGCTTCATCTGCAAAACCAGTGAAATACATGAGTGCTCTCCTTGATGTGGGTGGTTGGAAAAACTCAACTAATATAGCAGGGTTCTAGGGAAAAATGGTTGTAAGGCAGGGATTTTTGTGAGGAAGTGGTCATTTTGTGGGGCGGACACCTGAGCGGACGCCCGGTGTGCGGCGGGACTTTTTGATGGCTCCTTTGCCTTGGAACTGGGTGGCAGTCTCCTGCGTGTGGGAGGTGCCGCCGAGGAGGGAACGTGCGTCTGCGGACTGGTCGTTGTCCGGAGAGAAGATGAGTTCGACGGCGAGGGCGGCGGGATGGTGGTCTGTTGTGGCACGCGCGTCTTGGACGGCGGTGAGGAGTTTGCGGGAAGCGATGGATGGCAGTTCGGTGAGTCGCGGGGCGAGTTCGAGATGGGAGAGGATTTGTGAAATCTGGCCATCTGCGTCAAACGAGTAGGTTTCGAGATTGTCTCGGAAAAGGGAGAGGTAGGCGTTCGGGGAGGGGGTGATGGAGGTTGCGGGGCGGTCGAGGAAGGCCTGGCTCTGGAAGAAGAGCAGGGGCAGGGCGAGTTGGATTTGCTCGGAGGCCCAGGCTGGTTTGCCACGGGCTTCCAGGAGGGAGGCCAGGCGCGCCAGCGTGAGGCTGCGCTGCGCAGCCAGCGTGCATCCAGGACGTCCCTTCGGGGCACCATAGTAGTCGGGATAGTTCGGTTCGCGGTCAATGTCCTGTTTGACGGAATGAGCTGCGACAATCATGTCCTTCACGAAGTCCAGGCTATCCAGCGAGGTGGTTGCGAGAGCGGCGGCGGTCCAGGGGCCGATGACCATGGACTGGAGCGGGCGTCCCTGGTAGTTGTTTTCATAGAGGGCGTGGCAAGCGGCTTCGCCGGCCTTGGTGTAGGGATTGTTTGGGTCCTGGAGTTTTCCGAGGCGCAGGAGCGCGTAGGCGGCCAAGGCGGAATCTTCGAGTTGTTCCTGGCGGGAACGGGTGTCTTCGTTGAGGACGGCGCCCGTGTCTGCGAGGACGGCTTCATAGAAGTCGTCGCCAGCACCGCGCTGGGAGAGGATGTGGTCGCCGAGGGCACGTGCGACGGGGAGGTGGGAGCCGGGGCCGCCGTCCAGTTCCAGGAGTGCGACGAGCACCAGCGCGTTTGTGCGCAGCAGTGCGATTTTACGCGGAAGGATGGAGGAGGTCGGGTCTGCCAGGCGCTCGTTTTCGAGAATGGCCTGGCGCGTTTTATGTTCCCCGTAGGGTTTGACGGCGCGGAGGAGCGGTTTGAGGGCCAGTTGCGCTGGTTCCTTGAAACCGCTGCGTCCAGCGGCGGCGAGGCGTGAGAATGCGATGGAGAGCTCTGCCTGGGTGTCGAAGGTTTCCCGTTCCTTTGCGGCACTGTGAACCCAGACGGGCAAGCGCGCACGAAGGCGTCCTGTGCTGGGATCCAGCCAGGCAACCAGGCGCTTGCCGCACGCTTCCGCACGTTCCAGGCATTGCTCTTTCGTGGGGAGAGCGTCGGGAAGCCTGTGGCCTCGATAGAGGCGGCAGGTCTCTTTGCCGTCGGTCCAGAAGGAATCCGATTCGAAGAGGCATACGCGCGAACCCTGGCCTTCGCTGGCGATTCGCAGCCAGGTTGTCATGGCATCCCAGTTGTAGACCTCGGAAATCACGTTGGCGACTCGCTCGCGCGCGAGCCGGTGCGCGTCGTCAATGAGGCAGCGTCCTGTGAGTTGGTCGGCGGTGAAGGCGAATCCGACGTCGGGACCGAATGCGATACCGACGATGCTGGTCAGCGCGATGCGGGAGCGTTGGACGGTGTAGTTAGAGAAGGGACGGGAGTACTGCACGACATCGAGGCGGAGCCAGTCCCATTTCCCCGGCGCGGCGAGACGGGATTCCCATTCGGGGACGCGACGGCCTTCCTTCTTGGCGTCATCGACATTGGACTGCGCGAGTTTTTGGGTTTCTTTGGCAAAGACGGGTTCGTTCGCCTGGAAGATGTCCACGGCGGTTTGGAGGGCGGCGCGGAAGGAGTATCCGGTTCCGAAGTAGGTTCGTGCTGGCCAGGTGTCGTCTCCGATGGTGAGGAAGACGGCGCGGGGGGTTTGCTCTTCTGCGACGAGCGCCGCAATGTCGGCAGCCTTTTTCTTTGTCTTCAATGCGTGGAAAAGGGAGGCAGTCAGTGCCTGCAATTCTGCCTGGTTGCGTGCGGTTGGCTTCTGCACATGATCGAACCACGCTTCGTTCGGCATACCGTCCGAAGTTGGGGTTTGGCAAAATCCGCACAGGCACAGTGCTGCAACCAACATGAAGACTGCTTTTCGCATACAAAATCTCCTAAACAAAACCTCCCATTCTAATTAACATAATGCTTTCCTCGCGTTTCTCAACCCCCGATGGAAGAAAAAAACGGTACATGGGAAGTGACGAGGAACGGGTGGCGGCAATCATACGGAAAACAAAGGACGGGGGCCAGCCCCCCGCTCTCGCCTTCGCGAGGGGCTGAAAACAAAGGACGGGGGGCCAGCCCCCCGCTCCCCCCGCTCCCGCCTTTGCGAGGGGGCTGAAACAAAGGACGGGGGCCAGCCCCCGGCTCCCCCCGCTCCCGCCTTCAGGAGAGGGGGCATTCAACCAAAGGACGGGGGCAGCCCCCCGCCCCCCCCGCTCCCGTTTTCAGGAGGAGAACCAGCCGCCCGCTTCCCCCGTTTCCGCTCCCGGAGGGAAAATCTGGAAAAACTGGGGGAAAGTGGAAAGTTGGGGTTGCAAAATGTTCAAAATGCAATATATTATTTATTTCTGGAAGTTTTTTTGGAATTGTTGAAAGCAAGGAGTCAAACGTGGACGAGAAACTGCTGGAACAAGCCCGGGCCAAGGTGGATGATGTACGCCTTTTCATCAACGGCGTTTCCAAACGTGCGTCGCAACTTGCGAAAGGTGCGCGTAAACTGGTGGCATTGCCTCCAGACAAGGACCCCAAGGAGGTTTCCTTTCTGGACATCGCATTGCGTGAAGTAGCTGAAGGGAAAGTCATCATCACGCAGGGCGAAGAGGTTTACGAGACGGCGTCGGACGACGCAGCCAAGGACACCAAGGAACAGGATAACAAGTAGAAAGGGAACAGCCATGGCAGATGTATACGTTTTTCTAGGACCTCCCGGAGCCGGCAAAGGCACGTTGGGCGATGTTTTCTGCGAAAAGACAGGCGTGGTTCACATTTCTACGGGGCAGTTGCTTCGTGACGAAATGGCGGCCGGCACGGAATTGGGCGCCCAGGTGAAGGGCATCATCGCGGCTGGCGGTCTGGTTTCGGACGAGATTGTCGCGAAGATGGTTGCCAATCGCCTCCAGAAGGAGGACATCAAGGCCCATGGTTGCCTGCTGGACGGTTTTCCGCGCACGGTTCCCCAGGCGGGAATGCTTGAGAAAATCCTGGCGGACGGTGGCGACCGCATGGCTGCGGTGGTTCTCATCGAGGCCGACCGCGAAATGCTCATGGGACGCCTGACCTCCCGTCGCGTCTGCTCCAACAAGGCGTGCGGAGCGACGTTCAATGTGCTGACGCTCCCGCCCAAGGTGGAAGGCATCTGCGACAAATGCGGGCAACCGCTCATCCAGCGTTCCGACGGCTCCGAAGAGACAGCGAAGAAGCGCCTGGCAGTCTACGAATCCGAGACCGCCCCGCTGGTGGACTTCTACGACAAGAAGGGGCAGCTGGTCCGTACGGTCAGCACCAATACCACCATCGAGGAGAACTATGCCCGCCTCATGAAGGTCATCGGGCGATAGGGAGTGGGCAATGTCGAGGGACCGCAAGCCGCAAATCTACAGTGGACGCGACGTGGAGGGCATCCGCGCCGCCGCGAAGGTGACCGCTGAGGTGCTGGAGCGTCTGTGCCAGGCGGTGGTCCCGGGAATGACGACGTTTGACGTGGATATGCTGGCGGCGGAATACATCCGTGCCTCCGGAGCGAAGAGTGCCGATTTGGGGTACGAGGGATTTCCGTGCTACATGTGCATCTCGGTGAACGAGGAGGTCTGCCACGCGGTGGCCCGACGGGACCACATCATTCAGCCGGGGGACCTCGTCAGCCTGGATTTGACCTTGAACCTCAACGGCTACTGCGGGGACACCTGCCGCACCATCTGCGCGGGAATGCCGCCGTCGCCGACTCGTCAGAAATTGATGCAGGTCACCGAGGACGCGCTGTGGGCGGGCATCGCGCAGGCGTATCCGGGGAAGACCACGAACGACATCGGGCGCGCGGTGCAGTCCCTTGTCGAGGCCAACGGTTTCAGCATAGTCCGGGACTTCGTGGGGCACGGCATTGGCCGCCATATGCACGAGGCACCCGAGGTGCGCCACTACTACACGCCTGGTCAGGAGACCGTCCTGCGGCCAGGCATGTGCATCTGCATCGAACCCATGGTCAACACGGGCACATGGCGCGTCGTGGTGGACCGCAAGGACGGCTGGACCGTGCGGACCGCCGACCAATCCCTTTCCTGCCAATTTGAACACCAGGTTCTCATCACTCATAACAAGCCGGAAATTCTCACATGCCTAAACAATCCAAGGACTGTATAACCCTCAAAGGCGTCGTCAAGGAGCTTCTGCCCAACACCGAGTTCATCGTGACACTCGAAAACGGACACGACATCCATGCCCACATCTCTGGAAAAATGCGCATGCACTTCATTCGCATCCTCCCGGGGGACCAGGTCACCGTCGAAATCTCCGCCTATGACCTCACCAAGGGCAGAATCTGCTATCGCCAAAAATAACGTCCCGTTCGTCGAATTTTGACGATTCGGATTGATTTTTCGCAAATTGGCATTATATTGAAATTCTTGATTTTTTGTCGGGAACGCCTGTGCCCGACGCGGCTTCGGGGACGGCCGTGACGTCCCTTTGCGAAACGGTTTTCCAACCCAATCCAATCCAAAGTCCCGCAAGGGAAGAGAGACCACCATGAAAGTCAGAGCATCCGTAAAAAGAATGTGCAACAACTGCCGCATTGTCAAGCGTGCAGGCGTCGTCCGTGTCATCTGCAAGAACAAGCGTCACAAGCAGAGACAGGGATAAAGCGACGTGTCCGCAACCCGTTGTTGCGGAATCATCCGTCAGGATTTCCACCATCCTCATATAGGCCAGTATCGGACTTCGCACACCTCTTCCCGACATCCACCCGTGGAAGACAACCAACCCGAAGTTTCGGTAGAACAGGAAACAGGAAAACAAGACACCATGCCTAAAATCCTCGGTATCGACCTCCCTGAGAACAAACATCTCAACATCTCCCTCACCTACCTCTACGGAATCGGGTTGACCTCCGCCAACAAAATTTGCGCGGACGCCAACATCGACCCCAACAAAAAAGCCAGTGACTTGACGACCGACGAACTGAACGCCATCCTCAAGGCTCTCCAGGAGAGCTATCTGGTGGAAGGTGACCTTCGCCGTGCCGTTGCGCAGAACATCCGCCGTCTCACCGCCATTGGTTCGTACCGTGGTCTTCGCCACAAGCGCAACCTGCCTGTGCGCGGACAACGCACCAAGACCAATGCCCGTACCCGCAAGGGCGCGAAGAAGACCGTCGGCGCCATCCGCGAACGCTCCGAGCGTAAGCAGGCGAACGCCGCCGCCGAAGCAAAGGCAGCCGCCGCCGAGGCCAAACCCTCCGGCAAGAAATAAGCCGCCCACGCGAAACCTTCATCTAGTCAAGAGACCCTTTTAGGGAGATAAAAACACAATGGCAGAAGAGAACACCGATGTGAAAGCTGCAGCCGCCGCTCCTGAAGCCGCCGCTGCCTCCGAAGTGAAACAGCGCAAGATCAAGGGAGGACGCCAGGTCCTTTCCGGGATCGTCCACGTGGAATCCACATTCAACAACACTCGCGTCGTCATCACCGACCAGAACGGGAACGTTCTGTCGTGGTCGACAGGCGGCAAACTTGGCTACAAAGGCTCCCGCAAGGCGACGGCGTATGTGGCGCAGTTGATTGCGTCCGACGCGGCGAAGAAGGCCATCATGACCTACGGTCTTCGTGAAGTTGAAGTCCGTATCAAGGGACCTGGAGCGGGGCGCGAATCCGCCGTCCGTGGCATTTCCCAGGAAAAACTTGAAATCACCGCTCTGAAAGACGTCACTCCTCTCCCGCACAATGGTTGCCGCCCCCCGAAACGCCGCAGAGTCTAACCGGTCCCTGCTTTCTCGAAATCGTGCATTTTGAAGTGCAACCTTTGAGTGTAAAGGAAGGAGGTTAAAGATGTTGAGCATTGAAGGGTTTGAACACCCCGTTGAAATCAAAATTGAGGAAGAGACGCATACTGATAGCCATGTCAGTTTTGTGACGGAGCCGTGGGAGAACGGCTATGGGCACACCATTGGGACGGCTCTTCGGCGCGTATTGCTCTCCTCGATGGAGGGCGTTGCCGTCACGAACATCAAGATTGAGGGCGTCGCGCATGAGTTTATGTCGATTCCCGATGTGATGGAAGACGTAATGGAAATCGTTCTGAACGTCAAGAAACTGAAGTTCAACTGCGTGGGAACGTTGCCGCGCAAGTTGGAATTGCGTGCGGACAAAGCGGGTCCCGTGACCGCTGCCGATATTCGGGAAGACGGCATGGTGACCGTCCTGAACAAGGAACAGCTCATCTGCACGCTGGACAAGCCGACCGAGTTCCGCATGGAACTGGAAATCGACCGCGGACGCGGCTACCGCAAGGCGGATGACAACAAGAAGCCCGACAATCCCATCGGCACCATCCCCGTGGACAGTCTTTTCAGCCCCATCGAAAAAGTGCGCTATGACGTGCACCCCTGCCGCGTCGGCCAGCATACCGACTATGACAGCCTGGAACTGGAAATCTGGACCGATCGCCGCATCCTCCCGATGGAAGCGGTGAACAAGGCTGCGTCTATTCTGCGCGACCTTTTCACAGTCTTCATCTCCGACGACGCCGGCAGCAACAACGAGCAACTGCCACCGGCCGCCATCCTGAACGAGGAGGAGAAGGACTTGTTGGCGAAACTGACGAAGGACGTCAACGAATTGCAGTTGTCCGTTCGTGCCGTGAACTGCCTGAGTTCCGCAAACATCCAGTATCTTGGCGAACTGGTTGAGAAATCCGAGAGCCAGATGCTGAAGTTCCGCAACTTTGGAAAGAAGTCGTTGACGGAAATCAAGGAGAAGTTGAGCGAGCTCGGTCTCTCTTTGGAGATGAACCTGGCGGACAACGTCAAGGAAGAATTGCAGCGGGTACTTTCCACGAAGCCCAAGAACAAAGAGGATTAAGATAAATGAGACACCACGTTCACACATTTAAGGTTGGGCGCACCACTGCTCACCGCAAGTCCATGCTGTCCAATGCTGTCAACAGCCTGTTGCAGCATGGTCGCATCACCACCACTCTGGTCAAGGCGAAGGAAATCCGCCGTTTTGCCGACAAGATGATTACGCTCGGCAAGAAGGACACGTTGCATGCCCGTCAACTTGCGATTGCCTATCTCAAGCAGCATGACACCGTCAAAAGCCTCTTCCAGGAAGTTGCCCCGTCCTACAAGGAGCGTCAGGGTGGCTATACTCGCATCATGAAACTTGGACCGCGCCGTGGAGACGCCGCCGAGATGTGCATCCTCGAACTCGTCGAGACCGATGATGTCGTCGCCGCCACCAAGAAAGCCGCTGCCGAGGCTGCCGAAGCCCCCAAGGCTGAAGAAACTGCCGAGGCTCCCAAGGCTGAAGAAACTGCCGAGGCTCCCAAGGCATAAACCCTTGTGAATCGCATCATCCTGGGCGGCGGAATCTCATTCCGCCGCCCTTTTTTTCATGTTTTTTGGCGACCTCAGTTAGCCACCAGCCACTCCCCACTCCCCACCAACCATCACTAACCACTAACCACTAGCCACTAGCCACTAGCCACTAGCCACTAGCCACTAACCACTAACCACTAACCACTAACCACTAACCACTAACCACTAACCACTAACCACTAACCACTAACCACTAACCACTAACCACTAACCACTAACCACTAACCACTAACCACT
>JAFRLI010000090.1 GCA_017431255.1 Victivallales bacterium
AATGCTCGTGCTCGTGGGAATGCTCGTGCTCGTGGGAATGCTCGTGCTCGTGGGAATGCTCATGCTCGTGGGAATGCTCGTGCTCGTGGGAATGCTCGTGCTCGTGGGAATGCTCGTGCTCGTGGGAATGTTTGTGTGCCAGTTCCTGCAAGGAGGTGATATCGTGTTCCTCGCAGGCCTCGTGAGCGTGGGAGTGGGGGTGTTCCTCGTCCGTGACGGTAAGATATCCGCAGGTAATTCCGTGCTTGCAGAGTTTCCGCTGGAAATCGAGAGTGACGGGGAGGCCCGCCTGGCGGAGTTGTGCTTCAATGACTTTGATGTCTGCACCGAGGTCGCAGAGTGACGCAAGAATCATGTCGCCGGCGGCACCGGCGAGAGGCTCGAGGCTCAGGTAGTTCATAAGGGGACCTAGCTGTCAGATGGTGAAAGTCTCGTTGATGACGTTCAAGTGATAGTGTTGTGCGAACGCGAGAGCGTCTTCGTTGGTACCCCAGAGGACATTCGGGGAATGGGCGTCGGAATTGCAAAGGACTTCGACGGGGTATTCTGCGGCGATATCCCAGAAGTGGGGCAGGGGATATTGACACCGCAAGATATCCCCGTCCAGGACGGGACGTTTCCGAAGACCGTTGGCGTTGATTTCCAGGGGGATGTGCAGGTCCACGGCGGCCTGGCAGATGTCGCGAACGGCGGCGGTATCGTCTGCATTCCAGCCTTGGTGGCGGGTTCCGAAGAGGTCGGGATGAGCGAGGAATCGAAAGAGGCCGGTAGCCATTCCGCGGATGGTGAAGTCGGTGTAGGCGCGGATGGTTTCCGCGTCGATGACTTGGGTGAAGGAGTTCATCCATTCGCCGTTCATGAGATAGTGGTGGAAGCCACCGATGAGGTATTGCACGCCGCTGGGACCGAGAAGAACCTCGCGGTACCAGGATTCTTCTTCGGGAACGTATTCACACTCCAGCCCGCCCAGCACCTCAATGTCCGGAAAGGCGTTCCTGGCCTCCGCAATCTCGCGAACATATTGCGGAAACTCCTCCTCCTTCATTCGTACATCCAACCAGAAAGCGTCTCCACGATGCGGCGTGTGGTCCGTGATCCCAACCGTGCAAACCCCTTGCTCCCGTGCCGCCAGGCAGTAATCGGACGGCGTACCCGAACCATGCTTGCACAAATATGTGTGCGAATGAAAATTCCTTCGCTTCATAACCTTGGAATGAAACAGCAACCAAGGCCAACGGCGGTCAAAACTGCCGTTGGCCCGTTTTTGGAGGACCGCGCCTTGGTGCGGTCCCGTGGGGTTGGATTTACTCCTCGTCCACTTCGACGCCCTGCGGAATCTGCTTCTTGAATTGTTCCTGTAAGCGGTTGAGCAGGTTGTTGAAGTCCTTTGCGGTCATGGCGGTGACGAGGGAGGCCGTCGTGCCTTCTTCTTCGGAGTGGAGGCTGTTGATGAGATCCAGGTCGGCAATTCCGGCGGCAGGAGCCATCCCCTTGATCATATTGATGACGGCGGAGTCGAGGAACATGGTCTTGAAGCCCATGGCGATTTCGGGAGTGGGGGCAACGAAGCGGATGGCGATGTCCATCTGTTCCGGTTTGGCGGCGACTTCGATGGCGATGGCGTTCTGCTGGGAGAGCATGCTGAGTGCGCCTGCAATCATCGGGTTGCCGTTGGACTGACCCTGCGCACCCTTCTGCGCAAGCGCACGCAGTTCACTGGACTGCACGAAGACAATCTGGAGACCCAGTTTTTCTTTCTGGATTTTGGTGATTTCCTCCGGAAGAGCCTCATATTGACCGCTCTTTTGACGCGCCAGAACGCCCGCCAAAACATTTTCCGACCCAATCAGAAGAGTTTTCCCCTCTTCCACTACGACAACATCAAACAGCTTGATGACATTCTCCGGATTCGCTTCGGGATCGGAAATGCGCAACGCAGGAACCCCGGCGACTTTGATGTCTTCCAACTTCGCATTCCAGGAGGTCTTGCCCTGCTTTTCGCGTTCCGCAATGATTGCCTGAATCACTTCTTTGACGTTTGCCAGCGTCACAGGCTTGTTCAGTTCCAGGCATGCAGAAACCGCCGCCGACTTGAGTTTCGCACCTTCCATTTGATAGGCAATCGTCACGGTCGTCTGCGCCACGGAATCATCGTCCCAGTTCAACTTCTCCTTGAACAGGTTCGCCAACTGGAACGGATTGTCAGGGGCGCCCGCCCCTTCCGCCTCGGGACCCGGTCTGAAGTTCTGCAGTTTGTCCTGGATTTCCTTGGCAGCCAGCGTGATGGTGTAGTTCTTCGCCGCCGGGTCGTTGTACCCGCTGATATAGCACATCGTTCCCGGTATCACAGACGCCTTGCGGAACGCTTCGCTTGCCTGGCATACGAACATCACGGACAATGCACTCAACATCAATCCAATCAGTTTTTTCATCTTTTTTCTCCTTTGTAGAGTTTCTGTTTTTTTCTATGTGGATTATCCTCGAATGGAATCCAAATCTTCCTTCGTCAACCGCGATTCGAAGTCCTGCTTGTTGGTTGCCTTCGTGTAGGCTTCGCTCGCCGTGATTTGACCTTCGTTCAGCAAGTTCATCAAATCGCTGTCCATCGTCTTCATGCCCATGCCGCTGGACTGCTCGATGATGCTGCGGATATTTGCAATCGCGCCATCGCGGATTGTCGCAGGCAGCGCCTCGTGCTTGAGTAGCACCTCGTGTGAGGCCACGCGTCCTTTCCCGTTCGCCGTGCGGCATAGAAGCTGCGACACAACGGCGGACAGCGACTGCGCCAGCATCGTGCGGATCTGCGGCTGTTGCTCTGACGGGAACGTGTCGATGATGCGGTCCACCGTCTTCGGCGCGTTGTTGGTGTGCAAGGTCGCGAACACCAACATGCCCATCGAGGCGCAGGTCAGCGCCAGGCCCATGGTCTCCTGGTCGCGCATTTCGCCGACGAGGATGATGTCCGGGTCCGCGCGCATTGCGCCGCGCAGTGCCTTGCTGAACGAATCGCTGTTCGCGCCGATTTCGCGCTGGACGATGACGCACTGCTTGTTGGGATGGACGAATTCGATGGGGTCCTCGATGGTGATGATGTGCTTGCACTGCGTGTCGTTGATGTAGTCGATCATCGCGGCGAGGGTGGTGGACTTGCCGGAACCCGTTGGTCCTGTGACGAGTACGAGGCCATTCTTGTAGTTGCAGATGGTGCGCAGAATCGGCGGCAGTTTGAGCTCGTCAATCGTCAGAATCTTCGTGGGAATGACACGCAGCACCGCACCGGGCCCGTAGTAATTATTCATAAAGTTGACACGGAAACGCGCCAGGCCCGGGATTTCATACGCCAAGTCCTGGTCCTTGTTCTCCAAGTACCATTTCCATTTCTCGGGAGGACAGATTTCCTCCAGAAGCGTGAGCATCTCGTCGGGCTGAATAGGCGGAACCTCCAGAGCTTCCAGGGCACCGTGGACACGGATTTTCGGGGGAAATGTCGAGCACAGGTGCAAGTCGGAACCGCCAGCTTCGATTAGCGTGCGCAGAAAAACGTCTAACTTCGCCATAATGGAAATCTCCTCTGAAATGGGTTAGAACCAGCCGCGCTTCTTCTTCGGGGCGGCAGCAGCGCTGTCGGCGGCAGCGGATTGTCCCAACCCCGCTTCGTTCGCCTGCATCTGCCGCAGCAGGTCTCTGTTGCGGATGAGCGGCTCCGTCTGCGCATAGCTTCGCTTGCCCGCCATATACAGGTCGAAGTGGCTCTGCTCCATCGTAATCATTCCGATGTTCTTGCTCGTCTGCATCGTCGATTCCAACTGGAATGTCTTGCCTTCGCGGATGAGGTTCGAGACCGCCAGCGTGCCCAGCAGAATCTCCGGCACCATAACGACTCCGTTTTCCTCCTTGTTCGAAACCAGCTGCTGGCAGAGCACCGCCTTCAGCGATTCCGAAACCATCGCGCGAATCTGCGACTGCTGGTTCACGGGGAACATATCCAGAATGCGGTTCATGGTCTCGGGGGCGCTGTTCGTGTGCAGTGTCCCGATGACCAAGTGCCCCGTTTCGGACGCGTGGACTGCCATTTCGACGGTCTCCAGGTCGCGCATTTCGCCGATGACGATGATGTCGGGGTCTTCGCGCAACGAGGCGCGCAGTGCGTTCGCAAAACTGCGCGTGTGCGTGCCGAGTTCACGTTGCGTGATGTTGCATTTGTTCGGGTGGAAGACGACCTCGATGGGGTCTTCGACCGTCACGATGTGGTCGCGTCGCGTGCGGTTGATATGGTCCACCATCGCCGCAAGCGTCGTGGACTTGCCCGAGCCAGCCGGCCCCGCCACCAGGATGAGTCCCTGGTTGTACGAGGTCAGTTTTTCGATGATGGAGGGATCGGGGAACCCCAGTTCGTCAATGCGCTTGATATGCGTGTCGATGACACGGTAGGAGCCAGAGATGCCGAGGCGATGGAGTTCAACGTTGGTGCGGTAGCGGTCACTTTCCGAGATGTTGTAGCCGTAGTCGAGGTCGTGGTTCTTCTCGAATCGTGTCAGCCGTTCTTCGTTGAGTGCGGAGAGGTTCAGGTTTTCCGCCGCCTTTGCGCTGATCACGCCCTGCTCCGTCAGGAGTTGCAGGAACTTGTAACGCCGCACAAACGGGACCGCGCCAGCGCTGATGTGCACGTCGCTGCACCCGACTTCGCGAGCCTTGTGCAGAAAAGCGTTCAGAAGTTCCCGCGCGGAATCTCGGGACATGCCCTCTGCATCCGCCAGTCGGGGCCAGCCCTGTGTCCAGTCGGGCGAGGCCACGTTGCGCGGGACGGCAGACGGTGCTGGCGACGCAGGTGCCGCTGCGGGCTGAGGAGCGGGTGCGGCGTCTGCCAAGTCGGCGAAGACGCTGTTGGCGGGCGGTCCCGGAAAGAACTTCGCCATTTCGCGCGCCTTCTGTATGCACGCGTCCAACTTGTCAGGCTGTTTGCACAATTGATTGTCCTTCACAACCTGTACGAAAATGTTCAGTTCTACGGCGAGGTTGTTCTCCTCGATGGCTTCAATCACCATCACGCAAGATTCCCGCGTGAGCAACCCTTCCGTCACGGCTTGCGTGCAGAACCACTCGATTTCTTTGCTGATAGATTCTTTCTTCATTCAGGGATCCCTGGTTTGGAAAAATGAAAACTTTACCTTAAAATATAGAATTTAGCGTATTTTTGTCAAAAAGGAAGAGGACAGGCGCATTTTTTTCCAAAAAAAGATTATATTGTATGTTCGTCCCTGTTTTTTTCGTTTTAATTCTAGCAGGTAATTGCAAAACTACCGCCATCCGCCAAAACACCGCAAGCGATGAAGCCATCGTGCCGTGAAGGCGGTTGAAAGGAGAGTTTTGCCGTTCCCTCTCTCGGTAGTTCGGCGGCACTGCCGCCGCTACATTCATATTTTTTCCTATGGCAAACATCAACGACTTATGGTATGCGGCAAAGAAGACACGCATTGTGTACATGCCGCACAAGTTACTGGAGACTTTCGGTGAGACTTCCGTGCACTATTCGCTGGTGACGGAGTTGGAGGGTGACCGCTTGAAACTGCGTACTGGCGTGGTGAAGGCGGCGCGTCCGCGCATTGTCACGCCGCATTATCTGGCGAGTCAGGCATTGGAGAACTTCGGGGAGGAGGCACGCAAGTACTTTGAGGATTTGCTGGCGCGCAAGGAAGGCGCCGGCATTTTGCAGTATGGACTGACCTTTGAGAAGCAGGACTTTGGCGAGGAGGAACTTGGTGGCGTTCTGGAGGAGGTTGCCGACCAGATTGCGCGTACTGCCGAGGACAATCCCAACGAGGTCCGCGGGGTTCTCACTGGCACGGAGCAGTTCTGGGAAATCTCCCTGGTCTTCTTCCTGAGAATGCTTGTGTCCCAGTCCGTGCCGGTGAATGTCCGCGAAATGGCGGGACAGGGATTGTTCGCGCTGAAAAACGGGGTCCCCGCCGCCGTTCACGCGGAAATCCAGCAGGATTTCCAGGCTTGCTTCTCCAAAGAACAAGCCGACCGGTTGGGAGACAAACTCCGCGACTATGGCCTCTTCGACCAGTATGAAGACCAGTTCTTCGAACTCTACGAACACTTCGCGTAACATTTCATGCATTTAGGAGGAATACGCATGTCACGCAAAAAAGACAACACCCCAAAACGCCCTCAGGATCAGGACGACGATGATGATATGATTTTCGAGTCCTTCTCGAATCTTACCAACTTTATGGACTTCCTGCGCGACCATCTCCCATCGAATGGAGACATGAAGGTCACCGCCTTTGGTCCCTTCTCCGCAAAAGACACCAAATGGGGAAAGACCAGGAAAAAACATGAGAAAAAGGAAATCGCGGAGGGCAAGAAGGAAGATGACAAACTGGACGTCATCCGAAACTTCCACTACACTCCAAAAGAGGTGCGCGACTACCTCAATCGCTTTGTCGTGTCCCAGGAAGAGGCCAAGCGCGTTCTCTCCATCGCCATCTGCGACCACTACAACCACGTCCGTAACATCCTTCAACATCCCGAACTTGACAAGAAGGACCACGCCAAGCACAACGTCCTCATGATGGGACCGACGGGCGTCGGAAAAACCCACTTGATGCGGACCCTGGCGCGCCTCATCGGCGTCCCCTTCGTCAAGGCCGACGCCACCAAATACAGTGAGACGGGATACATCGGATACGATGTCGAAGACATGATTCGCGACCTCATCAAGGCCGCCGACGGGAACGTTGCCCTCGCGCAATACGGCATTGTCTATGTCGATGAAGTGGACAAACTTGCCTCGCGCACCTCGGCGGATGGGCGTCGCGATGTTTCGGGGCATGGGGTTCAGAACAATATGCTCAAGATGCTGGAGGACGCGGAAGTCAAAGTTCACGGGCAGACCGATATGTTCAACCAGATGCGTGCCGCCATGTCGCCTGACGACCAGCCTTCTGTCATCCAGACCAGGAACATCCTCTTCATCCTCAGCGGTGCCTTCACCACCCTCCCGGAAATCGTACAGAAGCGCCTTGGAACTGCCGCCATCGGCTTCGGGGAAGCCCAGGAAGACCACCAGGTCCTCGCCAATGATGAACTCCTCGCCAAGGCCGAAACCAGCGACCTCGTCAAGTTCGGATTCGACCCCGAGTTCATTGGACGCCTCCCCGTCCGCGTCTCCTTGCGAAATCTCAGCGCAAAGGACCTGGAACGCGTCCTCACCAGTGTCGAAAACGGATTCCTCGAACAATATCAGGAAGCCTTTGCCGGCTACGGCATCAAGCTCGTCGTTCGGGATGACGCCATCCGTTTTCTGGCCGAACAGGCCTTCGAGGAAAAAACCGGCGCACGTGGACTCCTTTCCGTCCTCGAACGTCTCTTCCGAAACTTCAAGTTCGAACTCCCTGGCTCAGGTGTCACACAAGTCATCGTTGACGCCGATACCGTCAAAGACCCCGCCGCAGCCCTCCGCCGTCTCCTGGAACCATAGTCGCACGAGACGCAACACCCTCCTTCCATTGCCGATTTCGTGACAAATCGGCATCCCCGCAGTTGCCGATTTCGTGACAAATCGGCATCCCCGCAGTTGCCGATTTCGTGACACTTTGTGCTTGACAATCTTCAAAAATGCGGGACTTTCCCGCATTTCAAAACTTCAGAGGTAATTGCAAAACTCTCATCCCAACCGCCTTCACGGCGCGGCGCGATGGCTTCCCCGTTTAAACTCAGCGTGGTCACCACGCTTCGCTTTCGCTCTTCGCCCTTGATTGCGGCGTTTTGGCGGTTGGGCGGTAGTTTTGCAATTACCTCTTCAAGCAGAAACGGGAGGATTTCCATTTGCAATCCAGGCAAAAATGGGCATAGTATATTCCATGAGATAGAGGTTCCCCACATTCGTTAAAAAAGGAAATAGAACATGGCACTTTTCATTCTACTGATTTGTCTTGTCGGCACGTTCGCAACCGCGCAGGATGTTCTGCCCCAAAGGTTGCCGTTCCCAATCCCGCCGATGCCCCCTATTGCGGTCAAACTCCCTGTCATGGACAATATCCAGCCGGTACAAGTGACGGATGTGGCAATTGAGGCGAACGTGGATGGCGTCCTCACCGAGACCAAGGTGACGATGACGCTCCACAATCCCAATGGACGCGTCCTGGAGGGCGAATTGAACTTCCCATTGCCCACAGGGGCGACCGTCGCCGGCTATGCGCTGGACGTGAATGGGAAGATGGTGGACGGCGTCATCGTCGAGAAGGAAAAATCACGTGCCGTGTTTGACGAGGTTGTGCGGCAGGGCGTGGACCCCGGTCTCGCGGAGCAGGTCGGTGGCAATCTATTCCGCACGAAAGTCTATCCCATCAATGCCGGCGGGGACAGGCGCGTTAGTGTGCGTTATGTTTCGACGACGCTCACCGTCAGCGAGGGGGGAAGCCGCGCCTCGTACTATGTGCAGCCATTGAACTTCCAAGAGAAACTGCGCAGTTTCAAACTGACTCTGAACGTGGCGGCGGCACTTCAGCCTCCCAAAGTGGTGGCGGGTTCCCTATCCAACCTGGAGTTCAAGAAATGGAAGACCGTCTACACCGCCACGACGGAACTGCAGGACATCGCACTGACGGAGGACCTCTACGTCGCTGTCATGACCCGACCAGAGGAAACGTTCCTGCACCAGAAGGCCAGCGATGGCAACGAATACTTCACCTATCATTTCACAGTGGACCCCGCAAGCCTGAAAAACAACATCCCCCGTGCGCAGGAACCCGTCATCCTTTGGGACGCGTCCATGTCTCGCGACAAATCTGACCACACTCCAGAACTCGCATTCCTCCAGGCCGCCTTCGGCAAGGCAAGGAAACTGACCCTCATCACGTTCCGCAACGTGCCTGAACCGCCCGTTGTCTTTGCCTCCGTCGCGGAACTCGTCAAGGCCCTGGAAAACGTGATTTACGACGGCGCGACCAACCTCGCGGCCGCAGTCGACGCCATCCCTGAAAAATCCGAGGCATTCCTCTTCTCCGATGGCTTGGACAATTTCTCCGCCGTAGCCGCAGCATCCAAAGCCGTGCGCTTCTGTACGTTCACTTCAGATAAACAACTCAACGCTTCCGCCCTTCAGGCCCTCGTCGGAAACGGGCTCTTCCTGGATTTGCGTGGTGTCTCGACCGAGGACGCCGTCAAGTTGCTGGACAGTCCGCGCCCCTTCCTCGCCTCTGTTATATGCGATGGCAAACCGCTCCCAGAGGTCGCCTGGCATTTCTCCGGCGATCGCCTCACGGTCGCCGGCGCGCTCCCTGTCGGTGCGCAGAAACTGGTCTTCGAACTGTCCATTGCTGGCACTACTACGCGTCGTGAGGTCGCCGTCTCGGTTGAGAATGGTCTGGAGCAGGGCACGTTGCTGCGAACGAATTTCGGACAACTCAAGATTGCACGCCTTCTTGCTTCCGGGGCTCCCTCGCAGGAAGTGACTGCGGCCGGCAAACTGTATGGTCTGGTCACGCCTGGCACCTCCCTGCTGGTGCTCGACAACCTATCCCAGTATCTACGCTACAACATCCGTCCGCCGGAAAGTCTGCCCGAGATGCGCGCCCAGTACGACGCCCGTCACAAGGAAGTAAAAAACAGCCGGTGGGGCGAGTCCTTTCAATTGCAGGAAAACTCCATCGACACCGTGCTGTCTCTCTGGAACAATCTGAAACTCTGGTACGATAAGGATTTCCCGAAGGTTGCCAGTGTCACGAGTCCTCAGTCAAAAGGCGAGACAATGGGAGTTCGGAACGGGGTGCAGCGCAGAAATGCCGACGCGGAGGGCGTGCAGGCGGAGAGAATGTTGTTCAAAGCAGCACCTGCCGCCGGTGCGGTGAGGATGGAGGAAGCCGCCGATATGGTTGTTGGTGCGGCGGCACCTGCGATGGCCCCGCTTGCCAAGAAGGCGGCTCCGAATGGGGCGTCTGGACCGAAGATGGTTCTGCAGGCATGGAATCCCAAGACCCCCTATCTCACCGCCTTGAAGGAGGCTGCCAAAGACGCCTACCAAACGTATCTCGCACAGCGCAAGGACTATGCATCCTCCGCAGGATTCTATATGGATTGCTCCGACTTCTTTGAGAAAACGGGGGAACGCAAAATCGCCCTCCGCGTGCTTTCCAATCTGGCGGAAATGGATTTGGAAAACAAGCAGGTGCTCCGCATTCTGGGCTACAAGTTGCGTTTCCTGGGCGAACTGGAAGCCTCCGCCGCAGTCTTCCGCGCTGTCCTGAAGTTGGCCCCCGAGGAGCCGCAATCCTACCGCGACCTTGCACTCGTCCTGGACGACCTCGAACGATTCCAGGAGGCCGCTGACATGATGCTCCAGGTCGTCAAGTACAGGTTCGACGGGCGTTTCCGCGAAATCGAGGTCATTGCCTTGACTGAACTCAACCGTATCCTTCTTCGCGCCGAACGCAAGGGCGTCGCCATCCAGAATGTCGACAAGCGGTTCCTCAAGCCCATCCAGACCGACATCCGCGTCGTCATCAACTGGGACACGGACATGAGCGACATGGACCTCTGGGTGACCGATACCTTCGGAGAAAAATGCTTCTACAGCCACCGTTTCACCTCCACCGGCGGCAGAAACTCTTGCGATTTCACGCAGGGATATGGTCCCGAGGAGTTCATGATCCGCAATGCCGTCAAGGGAACGTATCGCGTTCAGACCGACTATTACGGTACCAGCACCCAGAAGGTCCTGGGCGCGGTGACTCTCTACGCGGAAGTCTACACCAACTACGCTCGCGAAAACGAAAATCGCCAGTTCCTCGCGTACCGCCTAGATTCCCGAAAGCAGGTCATCGATGTCGCTACCATCGACCACGATGGCGTGCATGCCCCCAAACGCTACGATAAGCCGTTCTCGTACCAAATCAAAAAGGGCGATACTTTGACCTCCATCGCAAAACAGTTCTACGGCGATGCATCCTACGTGGACGATATCGTCGCTGCAAATCCCGGCATGACAAAAGACGCCGTCTTGAAAATCGGGGCCATTCTCACGCTCCCCGCTACCAGAAAGCAGTAGTTCCTTACCTATGCTCCGTAGCGATGTTTTTTCGCTAAGAGCATTTGCAAGGCCGTGGCTGTGGAGTATATTTTTTAGCAGTGTTTCCTCAACAATCAAGGAGTTTTCATCATGCGAGTTTTGAAAGTCGGCATTGTGGGATTTGGTCGTAGTGGCTTCGGGATTCATGCAAAAGCCCTGTCCGGTATGAAGGACAAGTTCGATGTCGTGGCGGTGACAGACTTTGACGAGGCACGCCGCTCCCACGAGTCATTCCCGAATGCAAAGGCGTATGATTCGGCAACGGAATTGATTGCAGACCCGAATGTGGAACTGGTGGTGGTGGCGACCTATAACTACACCCATGCCTCTGTCGCGATTCAGGCTCTCAATGCGGGAAAACACGTCATGTGTGAAAAGCCGTTCGGCTTGACCACTGCAGACGTGGATGCCATGATTGCCGCCTCACACAAGGCGGGCGTCGTCCTGCAACCCTTCCAACAGCGTCGCTACGAACCGGCGTTCGAGAAACTCCAGGAGGTCATTGCCAGCGGCGTCCTGGGACGACTCACCCACGTCAAAATCACCTGGAACAACTTCAATCGTCGATGGGACTGGCAGACCAGCCGCGAACGTGGTGGCGGCCAACTCTACAACAACTGCCCGCATCTTATCGACTATGGTATGTGCCTTCTTGGAAAAACCGATCCCGAAGTCTGGTGCGACTGCCGCAATAGCCTCGGTTTCGGCGACGCCGAAGACGAAGTCAAAATCATCCTTCGCGCTCCCGAAGCACCACTGGTCGACCTCGAATTGCTCTCTACCTGCGCATACCACCCAGCCGAGGGCACCTACGTCGTCTGCGGAACCTCTGGCACCCTCCACGGAAGCAGCAGCAAACTGGAGTGGGACTACGTCGATTGGTCCCAAATGCCACAACGTGCCCTCGATATGAAACCGCTCGATGGACGAGTCTACTGCCGCGAAGAAATCCAGTGGCAACACGCTGAATGGCTCGCAGAACAAAAAGTCGACGGCGGCGCCGGCAAAACTCCATCCAGCTACCCCGCCCGCATCATGTACAATAAACTCTACGATACCATCGTCAATGGAGCCCCACAGGAAATCCCGCCGGAAGTCACCCGCACCCGCATCGCCGTCCTCCAAAAATGCGCTTCCCTCTGCGGTCACCCCTTCCCCCTCTATACCCGCTACTAATCCCACTCCTTCCAGCCGGAATCGCCGCTGCTGCGCAGCGCCGATTCCGG
>JAFRLI010000091.1 GCA_017431255.1 Victivallales bacterium
CCACCATTGACCTCCTCTCCAACAAGGACAAGGCCGCACCCGTCCTCCTCGGAATTACCGCTACCATTTCCAAATAACTTCCATCCGCGCTACCACAGCCCCAGCGCGCCCGCCTGTCGGTTTTCAGGCCGCGCTCCGCGCGGCCAAGAGGGGGCATTATGGTTGGCAGGGAGCGAGGAGAAACTCCTCGGGAGTTTTGGCAAGAGCAGCCTGCTGGAGATTCCAAAGGAAAGGGGTAACGGGGGTGCCGTCCTGCCTGATAGGAACCGTGAGGCGGATGACGTGATGCCCAGCGTCCAGACGCGCGGGGCGATTGTTGTTTTTCGGGGTATTCATAATGGAAGGAGAAATCCAGACGTTCCCCGTTGGGCTGGGACGTTTCTTCTGAATGGTAGTCATTGTGCCGAGGCGAACCGCTGTACGACCATCGACATTTGCAAGGAAATGACTTGCTTGCAATGCGTCAGTGTAAACAAATAGGAAGTACTCGCCTGCTTCCGGGACATCAAAATCCAATTGATAGTCCCCTTCCCCGTTCTTGGTGCAAACACCGCGAATGACATTCCGGCGGTCGACCTTCAAGAAATCAGTTACCGTAGTGGAATCCGCGCAGACAGAGACAGGGCGCGATAGTCCGTCCGCAAATCGAATGGAGAATGCCCCATGAGAGCGTCGTGCACGCGTGATGCGTTCAGGCAGGATGGTGACGGTGAACGTGAAGGGTCTGTCCGCCAAAAGTGTGCCGTGGCTGGGTTCGACGCGGAAGAACATATCATCCGGCTGCTGGATGATGAACTCCCCGCGAAACTTCGGCTCGCTGGAAGCAAGGGTGAACGTCTGCGGAAGCCACTCGTTGCGGGCATTCTGCGCTTCAAAATGCAGACGGTTCACGCTGGTTGCAACGGGAAGCGGGCGATACGGAATGCCGTACTTGCGTGTGCAAGGAAGCGACGCGCCGACATCATCCCCCTGCACCGCAACCCCAAACGCATCGCCAGCCGCACCCGTTCCTGCGCTGCCCGGCTTCAGACGGTAGTCGTGTCCGGCTGGATTCACGAACTCAGGTTCTCCCTTCACACGATGAACTTGCTGTCCATTGGGAAAATCACGCCCCTGCTGGACGCACAAATCGTAGTCCACATCGGAAAGGTAGCGCGTCAGCGTAGGAATGGGATAGGAGTTGCCCTGCTGCGCATAGAGATTGTTACGGCATAGAATCATCAGACAGTCCGGAATGACTTCCGTGCAGTTGAAGCCAGAAAAGCCGCTCCAGCGTCCCATGGAGGTGTTGTTGAGGTAGATGAGGGAACCGGGGCCGCATCCCCCGTAATTGTTCTTCATGGCGCAGTTGTTGAAGCCGTACTCATCGCCGTCATTTCCATCGAAGATGTTGCCATAGAGGAAGGAAGGACCGATTCGAGCGGGTGCGGTGGAAATGCCGCAGAGAGTTCCTTCGGTGCGGTTGAAGAAGAAACGGCAGTTTTCCTGGCCGCCGTCCAGTTCCATGCCGTCGTCGTTGCCGAAGACATAGTAGTTTCCGCAGATTTCGGCATCCTTGCAAGGTCCTCCGTCGGTATCCCCGTTCCCCATGCCCTCGACGGCATCGTTCCAGCGGTGCAAATCGCTCCCGATGAAGTCGTTGTAGCGGAGAGTCAGAGAGGTGACCTTGCCCGTGATCACCGCGTTGGGGCCCTCCGGGTGCGCGTAGAACCAGGGATTGGTCCGCCCTCGCGGGGAATGGATGAAGTTGCGCTCGATGCGAATATCATGCCCGCCCTGGACGCGGATTCCAGAATCCCAGTTGATTTTCTTGCCCTTTGTATCGTAGTAGACGGATTCCCGCGACGTGTCCAAGACGCCAATGCGACCATAGCCGGCGATGTTGCAACGCACGACCTGGACATGCTGGCAATTCTCCAGACGGATGGCGCAAATGGCACCGCCACGGACGGCCAGACCGTCCAAAATCACGTAGGAAACGTTGTCTAGAAGAATGGCGTTGTCAGCCTCGTTGCCACCATTGAGAACCGTTCCTGGTTTTGCGGTGTAACGAACGTATCCATCGGGAGTTCCTGATTCCTTGAGCACCCAGGGCATGGGGGAAGAGTTGTCAAGCACAATGGTTTTCGCGATGGGGACGGCATCCTGCCGTGTGCGGAAGGTTTGTTCCAATGTCTGCTGTTTTCCGTTGTCGTTGAGAGTGATACGGACGCGATACTCGGTGTTTTCCTCCAGCATGAGCAGAGAGGTCCGCGCGGTCTTGTGCTTGGGATTGTAGAACAGTTTGACGGCTCGTTTCCACTGGTCCTCCTTGCCTGCATACGAAACCTCACCATGAAATTGCTTTGCACCTTCTGCCTTGCAACCCTTTACATAGACACTGCACACCTGAAATCCCGGCACCAAATCCAGTTCCGCACCCAGGCAACTCAGACACACCAGTACTGCACTCAAACACCATGCCCATTGATGTTTCATTCTTTATTCTCCACTCTCAAAGAGGTAGACCTGTTTCCCGGCCGAGGTGCTCACTTCCAACCCACCATCTACGGCACGCACCTGGAATTGCGGTTCTTGGCCTGGACGATAAGGCCAGAAAAGGGTCGCCAACCGCCATTCGCGACATGGTTGCGGCGCACTCACGTGCATCTGGATGGAAGAACCGGGCTTTCCCTCCCCTGCTCCACCAGGCTCGTAGGCATACGCGTCGTGCAAAATCCCCTTCCCGATTTCCACGGGATTATCCCCCGCCACAAATACCTTCATCTCCGCGGCGGGACGTCGGAACGTCCACAGACCGCCATCCCCGCCCGTCAGCATACCCTTTCCATCGCGATTGTTCAAATGCCACCAGGCGTCGTATTGATGCGGTTGCTCGGCTACAATGCGGTCCAGAATCACCCAGTACCCCTGCTCGCGGCAGAAATGCACTTCGCGACGCGCGGATTTGAGCGGGACTGCGTATGCGCCGCACGCCTCACTGACCAGAACTTCCTCGCCGCCACGCGAACCGGCAAACAACACCTTCGCCACAGGTTCGCCCTGCCGCGCCTTCGGGTCGCGAATCTTCGTGGGAAACAACTGATTCGCGCCATCAACCGTGACAGCGTTGGAAGCCAACGTGCTCAAATCCCACTCCTGGTGCAACTTAGAGCGGTAACTCGTGTGCCCGGGCTGCACCACCAGGTACTCCCCAAACGCCGCCAGCCCAAAGCCGTTCCGATTCGGACGATTGTGCGCAAAGCCAACCTTGGTACGACCACCCGACAGCAGCACCCCCAGCTGCACCTCACGGGGCTCCCACGCGCTGCGGATGTAGCATTCCCCATTCGCGAACGCACGCGTCAACGGCAGTGACTGCAAAGAACGGTTTTCCGTTACCAAACGCGACGCACCTTGCATCGAATACAAATACAATCGCCAATTCTGCGACGATGGACCAATTCCGTACTGACGTGCAATCTCCCGCACCATCGGGGACGGGCAAACCGTCTGGCACAGGCTCCAGAAGTTCAACGTGGGCAGGAACTGCTGACCGTCCCGGAAAAGAATTCGCAAGCGAGTGGTTCCATCCGAAAGCCGCATCAGACAATACGCCAGATACTCTCCACAACGTTCCAAGAACCCTCCCCCGAACAGACGTTCCACATCTTCCGGCGTCATCGCAGGAAGCATCTTAAACATCGTTCCGACAGGATATTCCAGGTACTGTGGGCCTTCCCCGTAACTGCCATCCGTCTCAAATTGCTCCTTTCGATACTGCACCAGAATATCCAGGACCCGCTGCGCCGCCTCTTTGTCTCCCAGCGAACGCGCTGCATAGTACGTCCCCATCCCAATCACCGCCGCCCAATTCGAGAGTCCTCCCGTCTTGACAACGTGCTCCAGATACCGCAGACCCGGTCCCAGTCCCTTCTCGCGCACCGCCTCCCGAATCGTCTGCAATTCTTCCGCAGAGAACAGTTCGGGATTCAACTCATATGCGCTCACCATCCGCAGCATCAATTCCCCAGACTGCAATGACGCGAGTTTATCCTCGCTCACCTTGAACCGCACCGAATGCAGCCAGAAATCAATCGGACGCGACGCCACGTCCAGCACCTGTGCCCGCAACGCCTCCCGATACCGCGCCTCGCCGCTCGCGAATGCCATCACAACCAGACTGTCTGGCACCACCTGGAAGATTTCGTCCTGGTACTTCGACTTCCGATTCCCCGACAGCAACTCCTCGCAGTGCTTGCGTTGCTTCTCCACCAGCACACGACCGGCCTCATCTTTCTGCAACGATTCCCGGAACCGCGACAGCACCTCCGGCCCAAACACGCCTTGACCAAACAACAGCAAGGATTGAAGGCACACGAAAAAAACGGCGACACTGCGCATAGGACCTCCCGTGACTCGCAACAAAAAAACTGGCAATTTTGCTCCACGCCTCTCGATTTAACTTAACCGACTATCCTGCGTTTGCAACTGCAATGGTACGTTTTTCCCGCCTGCGACGCTCTTGCCTCTGGAAGCGACGCACGACACCACCACCCGGTCTCGCGCTACTATCGGCCGGTTTCAATTCACGCGCGGATGTGCGGATACACATTCCCTAGATATTGGTTCCCATTGCCGAGATAATCACGACTTTATTAGCGAACCGTTCTTAAAGGAATCGACATGACATTGCCATACTGTTTCTAAAGAGTTCTCATTTGAAGTTGGTCTGATTTCTATTCCTGAGCGTTGAGTGCTCCAATTTGTTTCCGGAAAATGGGTTTTGAGAATCTCCTGGGGTAAAACATATTTAAGCGGAAGAATAATATCGAAAGACACCTTGATCATTCGACCATCTGTATTTCGCCAAGTCGTTTCCGTAAATGGTTCTTCGACTACTTCGCCAGAAGCAATTATTCCCCTGATATTATTTTGACCGAGAACCTCCAAAAACACTCGATCTCCAACTCGCGGACCTTTGCTTATACATGTCCATTCTTGTTCTTTGCGTTCACCCCGCATAGTTGCCGCCTGGAAAGCATCAAAATTAGTCCACGACCATTTATTGGGATTCCAAGTTATGAGCCACTGTTTACTCATTGCGATTTCCTTAACGTTTGACATTTTATCCACTCGATGATGTGACTTAAGACAGGACAACACGCATTATCCATGCTATGTTTTTCAATATACAATTTTCAAAGTTTTTTGTCAAATTGGCGTCATCATTATTACCGCTTTCCATTAGTTTTTCTACGCGTTCATCCACTGTACGGCTGCCCGACGCTCTGCATGTACCTTCTCAACAGTCCAGATCAGGACTTTTGCCTCTTTTCCCGAAGAATAGTTTATCAGTTTGCCCAATTGATCGTGTTTGGTGGTTGCATATTGGTCCTCGATGATGTTTTTTCGGTCCAAGCCGTCTTCCCTTGCGAAGATGTTGGCACCCGCGAGGGGCGCGACCGAGCCACCGCCGTTTTTGAATCTCCCGCACAAATTAAAAGCAGAAAGTTTGTATTATCTCAATGAGATACAACGACAGATTACGGAGGAACTGGAAACGCAATTGATCGGAACCAGGCAAAAAGCGCTTTGCC
>JAFRLI010000092.1 GCA_017431255.1 Victivallales bacterium
CCCCGCCGGAGCGAAGCGACGACGGGGACACGGATTATTGATTATCTTCTTTATGTTTATAGCGTTGATAGCGAGCGAGGGAGTCAGCGGAACCTTGTGCGAAGAATTTGGCAGCGTTTTCGGGGAATGTGCGTTTAAGGGAAGCGTATCGTGTTTCGCCGGCGAGGAAGTCGGTATAGGGGGTAGATGGTGGTGGAGAATCAAGGGTAAAGGGTTTTGGGAGGGATGGGTTATAGCGATAGAGCATCCAGTATCCGGCTTCGACAGCGCGTTTCATTTCCTGTTGGGTATTTCCCATGCCGCATTTGAGTCCATGAGAGAGGCATGGGGTATAGGCGATAATAACAGAGGGACCGTCATAGGTTTCGGCCTCATGGATAGCCTTCAGAAGTTGGTTCGGGTCGGCACCCATAGCGACTTGGGCAACATAGACATTGCCGTAGGTCATGAAGATAGCACCGAGGTCTTTTTTCGGGCTGTTTTTTCCGCTGCTGGCGAATTGAGCGACAGCACCGAGCGGGGTTGCCTTGGAGGATTGGCCGCCGGTATTGCTATAGACTTCGGTATCCACGACGAGCACATTGATATTTTCGCCGCTAGCAACGACATGGTCGAGTCCGCCGAATCCGATATCGTAGGCCCAGCCATCGCCGCCGAACATCCAGAAGGTCTTTTTGGCGAGCATGTCCTGGTGTTTCAAGATTTCCTGAGCGAGCGTATCGTCTGGGAGGGTGTGCTGCAGGGCATCGACAAATGCGTCGGCGGTGCATCGGGAGGCATTGACATCATCGAAGGCCTCGAGCCATGCCTGGGCGGCGGTTTTCACATTCTCGGGCAGATTTTCGCGTGCCAGCAGTTCTTCTGCGCGTTTTTTTGCGGCGGCGCGTTGTTGTTTCACGGACAATGCCATGCCGAGTGCGAACTCGGCATTGTTTTCGAAGAGGGAATTGGACCAAGCGGGACCGCGTCCTTTGCGGTTCGTGGTATAGGGAATGCCAGGCATAGGGGAGCCCCAGGCCTGGGAGCATCCTGTAGCATTGGCCCAGTAGACATGGTCGCCGAAGAGTTGAGTCAGGAGTTTTGCGTAGGGAGTTTCGCCGCAGCCGGCGCAGGCAGCGGAGAATTCCAGGAGAGGTTGACGGAACTGGCTGCCCTTGATGGACCAGACATCGTAGACATCGCCCTTGTCGCTCAGGGATTGCGCATAGTTCCACGTTTCGGGATGGTTTCCAACCTCGTGGTACGGGTGCATCTGAAGTGCCTTTTCCTTGGCCGGGCAGGCATTGACACAAGCCCCGCAGCCTGTGCAGTCTGCAAAACTCACCTGCAACGCAAAATGAAGCCCCTGCTTGCCACGGACGGGCAGCGTCTCGAAGCCCTCGGGTTTCGCGGCATTCTCGGCGTCATTGAGCAGGTATGGACGAATGACAGCGTGCGGGCAAACCAGGGAGCAGCGGTTGCACTGCAGGCATTTGGCAGGTTCCCAGACAGGCACGTTCACCGCGATACCGCGTTTCTCATAGGCCGTGAGTCCCATGTCGATCACGCCGTCTTCGTATCCCTTGAAGGCGCTGACGGGAAGGTCGTCTCCCTTCTGACGATTGATCGGGTCCGCGAGTTTGACGACCACCTCGGGGCGCGTCTCTTTCACCTCGGCGGGAGCATCTACGGCGGTGCGCCAGGCCCCCGGAATGTCAATCTTGACAAAAGCGGTGGCTCCTGCGTCGATTGCAGCGCAATTGCGTGCAACGACCTCTTCGCCCTTTGCGAAGTAGGTGCGTCTTGCCAGTTCCTTCATATAGCCATCGGCCTCATCGCCAGGGATGATATTGACGAGGTGGAAGAAGGCGGACTGCAGGACGAGATTGTAGTGATTTCCAAGCCCCAGTCTGGCGGCGATGTCCACGGCGTCGATGATGTACAGCGACGCATGTTTTTGAGCCAGGAGGCGTTTTGCTCGTGCGGGGATGAGTTCTTCGAGGCCCTTGGCGTCCAGAGAGGTATTGAGCAGGAGGACGCCGCCGTCCTTCAATTCTTCCACCACATCGTACTGTCGGATATAGGTTTCGTTGTGGCAGCCGATGAAGTCTGCGGATTTCACGTAGTACGAAGCGCGGATGGGGACATCCCCAAAGCGCAGGTGGGACTTGGTGACGCCGAACGACTTCTTTGCGTCGTACTCAAAATAGGCCTGCGCGAACTTGCTGGTGTGGGCATTGATGATTTCGACGGTGCTCTTGTTGGCACCGACGGTTCCGTCCGAGCCCAGTCCCCAGAACTTGCAACTGACCTGTTCCTCGTCATCAGGATAAAGCGGAGGGGGAAGCGGGAGGGAGAGATGGGTCACATCGTCTTCAATGCCGATGGTAAAGTTTCCATGCGGTTCCGCCTGGTCCAGGTGATGGTAGACGGCGACGATTTGCGCAGGGTCCACGTCCTTGCTGGAAAGACCATAGCGCCCGCCGATGACCTTCACGCCGCGCCCCGCGGAGGCAACGACCGTGCAGACGTCCTGGAACAGCGGCTCTCCCGCGCTCCCCATCTCCCTGCAACGGTCCAGCACCGCGATTTTCTTCACGCTGGACGGCAGTGCGCGCAACAGG
>JAFRLI010000093.1 GCA_017431255.1 Victivallales bacterium
CGAGTACCCTAAGAGTCGTGCCCCTACGAGTACCTAAGAGTCGTGCCCCTACGAGTACCCTAAGAGTCGTGCCCCTACGAGTACCCTAAGAGTCGTGCCCCTACGAGTACCCTAAGAGTCATGCCCCTAAAAAACTAACCACTAACCACTAAACACTAACCACTATTTCTTCACAGAGAAGCCGAAGAAGCCGATCTTTTTGCCGAGTATGTAGTATTCCCCGTGGGCGTAGGCGAGGAGCTCCGCCTTGTCGAGGCGGAGTTTTCCTTTTTTGTCAAGGAAATCGGATGATACGTGGACGGCGACGACTTCCGCGAGGAAGAGGTCATGTGAGCCGAGCGGGAGGATTCTGGTCACCTTGCATTCGAGGTTGATCGGGCATTCGGCAATCATCGGAGCGGCGACCTGGGAGGCTTTCATAGGGGTAAGGTGTGCCTCCTCGAACTTATCGTGGTCGCGTCCCGAACGCACCCCGCACCAGTCTGTGGCGCGTGCCAGCCGTGCCGTGGGGATATTCACGACACACTCCCGGGTGTTGGCGATGATATCATGAGAGTACCGCTCGGGACGGATCGAGAGTGAAAGCATAGGTGGCGTCGTGCAGACGGTCCCCGTCCAGGCTACTGTCAGGATATTGGCCTTGCACCCGCGAGCGCCGCCGCAACTGACAAGCACGGCAGGGACGGGCGCCAGCATGCACCCCGGCTTCCAGGAGGTCTTCGGAAACTTCTCCGCTACTGTGATACGCTCGTCGGGAGTGTCATCATATACATAGTGCGGACGGTGGGTTCCAAAACGACTCTGACCGAAGCCACGCTTGTCCATCGACTGGGTTTTCTTCCGATTTTGCGGCATATTATCTTACTTCTAGGCGCGGGGGTGAAACAGTTCTTCGCCAATGGTGGCGGTGAAGAAAGAACCCGTGAACAGCAATGGGCGTCCGGCGGGAAGTTGCGTCAATTCCCGCAAATCCGGAATGACCTCCAGGACATGCAGCCTGGCGGCGCGAACCTCCTGCTCGAGTTCCGTCAATGCAGATTTCTTGGGCGTGCGTGGGTTCACCAGGACAAAATCCGCATGCGGCAGATGCGCCAGTGCCTCCACGATTCCGTGAATGTCCTTGCCCTTTACGCAGCCCAGAACAACGCACCAATGCGTGCCGGGGAAGCCACTGCGCAAGCTATCCACCAGTTTCTGCATGGAATCTGCGTTGTGCGCACCATCCAGCATGACGAGCGGATCATCGTGGATTTTCTCGAACCGCGCCCGCAAGGTGGGCATCTGGAACTTGGCGGTGTCCACGCGCAATCCCAAGGCAGAGACGGCAGCCCACGCCGACGCAAAGTTCTCTCGTAAAAAGACAGGCGTGCCCGGTGGCAGCAAATCCGGCACGTTCCGTGATGGAAACAAAACCTGCGCACGCAACGCCCCCGCACGTTCCCGCACAACGGTCTCCGCCTGCGGATACGGCTGCTTCGAAAGCACGACCGGAACCCCTGGCTTGATGATCCCCGCCTTTTCCGACGCGATTTTCTCAATCGTGTTGCCAAGCAGCGCGACGTGGTCGAAACTGACAGGCGTAATGATGCAGATTTCAGGCGCGGGGACATAGTTTGTCGCATCCAGACGCCCGCCGATGCCCGTCTCCATGACTGCATACTCCATGCCGTCATCGGCGAAGAGCCTCAGCGCAAGAACGGTGAACAACTCGAACAGACTGGGATGCAACCCCGCCGCCCGCACGGACGCAACCAAACCGCGCCCCGCCTCCAGCAGACGTTCGTAACTCACCAAGTTCCCGTCTTCCTGAAAACGTTCCCGCACGGTGCTCACGTGCGGACTGGTGAACAGCCCTGCACGGTGTCCCGCCGCATTCAGCAACGACATTACGAACGTGCTTGTCGTTCCTTTCCCTTTGGTGCCAGCTATGTGCACCACCTTGAGACGACGCTCCGGACGCCCCGCCAACTCCGCCAGAGGATACATCCTCTCCAGAGAATAATTCTCCGGGTCGTGCTGCTTGGAGGCGTCCGTCTCCAAGTTATAGTACTCCTCGAAAAGCCGGAAAAACTCCGCTTCTAACACTGGGTCAAAGTCTCGCATAGGTCATCCGAAAACATTCCATGCGCCCTGCCATATGGCAACGCGCAAATCTTCTTGCAAAGACCCACAAAAGATTCTTTCGGGACTACTTCTCAGCCGGCTTGCCTTCCAGCGCAGCCACTTTTGCTTCCAGCGCCGCAACGCGCTCCTGCAGTTCCTGAATCTCCTTGTAGCCGGGCAACAAGGACTTGCCGCTCGTCTTGAGAGCGTTGTTGACCGCCTCATCCAATGCCTGCTTCGTCTTTGCGCCCTCTTCCTCCACGGTCTTCAAAAAGGCATTCCCTTCCGCAGGCGTAATCTTCTCCTGGCTCAATGCGTCGTTCACCAGTTTCTCCGCCGTGTTCTTCGTGACTGCCAAGGTCCCAAGACCCATCAAAAATGCCTGCTCCAAAAGCCCTGCCATTTTCGCGCTCCTTCTGTCTAATTGTGAATGGAAAACTCCCCCGTATTCTAAAGATAGCCTCTTTCCCGAAAAACTCAAGCCGATTGGCGTGTTTTTTCTAGAGAGGTAATTGCAAAACTACCGCCCGACCGCCAAAACGCCGCAGGCGAGGAAGCCATCGCGCCGCACTGGGAAGGCGGTTGGGATGAGAGTTTTGCAATTCCCTCTAGAGCATCTAGAGCATCTAGAGCATCTAGAGCATCCGAAGCGTCTACCAGTCGCAAATGGAGCCATCGGGGCGGTAGAGGGTCGGGGAGCCTGCGACAATACGCGGATGCGCCTTGACAAGGTCGTCGTTCAGTTCGATGCCCCAGCCAGGTCCGTCTGGGACGGTGAGGAATCCGTCCTGGACAATGAGGGGGTTGGAGATGATGTCGTTGCGCCAGTCGTTGAGGAAAAGACGTTCCTGCATAAGGAAGTTCGGGGCGACGGCATCCAGGTGCAGAGAAATCGCGGTGATGATGGGGCTCATAGGGCAATGCGGCGCGACAAAGCAGTCGAATGCCTCCGCCAAATGCGCGACCTTGAGACCTTCCGCGAAGCCGTGGCAATGCGCCAAATCTGGCTGTGCCACCGCGATGGCATGGCTTTCCAGCAGACGTCGAAACTCCTGCGGGCGCGTCAGGCGTTCGCCGGCTGCGATGGGAATCGTCGTATGCGCGGCGACTTCCGCCATGCCAGATTCATTCTCGGGCTGGACGGGTTCTTCGAAGAAGGTCAAATCCAGCGGTTCCAGGGCGTGCGCGACCTGAATGGCGAGTTTGGCATCGTAGCGCCCATGCCCGTCAAACAGCAACGGGGCATCGGGGCCGACGGCATCGCGGATGGCAGCCGCAGCAGCATAGATTTTCTTGACGAGCGCGGTGTCGTGCATCGGCCAAGGGGCCAGTGCAATCGAGAACTTGAAAGCGCGGTATCCTTTCGCGATGGCCTCGGCGGCCTTGTCCTTGATGACGGCGGGGTCGGTGGCGCCGCCAGTCCAGCCGTTGGCGTAGACGCGCACCTTGTCCCTGCATTTGCCGCCGACCAACTGCCATACGGGCTGGTTCAAAGCCTTCCCCAGAATGTCCCAGCACGCCAGTTCGATTCCCGAAATCACGGTTGCCTTGACCACGCCACCCTTCCAGAACCGCTTGCGCAACAGCGTCTGCACCAGCATATTCGGATCCAACGGGTCCATTCCCACGACGATGTCTTCCAAATCCTTGAGCACGCCCAGCAGCGAATCGTCATGGCTCTCCAGCGTCGCCTCGCCAAGCCCTGTAATCCCCTCGTCCGTGTGCACGAGAATGTAGAAGTAGTTGCGGTTGCTCAACAGTCCCACACCAGGCGTGGGTGCCCCAACCAAAACACTTTCCACTTTCGTTATTTTCATCTGTTTCGTCCTCCTTGGATGATTCTACGAGGCAATTGCAAAACTCCTTTTTGAGTCCACAGAATACACAGAATACACAGAAGGCAATCCGCCGCTTCGCGGCGGCTTGCACTTCGTATTCTGTTTTATATCAAGTGTTTAACCGCGCGTTAGCGCGGACAAACAGTTCTGTGTATTTTGTGTATTCTGTGGACTCCCATAGGGTTTTGCAATTACCTCCTACGTTTACTGTTCAGAAGGGTAGCCGTGTGATTCCGGTCTCTTGTTTTTATCCACAAAACACACAAAATACACAAAAAGAACTGTCATCATTCCTGTCTCTCAAAACGCGCTGAAGTCGCGCTGGCTTCCTATGCTGTCCCCCTGCGGGAAAGGTCAAGACCTTTCCCGCAGGGGGCAGGTAGGAAGCAACGGTTCTTTAGAACCTTTTGAAGAGACAGGTTTCCCAATGATTTTGTGTATTTTGTGTATTTTGTGGAAGAAAGTGTTCCGAATCGTTACTATGATCCAGAGTTCTGAATAATAACGATTCTACAAGGAAATCATGGTTTCGCCTGGCTGCACGGCAACGTGCAGTTCACACCGTTCCCCATCCCAACGGTACGTTTCAAGCGGAGTCCCGTTGCAGGTAACATTGACTGGCGCGGCGGGAAGCGCCACCGTGAGTTCCCAATGCTTCACCGCGGACTTTGGTGCTTCCGGAATCGTGACCTGAACGCGCTTCCCCTCTTGTCGCAGGGAGATTTCCGTCAAGGTGAACTCCCCGTTCAGGTAATGGAAGGTGACCCCGTCGTCCTCGTAGAGGGCAAACGTGGTAGGCCTTGAGGAAGGAACCAAGTAGAGGTTGATGCTCTCCAACGGCAGTTCGCGCCGATATTGCATGATGGGACCAAAGGGGATAATCGCGCCATCGCGAACGAACAGCGCACCGCCTCGCTCCGCAGGCCACGAAACTTCCACCGTTTGCCCGCCTTCGTACACCTTCCCCGTCCAGTAGTCCTTCCAACTCCCCTCGGGCAAGTAGATTTCGTGCTTGTAGATGCCCACCAGCAAATCTCGTCCCAGAAGGTATTCGTGGAGGACATCGCGGCAACGGCGGTCCTCCTGGAACTCCAGGACCAGCGGACGCATCAAAGGAACGGACGTAATGGTGGATTCCCGTGCGCTGCTGTAGATGTACGGAATCAGCGCGGAACGAAGGTTGGCGTAGTACTTGTGCATCGCCAGCAACTCGGCTCCCTGCACCCACGGCATGCGGAAATAAGTCCAACTGTTGATTTGGCTCCACGGCTGCAAATACCCAAAATGGATTCCCTCCGGCTGCATCACCTCCATGTCGTTCGTCGCCCAACTGTGACCGAGCATTGACGTGTTCAGCATCGCACCCAACGTCTCCAAACGACCTCCCGTGTCCCCCGTCCACGTACCGCACCAACTCTGGAACCCACTCCAGCCCGAAGGCGTAAACACGACCGGACGGCGGTTCTTGTACTGCGCAAACCCTTCCCACATCTGACGCGAATACAGCAACGGGTACAGATTGTGCATTTCCGCGTCCGTCATTCCGTTTCCGTACAAACGGTCCGGATGGGCACAAATCTGCCAGGCTCCGTCCTGCTTGAAGAAATCCGCCCCCCAGTCCACAAATTGCTTCAAATGCTCGAACCAAGGTTCCTCGGGCTTGGTGATTTGGTCCATCCGCCGCGGCCAGAGGAAATGCTCATCCATATCCGCCAGTTCGGAAAAAGCGGGTCCGGGCCTGTCATCGGGTTCCAATTCCGCCGAAATCTTCCGTTCTTCCTCGTAGGAAAGATCGTATTCGTTGCAAATCCACAATTCCAGATGGTATCCCATTCGCTGGAGTGCCTTGATGAACGTGTGCTCTCCCTTTTTCTGCCAATCGGTGAGAGCGAACAGTTTCGGGTTCCACTTCTTGTCCAAGGAAGCGTCGTAGTCCTTGTCCATCCAGCCAGGTTCCAGACCAATCAAATCGCACGGGATTTTCTCGCGCCGAAAACAGAAGGCGTCATTGACGATTTCCGCGTCATTGGCCTGGGTGCGGCAGATGTACCAGAGACCGAACGCCCAATCCGGGGGCAGTTTGGGATGCCCCGACAAATCGGTGTACTGGCGAATGCCCTCCTTGAAGGTGAGACTGCGAAATACGTAGAAATCCAGAACAGCGCGCTCGTCTTTCCAGGAGAAGACATCTGGCTCCGATTCGCACATGTCGAACACAACGCAATGGGTGGTGTTCACCAGAATCGAATATCCCTCGGTGGACATGAAAAACGGCACGGGGAGATAGGACACGACATTGGAGACCCAGCAAACCGCCTTGTGCCCCCGATGGAACAGACGCGTCCGCGTCACGTCGCCAAATCCCACCCAATCCTCTTCAGGCTGCGCCTGGAAGGACGCGAACGCCGCCTTGCGGGTGAGTTTGACGGAGTTCATCGCGAACAAGGGTTTGCCCGAGGCATCGCAGCAGGAAATCCGCGCCTGCTCGTCGCAGGAGACCGTCAATTCGCAGCTACGCCAGCGGTGTTCGCCAGCCTCTTCCTGCACCTGAATCGCTCCTGCCTGGTCGGGTTCCGTCAAGAAATGATAACGGTTTAGCCCCGAGTCCGAAAACTCTGCATAGCGTGGAAACACCTGGATTCGGACCATCGAATCCGTCAGAAAGCGAACCGCCACCTGATACCCGCACCCCGTGCTCGTCAAATATGTATTCATTGCACCGAACCTTTGCAATTCTGGATGTGTCGCAATCAAGAAAACAAATCAATACTATGATTGTTTTTTCCCAGATTACAAACGCACACATGCTAGATTCTCTAGATTCTCTAGATTCTCTAGATTCTCTAGATTTCTAGAGGTTCTAGAGGTTCTAGAGGTTCTAGAAGCGGGGTATCTCCTTGGGACTAGCAAACTATGTACGAATGGTCGACAATATGGACGGGACGCGACTTCTCCGCAGAGAGGTAGACCGTGTCAATGAGTTCCATCAGACGAATCGCCTCATCCACGCTGGTCAGGGGTTCGGCCTTGCCGTTGAGCGTGTCAATGAAGTTCGCGGGAGCGCGGGTGCGTCCCATATCGAGGTCGTTGCGGAATCGCAGGCACTGGTCTCGGGAGACTCCGTGCTCCTGGCTGTAGAGTTCGCACGTGTTGGACTCGTTGACAGAGCGGATGAACACGCCTGTCCCTGTCGCCTGCAACGCAACATAAGTGTCCTCCTTCTTCACGAGTTCCGCCCAGGAGTTGTGCAGATAAAGCACCTGGCCTGTCTTGAACCGGACGAATCCGTGACAGGCAGCCTCGATGTCCGTCGTCCCGTTCGCATCACCCTTGGTGTTGGCCCAGACGCCCCGGAAATCGGGATCGTGGATGAAGTCCTCAAACGTCTGTGCAAGGACGAACTCCGGTTCCGGGTAGTCCATAAACCAGAGCGCGAGGTCGATCATATGCAGCAAGTCGATGAGGGGGCCGCCGCCTGCGAGTGCCTTCGTGGTGAACCAGCCGCCGAATCCAGGAATCCCTGTGCGGCGCTGCCAGACCGCCTGCGCAGAATTGATGCGTCCCACCGCGCCTTCCCGAATCTGGCGCTTGACATATTGCGCGTCCAGCCGCGCACGATTGTTCAAATCGAACATGAGCACGCGTTGATTCTTCGCGGCAACCGCTGCCATCTCGCGCGTCTCCGCCGCATTCAACGCTGGCGGCTTCTCGCAGAAGACGTGCAACCCGCGCGAAAGCGCTTCCGTGACCAGCGGCAAATGAAACTTATTCGGCGTGATGACCGACACCGCCTGCACCTCCGGATGCGCCTCCAGCATCTCCCCCAGCGTCCCGTAGCAACCACCACGCAACCCAAAGCGCGTCGCAAATGCCCGACCCACCGCTGGATTCTTGTCCACCAGCGCAACCACTTCCGCTTCCG
The DNA here is from genome assembly GCA_017431255.1 of Victivallales bacterium. Classification (GTDB taxonomy): domain Bacteria; phylum Verrucomicrobiota; class Lentisphaeria; order Oligosphaerales; family Oligosphaeraceae; genus RGIG2581. The sequence goes on from JAFRLI010000093.1 coordinate 7,864, forward strand.
CCTGACGATACCCTTTCACATGGTATTCCGCCATGCTCCCGGCGCCAATCAGCGCTACTTTGTTAATCACTTCTGACATCTTTCTCTCCTTGTTTCTGTCTCATGATGTCGTTTAAGGAAATTGCTAAACCCTCATCCCAACCGCCTTCACGGCGCGGCGCGATGGCTTCCTCGTTTGCGGCGTTTTGGCGGTTAGGCGGTAGTGTTGCAATTCCCTCTTATATTAATGTACACCCATTTTTGTGCCAAGAAAGGTGAAAACACTCAAAAAACGATGCAAAATCCATCAACTTCCGTTGAGGAGACCAGGAGACGTCCGTTTCATCCGTTTCCGTCCTCCCGCACGTTTCCTCCGTCCGTTCCCCTTTCCCGTCCCTCATTCTGCCACAAAAAAGCACGATTCCCCTTGATATTTGCAAATGAAAAGATACATTGTTTCCATGGTACCCACCATTCACCTTAACACAGGAGAAAAACAAAATGAACTTTGGACTTCCACTCGTTGGAAAAGTGACACCGATTGCCTCCAAGGACGTGAAAACTTCGCAATTCGGAGTAGGTTTCGAAAAACTCGACCGCAATGTGTTTGATCCCGAAAAGGCCTACGACAAGGTGGCGGCCCTGGGGGTGAAGAAGATTCGCTTGCAATCCGGCTGGCAACGCACGGAAACAGAAAAAGGCGTCTACCATTTCGAGTGGCTGGATTCCATCGTGGACAACCTGGTGAAGCGCGGTCTGGAACCCTGGATCTGCCTGTGCTACGGGAATCCCCTCTACACCAAGGAGGCCGCAACAAGTTTCGGCGCCGTCGGCTACCATCCGATGGCAACCAAAACAGAACGCGACGCCTGGGTGAAGTACGTCACCGCATGCGTCAAACGCTACAAGGACCGCGTAGAATGGTTCGAAATCTGGAATGAACCCGAATGGTGCTGGCGTCCCGAACGCGACGGCACGCAGTACGGCGAGTTCTCGAAACTGACGGCGAAAGCCATCCGCAAGGCCGCCCCCAAGGCGAAAATCATGGGAGCCTGCGTCTGCGCATATCGTCCCAAATGGTTCCACGATTGCTTCGAAACGGGATGCCTCGATGACTACGACGCCGTCACCTACCACTGCTACTACCCCGACGACAACTGGGTCGAAGGCAACGTCCGCTTCCTCAAGGCCGCCATCCACCAGTACCGTCCGGGCCTCCCCATCATCCAAGGCGAAACCGGCTGCCAGTCCCGCGAAGGCGGCGCCGGCGCCCTCCGCCACCTTGCCTGGACCGAAGACAAGCAGTGCCGCTACCTCGCACGCTCCGCATTCCAGCACCTCAGCCTCGGCGCCCTCTTCACCAGTTATTTCTCCAGCCTCGACATGATCGAGGCACTCCACGGCACCGTCGGCGACGTCTCCTCCTACCTCGACTATGGATACTTCGGACTCCTCAGCGCACAATTCGACAAAAACGGACGCTGCACCGGAACCTACACCCCGAAACCCTCCTACTACGCCTACCAGACCATCGCATCCGTCTTCCGAAACTCCCCAGAAGTCTGCGACCTCCCCGTACAGAACTTCAGCGACAACAAGCCAAACCAGCGACTCTGCCTCCCGACCGAAGACCGTCTCTGCGACCAGAAATACCTCGGATTCCGCCGCAAAAACGGCTCCTGCGCACTCGTCTACTGGCATCCCTCCCAACTCATCCGCGAAACCTACGAAAGCTCCCTCTCCGTCAAAACCTACCTCGACGCCAAACCCCACATCATCGACCTCCTCACCGGCGACGTCTATGACATCCCCGCAGACCGCATCGAAGAAAGCGACGGCGCCATCGTCTTCCGACAACTCCCCCTCGCCGACTATCCCATCGCTCTCGTCTTCGGCAACTTCTTCGAATACGACCCCCTCGACAAGAAACCCTCCCGCAAGAAGAAATAACCTGTGAAACTGCACCTCCTGCTTCACGCCTGCACCGTGTTGACGCTCTTCGGGACGCCCCTGATGCCGGCCCCCTCCGGCGTCGCCAAGCCTCCTGCACCAACGGCGCGCACCATGGAGTCGGAGGGAACCCGGCTCCACGAAGTCGAACGCACCCCGGAACTGAGGCGCGATATCCAGACCATCATCGGACGCCTGCGGAAACAGTGGCTCAAATCTCCACTCAAACAGCAAGACGAACTTCCTGGCATCATCGCCTCTCAGTTGCCCGACGGCTCCTTTCCCGACATCGACTACCAGGACAAAACTGCCAATCTCTGGCGACCTGCGGAACACATCAAGCGCATCCGCCTCCTCTGCCGGGCCTGGGCAGACCCCGCCTCCCCCCTTCATCACGACGCCACGCTCGCCGCTTGCGTCCAGAAGGCCGTCCAGCGATGGTGCAAGAACACGCCGCAATACAGCGGCTTCTGGTGGACGGACATGTTCATCCCCCAGAGCCTCGCGGAAGCCATGCTGCTCGCCCCAGAACTCTTCCCCGAAGGTCCTCTCCGCGAAGGCGCACTCCTCATCTGCAAACGCTCCCGCGTCATTCCCAAATACACGGGAAACAACCTCGTCTTCGTCGCACAGAACATCTTCCTGCGAGGACTCTTCGAGGAAAATCTCGCATTGCTGGACTACGCCGCCAACATCCTCACCCGAGAAATCCGCCTCGCCCCGATGGAACACGCCACGGAATGGACCTTCGGGGGGATCCGACAGGATGGATTCTACCACCAGCACGGTCCCCAAATCCAAATGGGAAACTACGGACGGGAGTTCCTCGACAATATCGCCCGTTGGGCCTCCATCTGGCATGGCACTCGCTGGCAACTCACCCCGCAACAGTGGGATACCATGCACCTGCTTGCCTTCGATGGATTCCCCTGGACCCTCTGGAAAGGACGCATGGACCTGCTCGCCATCGGACGACAGCTCTGGCACGACCCGGGCTTGAACAAGGGACGCTCCGTCCTCGCCTCCTTGAAAGCCCTGGGACGCATAGACCCGCAAGGCCCTGCAAAATACGAGGACATCCAGAAATGCAACCAGGGACAGAACACGCTCGTCGGAAACCGCATGTTCTGGAACTCCGAATACATGTCCCACCGCCGTCCTGAGTGGATGGCTTCCATCCGCGCCAACTCCACACGCGTGCGCCCCATCGAGGACGACGTCGTCTGGGACAATGGACTGGGACGCTATTTCAGCGATGGAACCTTCCTCCTTCACCGCACGGGTCAGGAATACCTCGACATCACTCCCTGCTGGGACTGGACACGTCTCCCCGGAACCACCCTCCCCGCAACACCCGTCGCACACACGAAAAATCGACGTTTCACCTACAGCGCGAACGGCTCGCGCCAACTTGGCGAAACCTCCTTCGTCGGTGGCTGCTCCGACGGAATGCACGGCGTCTTCGTCTTCCACCAGAACCTGGATGGCGTCCAGGCACGAAAAGCGTATTTCTGCGATGAAGACGCCATCTATCTGCTGGGCACCGGCATCACCTCGAAATCCCCCTACCCCGTCGCGACGACCGTCAACTGCTGCCTCCTGGAAGGTCCCGTCGCGAAAGGAAAGAACTGGTTCCACCACGACAGCGTCGGCTACGTCGGTACGGGCATGAAGTTGTTCACAGGGGAAGCGACAGGGGACTGGCGCTTTGTCCACGGAGGCCAGAAAGAGGAGTCTCTGGTAACGAAGAACCTATTCCGCCTCACCATCGAGCACGGAATCGCGCCGCGCAAAGCGGTGTATGCCGTTGGCGTTTTCCCAGGCGCATCCCCCGAAGAAACCTCCCGACGTTCGCTCAAGAACATCCTATGCAACACCCCGGACATTCAGGCAGTCCGCCTCGCCGACCAATCCATCGCCGCCGTGTTCTATCGTCCCGGGACGCTCCTCGGCTTCCACACCGATTCCCCTGGCGTCTTCCTCATCCAGAAGCAAACGCACACCGTCTCCAGCGCGGACCCCACACACCGGCTCTCCCAGATGACTCTCTCCCTCGATGGCAACTCCAAGACCGTCACCCTCCCCTCCGACCAGCACGCCGGCTCCACCATCACCGTTCACTTCTCCCCGTGATGACTACGCATACCGAAAACGAAAGTAGCACAATCGCTCTGGTCGAAATAGAAGATAATCTTCGAAGGATTTACCTTTTCCGGGAGATGGTGAGGCACATGGCGTCAAGTGCGAGTCTCTCATCCACATTGGAGGCGAGGCACTGGAGGAACTCCTCGACGGAACGGATGTCAGCAGAGGCTTCTTCGGGGAGGCAGTTCGGGAGCGTGATTTCCTGGAGCATTTCAGGATTCGGGAGGGATTCCTGCGGGGTTCCCGAGGCGATGAGGAGCCGTTGCAGAAACCAGGCCAGAATGGCATCCGTGACCTGTGTCCGCAGACGGACGTACTCCCCCTCGATTTTTGCCTTCTGTTCTTCCTCGGCCTGCTTTTTCATCGTGGCATCGGCTGCCTCAGCCCAGCGCCGCACCTCGCTGTCGTCAACGGATGCGGCCGCCTTGTCGTGCAGGGAGGCGAAGATGGCGGAAATCCCTGCGGCGGCGGTGATTCCCTTGGAAGCCCCCGCCTGGCGATGAAGCATTGACAGATACTGGAAGAGCCCCATGGTGGCGAGGTTGGAATAGTCCTGGCGGTTGCGTAGCAGGGAGATGGTCTGGCAGCGGGACTTTGTGGTAGGCAGGAGCATCCGCGCATTCGTCGTGAGAAGCAGGAGCATCGTGTTCGGAGGCGGCTCCTCCAGCGTCTTCAAAAAGGAGTTCTGCGAAGACGCATTGAGACGTTCCGCCTCCAGAATCAGCCCGATTTTCAGGTAGTCTTCGCGCACCGTGAGCGAAAGAGCGTGCTCAAATGCAGACATGTCCTCCATGCGGATTTGGCGCGATTTCGAGACCGGACGCACCACGATGCACTCGGGATAGGCATTGCGCTGGAACTCGTCGCAACGGGGGCAATGTCCGCAAGCAGAACCATCGGGATGCGGGGTGAGGCATGCGGCGGTCTGTGCCCAGGCCATCGCGAAGCGCTCAAGGAAGGCGATGTCGTCCCCGATGAAAAGGTACGCCTGACCGACTCGATGGTTGAGACGCGCCTGGTGAAGGCGTCCCACGATGGTGGGATATTGTTGCGCGAAGTCAAGGAGCGAGGACATTTTGTACCTCCTTCTGGAGCAAGGCAGCCAGTTCGGGGATGGAAAGACGTGCGTCCAGGACTTTGACGCGTGCGGGATCGCGTGCCGCAATATCCAGGAAGGCGTTGCGGACGAGCGTGTGGAACTGGTCTGCCTCTGCCTCCATTCGGTCGGGAGCGTCATCGCGTTTGTGCTGCCGCTGGCGCGCCTCCTGAACTGAAATATCGAAGAGGAAGGTCAGGTCGGGGAGGCGTCCTGCTGTGCAGAAAAGATGGAGGCGTTGCACGAAATCCAGGTCGAGATGTCGAGCATATCCCTGGTAGGCGGTGGTGGAATCGAGGAAGCGGTCGCAAAGAACGACGCCACCGCGTTCCAGGAAGGGAAGAATGACACGGCGGACATGCTGCGCACGCGCCGCCCCGAAGAGGAGCAGTTCCGTCTCCGGGGAGACCTCTTCTTCCCCACGCTCCAGCAGCAGGGAGCGAACGCGTTCCGCAAGGGGAGTGCCGCCAGGCTCGCGAGTCCGCAGGACCTCGCGTCCTTGCGCCTGCAACCATTCGGCCAGCAAATCCACCTGCGTGGACTTTCCCGAACCATCGGGTCCTTCAAACGTGATGAACAATCCGCGTTGCTGTTGCATGGAACATCCCTTACCGCAGGCGGCGGTCGTAATTGAACAGGAATGGCTTGGCCTCCCGCGAAGGAAGCGCGTTCACACCGCACAAATCCAAAACCAGGTGCGCGACGCGGACAGCGGAGTCACGAAGCCCGCGCCAGTCCATGGGACGTGTCGGTCGCAGGACAGTGACGGAACCTTCGCGATGCGGGACCAGTTCGATGTCTCGGGCGTCGCGGATGGGTTTTCCGTAGACGGCCGGGTCAAGTTGGACGCGCGTGGTCATAAGAGGCGGGTATGCGAAGATGTAGAGGGAAAGGGGGGTGGTTGCGGCAGCGGCGAGGTCGCGAAGTTGGTTTGAGTCAATTTCCATCGCAACGGAAGCGCAAGAGCACCCGCGTTCCTGCAGCACGCGCGCCGCAGTGGCATTGAGAACCTGCAAACCAGGTCCGGCTTCCATCCGTGCACCCGCTTCTTTCGCTAGATGCCACGTATCCCACGAATTGACCTCAATTGTCTTGTCCTGCGCAACCGCCGACAAAACGAGGCGGCGAACCGCCTCCGTCTGCGCCTGATACAACACCTGCGGAAGTGCCACGACTGTCTCAGGAGGCAATCCCTGCAACACCACCGCCTGCGCGTCCGCCTCCTCAACACTCTGCGGGGCACACTGCACAATCAGTGTCTCGGGACGCGAGGAAAAGGTCTTAGCTTCACCCAGCAAGACGCGGATGCGGTCAGGCTTGTCTCCCAGGCGACGACTGTTTTCCGGGGCTGGAACGGGCTTTTCCTCCAGCAAGGCGCGAAGACCATCAGGGAGGGAGACGCTCTTTGGCATGGGGTCGTCAGGTCTTGAGAGCGAACGAAGGAACGAGGAAAGCGCGTCGACCACATTGTTGGCGGCGCTGCGAGGCAACAGGCGCGCCGCAATGTCCGCCGCCA
>JAFRLI010000011.1 GCA_017431255.1 Victivallales bacterium
CAAATAGTTTTCTTCGGATTCCCAGAATCAAATCCGTGCACAGTGCGCGAGCGTGATCACCACGCTTCGCTTTCGCTCTTCGTCCCGCTTGCGGCGTTTTGGCGGTTGGGCAGTAGTTTTGCAATTTCCTCTTGTAATTTGCCATTTTTTCCGTATAGTAACTATGCCTTTTCGGCACTGTCTTGGACCGCGCAGCGCACGGTTCTGCAACCTTCGAACCTTCTCGAATCCCCCCCATGAAAGCCACGATTCTACAGCCACCGTACCCCATGCACCACGAAACCCAGATGATTTTGGACTGGCAGAGCGATGCCTTGCGCGCATTGCGTCCAGGCGAGACGGATTTGGTGGTCATCCAGGAGAACTCCAATTGCACCGGCTACAACGGAAAGGATGACATGCTGCGGCTGTTGCGCAACGAAGGAGCCGTGTACGTGAAGCTCTTGCAGGAGACCGCCGACCGCGTTGGCTGCGTCGTGATGGCGGGTATCATGACCGAAGACGCACAGGGGGTGCTCCGCAACCAACTCGGTTGCTTCCAACCGAACAAACCCGCCACCTTCCCCTACACCAAAAACCACCTCGTGCAACCAGAACTCGACAAAGGAATCCTCCCTGGCGACCGTGCCGACGCATTCGAGGTCAACGGCATCCGCTATGGTGCCGCCATCTGCTTCGACATGTATTTCACGGAACTCTTCCAACATTTTGCAAAGCAACGCATTGACATTATGCTCGTCCTCAGTCACCAGCGGCAGGAACCCGGGGAAAATCTCGATTTTCTCACCCGTGCACGCGCCTTCGATTGCGGATGCACGCTCCTCCGTTCCGCGCCCGCTATGGAAAATCCAGCCATTGGGGGACGCTCCATGGCCGTCGCACCCGACGGCAAGGTTCTCGCCAATGCAGGTGGTGTCCCGGGCGTCCTCACCGTGGAGTTCGACCCGCACGCGCGTTTCATGCGTCCCGCCTCCTACGGAGAACCTGACCGCATCGGAGACTACCGCGAAGTCATCCAGAAATACCAGCGCCCAGAACTCTATCGGTAATTGCAAAACTACCGCCCAACCGCCAAAACGCCGCAAGCGAGGGGGAAGAGCGAAGGCCCGCTGTGGTGACCACACCGAGTTCGAGCGATGAAGCCATCGCGCCACGTCGTGAAGGCGGGTAGGATGAGAGTTGTGAAGTTTCCTCGATCAATAGGAGAATCCCCAATGCTGCCAAAGGCCATCACCCACTTCATTTCTTCCAAAATCCTGTTCGGGGAAAGTTTGGACGAGCGAATTGAAAAGATTCGCGAGGCGGGCTTCCCTCTGTTCACATTTCCGTCGGACGCAACGGAACGTCTGATTTGCGAGCCTGAACTGCTGCCGCAGGTACTCCAAAAGGCGGAACGTTGCCGACTGGAGTTTGTCGACGCGCATACCCCTTGTTCCAGCAACCAATGGATGCTCAACTGCGGTGACCCCGAACAGCGCAAAAACATGCTGGAAGGATTCGCGCGTGCCTTGGAGTTCTACCCTGATTTCGGAATCCAGCGGGCCGTTATCCATGTCGGCAACTCAGACCATTATCATGAACATGGAAAGGACCTGGCGTGGGCACGCGACCTCACCTGCGACGCCCTGGACCGTCTCCTCCCCGTCGCCGAACGCAACAACATCATCATCTGCATCGAAAATACCCTCTTCGATACCGACACCGCCAGCGAACTCCTCTTCTACCTGAGCAAATACCCGTCCAAGTACCTCAAGGTTTGCTATGATTCGGGACACGCAAATGCCATGGAACCCGCACCTTGGAAAACCTCCGACCAAATGCAGGACTGGATTCAGGCCCGCTGGAAACCACTCGTCCAGTTCGAGGAAAACGCCCTCGAAAAACTCCTTCCCCACGTCGTCACGTGCCACCTCCACGACAACCACGGCACCCACGACGAACACCTCATCCCCGGGACAGGCACCATCAACTGGGACAAATGCTTCGCTACCCTCGCCACCGCCCCCAACCTCCAGTCCCTCCAAGACGAATCCCACTGGCCAACTGACATCGAACGCGACATCGCCTTCTGGAACAAATACCTTTGAGCAAAGGGAGTTTCCCGACGCCCGGCGTCCGCAGGTCATTTCTTCGAGGAGAGGTGTGCCACGTACTGTTCGGCGACGCGTCCCGAAACGCCGCCATGCTGGATTTCCCAGGCGGAGGCCTCCTTTCCAAGTTGGTCTTCCGTTAGGGAAAGTCCCTGCCGCGATGCGAGTTCGGCGACGATGGTCTTATATTCCTGCGGCGTGGGATTGGCATAGTTGATGGTGAGGCCGAAACGTTCGGCAAGAGAGAGTTTTTCCTCGACGGTGTCGGAGCGGTGAATGTCGCCATTGTGCTCCATATCATCGCGGTCGGACCAGATTTCGCGGATGAGATGCCGTCGATTGCTGGTGGCATAGATGAGGACGTTGTCGGGTCGGTTTTCGACACCGCCTTCGATGACGGCCTTGAGGAACTTGTATTCGATTTCATGTTCCTCGAAGGAGAGGTCGTCCAGAAAGAGAATGAATCGATAGGCGCGGTTTTTGAGTTGAGCGATAGTGGCGGAGAGGTCGTGGAACTGGTGTTTGTAGATTTCGACCATGCGAAGGCCCTGGTCGTGATAGTCATTGATGAGTGCCTTGATGGAGGAGGACTTGCCCGTGCCGGAGTCCCCGTAGAGGAGGACATTGTTGGCGGGACGTCCCGCCAGGAAGGCCTCGGTGTTGGCGCAGAGTTCGGCTTTTTGGCGTTCATAGCCGACGAGGTCGCTGAGGCGAACGGCGTCAATATTGTGCACGGGGAGAAATCGGACTTCGCCATCGGGTGTGCTGCGAATGCGGAAAGCGCGATTGAGTCCGAAGAGACCGACGCCATTGTTTGTGTAGGCAGATGTGACGAGGCGGGAGAACTCCTGGCTGCTAGTGGTGCGGGAAAGACTGTCGCTCAAGGTGCGCACAAGGGCAGAGACTTCCCGGTTGTAGGAACGTTCAGGCTTCGGGGTGGCCTGGTAGTGGGTGAGGGTCTGGAAGCAGTCGATTTCCAGGGCCTTTTCGAGGGGGCTGAAGTCGAAATGGAAGAGTTTGAGAAAAATGTCGAAGTCTGCGAGTGCGAAATGGTGGATGGAAGCGTGTTTGGGGAGTTTTGTTCGTTCGCAGGCAAGGGAGAAGGAGTTTTCGTTGGTGAGCAGGAGGAAGGTAAGGTAATCCTGCCAGAGATTTCGATTGAAGCCATATTCGGCAGCGAGGTCGAGGATGCGCTTCACTTCGCGGAGCACTCGCGTGGTAAGGGCAGGGACGGTCGCCGTCTTTTCGTGCCAGTCCTCGTAGATGCGGGAGAGATTGAGCAGGATGGAGTCTTCTCCAAGTTCGCTGTAGAGAAGCAGTCGGGAGGTCAGCGTATTCATAGGAATTACCGAATTGCAGCGACGAGGGCCTGTGCGTCCGAACGGATTTGATCTAAGGTTTTGCCAGGTTTGTAGAGAGCACTTCCAATGCCTGCACCGACGCAGACCGACAGGAAATCCTTCAGATTCTTTGCACCAACGGCGCCAACGGCGACAAATGGCATGGGAACCACGGCCTTGATGTCCTTGATGTACTCGGGACCCATCCGACCGGCAGGGTAGATTTTGATGTAGTCCGCACCCATTTTCCAAGCCGTGATGCATTCCGTTGCCGTGAGGCAGCCTGGCATGGAGAGCATTCCTGCGGCCTTCGTGCCGCGAATCACCTCCGGATCGCAATTCGGCGAAATCACAAACTCCCCGCCCAGCGACGCCGTCAACTGCACGCCCGCCAAATCCAGCACCGTTCCGGCACCAAAATGCTGCCCTGGACGCAGGCAACGCGACACCTGCTTCAAAACTTCCGCGACGTTCGGCGTGTTCAACGGAACCTCCAGCAACGTGATTCCCGCGTCCGCCAGAACTCCACACACACCATCCACTTCCGATACCGACAAGCCACGCAGAATCGCTACCAGCGGCATCTCTTTCATCGCAGCATCAAACTCGGCTTTCGTCATCATCGTCACATGCTCCTTCAAAAAAATCCCATATCGTGGAATTGCATTTCCACTTTGAGAGATTATGGTATGATTCCAGTCTTTTCGTGCCCTAAGACTTCCCCGAAGTTCCTCCCTTCGGTAGTCCTTTGAGCACTCTAAACAAAATTTAATGTGCGAATGGAAATCTGCAAATGGAACAGAACAAGAAAGCAAAAGACGGGGAAAAAAGTTTCTGCAAACTTTTCAATTTGATACGGTACATTGCGAAGAGCGGGGACGGTATCAGCGGCAAGCAACTTGTCGTGGAATCTGGCATTCCCGCCAGCACGACGTTCCGCATGCTAAAGTTCCTGGTAGACGGTGGTTACATCGCCGTTCACAACGGTCTATACACGCTCGGCATTGAAATGGCGCGCCTAGGAGACATCGCCCGCGACCAGAATCCTCTCGCCAAAACCGCGCGCCCATTCCTGGAACAACTCTCCGAACAATCCCTCGAAACCGCCCATCTGGCAAGACGGGAACGCAACCAGGTCCTTTATGTGGACAAAGTGGATGGCGTCCGTCCCATCCGAATGGTTTCCATGGTAGGCACTTACAGCCCCCTTTACTGCACCGGTGTCGGCAAGGCAATGCTTGCTTTCATGCCTTCCCGCGAACGCGAAGCCCTTTTGGAGGAAATGAAGTTCGAACGTCTCACGCCGACCACGATTACGGACACGGAGACTCTGCGCTCGGAGCTCGTCAAAATCGCACAGCAGGGATATGCGGTGGACAATTGCGAGCAGAAACCAGGTCTCTATTGCATTGCAGCACCTGTGTTTGACAACGAGGGGAAACTCATCGCAGGCATCAGCATCTCGGGTGCCGAGTTCTATATGCGCACCGATACCCAGAAACTGGCCTCCCTCGTCATGCAGACCGCCAACGCACTCTCCCAGGCTCTCGGACACCGTGTATAATGCACCCGTGCCTGCAGTGCGAGTCTCCTGGCGTCCTTATAGTTTCGAATCGGGCGGGAGTTCAAGGGTAATGCGTCCCAGCCGTCCTTCGCGGAAATCCTTGAGGAAGGTGGTAGCAGCACGTTCCAAGTCGGGTTCCCCGCCTTTGACCAGGAAGCCGCGTTTACGTGCGTAGGCCGTGAATAACTGAGGACCCGAATCCGGCGGAGTTTCGAGTCCGAATGCCGTCCAGTCGACGTGAATTTGCAAGGTCTGGAGTTTCCAGGCAAGGAATTCGGCAAGCATGGTAGGAGGAATGAGGTCCTCGTTGAAGATACCGAGGAGGGCCAGCATCAGTCCTTGCTGGGAGTCGTGGATGGTCGGCCAGAGCATACCGGGCGTATCCAGCAAATCCACGCCGCCAACAAGTTGCACCCACTGTGTCGCACGGGTCACACCTGGCTTGGGGCCGACCTGGGTCTTGTTGCGATCCAGCGAATGATTGATCAACGTGGACTTTCCGACATTGGGGATGCCGGCAATCATAATGCGCGGCTGGCGAAGCAGAGGACGCGTCGCCCCGCGTGCCTGACGCTCCTCGGCTACGAGCCGCTTCAGCGTCTCAATGAGCGGCTTCACCTGCCCTTTGGAACGCGCCTCCAGAAACATCACATGCACGCCTTGCGATTGATACCACTGCGTCCAGCGGCGCGAAATTGCAGGCGACGCCAAGTCGGCCTTGTTCGCCAGCAAAAGACGCGGCTTGTTCGCAAACAACTTGTCCAGCCTTGGATTACGCGTCGTCTCGGGTGCCCTGGAATCCACGAGTTCGACCACGAGGTCCACGAGTTTGACGGCCTCCGACATCTGGCGCCCCCCCTTGGTCATATGACCGGGGAACCAACTCTTGAGGGATAGTCCTGAAAAGTTATCGGGAATCATAACTGTTTAATAATCAAATCCAATGGGGAGGGAGAGGCCCTGCAAGGAAGGAAGGTCCTCCCAGCCATCTTTCTGTGGGACGAGCAGTCGCCAGCCTGGTCCAAGTTGCGCGTGGCACCAGTTCACGAAGGTGACGATGTCCTCCAAATCCCAATGCGGGAGCGCGCCCTTTTTGTCGCAATGGCGTGCCTCCTGGCAAAAACCTGGCTGAAGTCCGCGCAGAACGAGCGTTCCCTCGGAACCGAGGGCAGCGACCTGGCGGATGAGTTTCTTGGCAAGCGTGAGGACGCGGTCGCACTCCCAGCAGAAGGCACTGCGGGAACCGTCTGGAGCGAGGCGGCGGAAGGAATCCACGCCGGGCATCTGCTGGAAGTCAATGACGGGAACCTGCGTGGCTAGTTCGAGGGAGCGCAGTTGCGCAGTGTCCAGGCGACCGTCCGCCGCGAACGCCACGGGGACATCGGCAAGTTCGCCAGAAGGCGTTGTAGGAACGCTCCAGGCGACCATGGTACAGAAACGATACTGGCGCGCCTCGGGGATGGGTCCCAAGGGGGCCTCCTCGCCTTCGGGCGGTTCGGGAAGCGGCGGCGGGATGGCGACGAAATGGCGCAACGCGAGCCCTTCTGCGCCTGGAACGAGTTCCATTCGGGAGGGGGAGGTAATGCCGAGGCCATGGTCCCAGCGCCAGAGGTCGAACCCGAGGGAGTATTCCAGGCGCACACCATCTTCACGTTCGACGAGCAGCGACGCGGGTGCGTCCTCCCAGACGAGGGTCTCCGCACCGATGGGCTGCCACTGCGCCTGGTCGGGTGTCGTTCCGCGCGGGACGGCGAGGACGCGCAACCAGCGCCCGACAAGGGTACAGGACGCGACCTCCACGGGGGCGGTCATTGCGGCCCCCTTCGCCCAGGAAAGGTCGTAGACCGCGCGGAAATGGTTGGCACCATAGCGAAGGACTTGGTGCAGACGCGTGCCCGGAGCGGCCGCGAGATGCGCTTCGCATTCATAGACCGCCAATCCTGCCTTGTGGTAGACCCGCGGTGTCATGTCAGGAACAAACTGCGAATCCTCCTGCCCCTCCATGGAACAGTGGAAGTCCTGGAACAATGGTGCGTTTCCGACGACAAGCGCGACGGGACCGCCGAACCGCAGGTCGCTGTGTTCGGCTTTCCAAGTGGTATTTTCGATGGCGATGGTCATATTATTCGTTGACGTATTGGATGAGGCGGCCCAGGCATGGCTCGAAGCAACTGCCGTACCACATCTCTTCCCGATGAGGGTAGGTTTTTCGAATGCAATCCACGGTGAAGTTGACGGAGATTTCCACGGCCCTCTGCAACGGCTTTCCTAGGGTGATGGCCCCCGTGAAGACGCTCGCGAAGATGTCTCCTGTTCCGTGAATCATGCAATCGATTTGATCCTGGAACGCCTCGTGGAAGGTGTTGTTGGCGGAATCAAAGGCGAGCGCGCCCTGGCGAAGATTGTCATAATGGACGCCTGTCAAGACGGGGGTTGGGCATCCGAGGTCGGCAAGACGCCGCAGAACATCTTCGGCAAATGCGCGGTCGTACTGTTCCCGATAGGGAATGTCCAGCAGGAACGCAGCCTCGGTCATGTTGGGGATGATGTAGTCTGCTCGTGCGCAAAGTTTGCGCATTTCGGCGACGAAATCCAGCGTGAAGCCGGCGTAGAGCCGTCCAAAGTCCGCCATGGCGGGGTCGACAATGATGGCGTTCCGCTGCTCCTTGCCGCCGAACGCGTCAAAGAAATCGGAGACCAGTTGGACTTGGTGAATGGAGCCAAGGTACCCCGTGTAGATGGCGTCGAAATGGAGTTTTTGGGAGAGCCAATGCTTTGTGATGGCGGGGATGTCATCGGTCAGGTCCCGGAAGGTCCAGCCAGTGAATCCGCCCGTATGCGTGGAAAGGACGGCGGTAGGAATGACGCAAGTCTCAATGCCCATCGCGGAAATGACGGGCAACGCAACCGTCAACGAACACTTTCCATAGCACGAAATATCTTGAATGGTAACGACTTTTTTCATGATTTTGACCTTGAAATACTAGAACCTCTAGAACCCCTAGACCCCCTAGGACCTCTAGAAACGGATTGCCGGCATATCCTGGTAGGGAGGTTCGGCGCGGAACGGCCTGGTAAGGACATCGTCGAAATCGAAGACGTTCTCGAAGTCTTCGATTTTATCCTGGGAACTCAGGGCGAGGACTTTCTTGTCGGCCAATCGGAAGACGATTTGGCCCCAATCCATGGTACAAGAAAGCCCCCAGCGGTTCCAAACCATCTTCGCGAAGGGACCGTATTTGTTGAGTGCGAGGGTGGCGGCTGCCCTGGTGAGGTCGGCCGCGCGTATTTGCTCGTGACGGCTGCGGGAATGTTTCCCCATGGCAAACGCAAGGGAATCCAGCAGGAAGAAATAGGCTTCAGGTGCGAAAAAAGGTGGTTGTTGGGAGAGGTCACGAATGACCGCGTTGAGTTCTTTATCGTTTTTGTCAGACATCTATTTTGCCAGAACGGTTCGAACCTTGGAAGCAAGTTCCTGCATCGCTTCAGGGCTGTCGTACTTGACACCAGACGAGGAGAAGATGACGCCATCTCCCGCGAAGCGAGGCATGACGTGGAAGTGGACATGCGGGACGGTCTGCCCAGCGGCGCGACCGTTGTTCTGGACAATGTGGAACCCCTCCGCCTTCGTGGCACGCAGAACAGCCGCTCCAATCTTCGGCGCAACCTTAATCATCGCGCAAAGGTACTCGGGGTCCAATTCCGTGCTGCTCACGCAGTGCGTCTTCGGGATGATGACCGTGTGACCCAGATTGTACGGCGCAATATCCAGGAACGCCAGCACCATATCATCCTCATAGATGGTCGTATTCGGAATCTCACCACGCAGAATCTTGCAGAAAACACAGTCATTCACGAGCGGCATAAAAACCTCCTAAAAACTCTTATTTCACAGTTACGCGATACACGGAAAACGCGTCCGCAATCGCATCGGCAATTTGTTGTTGACGGTACGGGTGCTTCAAAAACGCCAGTTCCGCATTGTTCGTAAGGAAGCCCATTTCCACAAGCATCGCCGGACAGGCGACATTCCGCACCACGTAGTAACGCATCCGCTTCACACCGCGGTCAATCATTCCCGTGCGTCCCAGAATGTACTTCTGAACGTTGTAGGCGGCGAAAGCACTTTCCAAATCGAAGAAATTGGAGGAGCATTTCGTAACGGCGGGGACCTTGCTACCGGCGGCGATGTCACCCACTGGCGTGGAGATGTAGGTTTCGACACCACACACGCTGGGGCTGGAAGCAGAGTTGCAGTGCAGGCTGATGAAGAAGTCGGGTTTGACCTTGTTGGTGAACTGGCATCGTTGCTCAAGCGAGATGTCGGTGTCTTTCGTGCGTGTCATGTAGACCACGAAACCGCGCCGCTGCAAAGAGTGCGCAAGACGCAGTGCCACTTGCAGATTGATGTTCTTCTCGTACATCTTCCCCGCGCCAATGCAGCCGGTGTCCTTGCCGCCGTGCCCCGGGTCAATCACAATGGTCCGAACTTGGTGACGGGGAACCGTCTGCGGGCGCATCACGGGATCCAGCAAGGTCTGAAAGTCCGACTTGCCCACCAGCAACACCCCCTTGTTGTCCCCAATCGCCCGCGACAATATCACATCCACCCCGTTCAGCGTGGCAGTGCGGCTGTTCACCTGAAACTGCATCATGGCCTGACGCGACGACAGCGTGACCTCGCGACCGTCGCGCCGCATCGTCAAACCATAGAAGGCCGCAACATCTTCCAGCACAAGGTAGTCCGCTTTGTTGAAGCGAGACACGCGGATTGTCCGGCGCGCCTGCCCAAACGCGACGGCAATGGCGCACACCAAGATGACGAGAATGTATTGCCGAACCCTCATCTGCCTCCTTGATGAATCATGCCTGCCCTTGTCCCGGCAGGTGCTTCTTCAAATCTGCAACCATCCCCGCCGTGACGGAGACGCTTCTTCCCAGTTTGCCTTCCGGCAAATCGTACATCTGGTCCACCATCAGGCGCTCCAGAATCGCACGCAGCCCGCGGGCACCCGTCCCGCGCTCCACCGCCAAATCCGCCAGCGCAGACAACGCATCTTCCTCAAACTCCAACTTGACCCCTTCCATCTCGTAGAGTTTCTGGTACTGCTTGACGAGGCTGTTCTTCGGTTCCTTGAGGATGCGCACCAGGTCGTCCCGCGTCAACGGCTGCAATGCCGTGATGACGGGCAGGCGCCCGATGAACTCCGGAATCAGCCCGAACTTCAGCAAATCCTCGGGTTCCGTGAACTCCAGGATGTGCTCCTTCTGGTCCTTGTCCTGTTCGACCTGCCCCTCCTTGCCAAATCCCAGGACGTGCTGTCCCAGACGGCGCTGCACAATCTGGTCGAGACCGACGAAGGCACCGCCGCAGATGAAAAGGATGTTGGTCGTGTCCAAGTGAATGTACTCTTCCAGAGGATGCTTGCGGCCTCCTTTGGGCGGGATGTTCGCAACTGTCCCTTCCAAAATCTTCAGCAGCGCCTGCTGTACGCCTTCCCCGGAAACATCACGCGTGATGGAAACGTTCTGCGACTTGCGCGCAATCTTGTCAATTTCATCAATATAGATGATGCCGACGCTTGCCTTCGCCAAGTCATAGTTCGCCGCCTGAATCAACCGCAACAAAATGTTCTCGACATCGTCGCCGACGTAGCCGGCCTCCGTCAGCGTCGTCGCGTCCGAAATGGCAAATGGAACGTTGAGTTTCTTGGCAAGGGTACGTGCCAGCAACGTCTTTCCGGACCCTGTCGGTCCCAGCATCAGAACATTGCTCTTTTCCAATTCAACGCCGCTGGCGTCCCCGCCTTCCGCAAGATATTTCAGGCGTTTGTAGTGGTTGTGAACGGCCACCGAGAGTGCCTTTTTCACTCTCTCCTGCCCCACGACGTACTGATCCAGATACTCCTTGAGGTCACGCGGCGAGGTGACTTCCGGGACAAACTTGGTCGTTGGCTCCTTGGGCATCCCTTTGCTGTCCAATCCCATTTCCGCCAAGATGCCTTCCGGCAACGCGTCATATCCCAGCATCTTGACGCATTTCAGGATGCATTCCTCGCAAATGAAAACCCCATTGCGAGTAGAGATGCCGTTTCGCGATGCACTTGCTTTGGCGCCGCAGAATATGCAGCGCACTTCGTCACTGTTAGGATTCTTTGGCATGCTTTGCCTTTTGGGATAGGGGAACCTGACGGCTCCCCGAGAAAACGGATTGGGGAGAAAACGGCATGGCATCCGTGGCCTCAGCCCCAGATGCCACAGCAGCTATTTCTTGACGGTTCCAAACTCCAAGACCTTATCGACCAGGCCCTCTTTGACCGCCTCTTCGGGCGACATGAAGTAGTCGCGCTCACTCTTGCGGCGAATCTCCTCCGCCGGCTGCTTGCAGTGCTTGGCGAGGATATCGTAGAGGATGGTCTTGAGGCGCAGGATTTCCTGAGTCTGGATTTCGATATCGGCGGCGGTTCCCTCAGAACCACCAGAGGGCTGGTGAACCATGATGCGGGCGTGCGGCAACGCGAAGCGCTTGCCGTCGGTTCCGGCGGCCAGCAATACGGCAGCCATGCTCGCGGCCTGCCCCAGGCAGTAGGTACGGACCGGGCAACTCAGCATCTGCATCGTGTCGTAAATGGCAAGCCCGGCCGTCACGCTGCCGCCAGGGCTGTTGATGTAGAGGTCGATGTCCTTCTTGGGGTCTTCGCTCTGCAGGAACAGCAACTGCGCTACCAACAGGTTGGCGACGGTGTCGTCAATCGGGGTGCCAAGCAGGACGATGCGGTCTTTCAGCAGACGGGAATAGATGTCGTACTGACGCTCGCCCTGCCCCGTCTGTTCCAGGACAAACGGAACATAGTAGTTGTTCGTCGGATTTTTCTTGGCCATAGGTGGTTCCTCCTTGTTTCCGCCGCGCGCAGGGGCGCCCCCCATGCGCGGCGTTCCACTCGTGTGATTTGCTAAACTTGTGCGGGCGTGATGTCGGTCACGTCTGCCAGTTCGATGAGCTTTTGGATGACGCGGTCAAAGATGCGGTTCTGGATGAAGTTGTTGATTTCACCGCTGTCCTGCTTTTCCCGGATGACGTTCTTGATGGGGCGATCGCCAGCCTGTTCCTGGATGTTGCGGAAGAGTTCGGTGGAATCCTCGGCCGTGAACTTGATTTGCTCGGCCTTGGCGATTTCCTGGAGCACGAAGAACATCCGCAGGTCATTCGCGGCTTCCTTCTCGGCTTCCACTTGAATCTTTTCCAGGTTCTGCTTCACTTCATCCGCAGGCGTCCCCTTCCGTTTCTCTTCCTGCAAACGCGCATTGACGATGTTCGATTTCGCGTTGCTCAGCATGCTCGGCGGCAGAGCAAAGTTCAGGCCGGCAAACAACTTCGCCTGAATCTGGTCCGCCATCTTGCGGCGCTGCTGCCCTTCCGCCTGGAACTCCAGACGGCGCTTCGTCAACTCCCGCAGTTTGTCCACAGATTCCACCTTGAGACGTTCGATGAGCGTATCCAAATCGGGTTTCACCTGCGCCTTGATGGTGCGAATCTTGAAATGGTACGGGAGGGACTTGCCGGCCAGTTCCGCGATGCGGAAATCGGCGGGGAACGTGAGGGTGGCGTCCTTTTCCTCGCCCGGCTTGAGCCCCAGCAGAACGGTCGAAATGCCAGGCAGGAACTCGGGTTCGCGCAGTGCCAGCCAGCCCTCGGTCTTCTTGATGTAGTTCTCGGCTGCGTCGGGAACCGTCACGCCCTCAGGAATCGTCGCACTGTAATCCGCGATCAGAATGTCGTCCTTCTGGGTCGGACGCTCGACATCCTCAAAGTTGGAGAAGGCCCCCTTGAGTTCCTCAATGGACTTCTCGACATCGTCGTCGGTCACCGTGAAGGATTCGCGGGTGATGGGGATTTTCTTGTATTCCGGCAAATCAAAAGTCGGGGTGGTTTCGACGAGGATGGCGAACTTCATATCCTCGCCGTCCTTGTACATCACGTTGGCGGTTTCGGGATCCAACTGCGGTTCGCCGATGATTTTCTCCTTGTAGGGAGTGATGGCTTCGCGATAGCCCTGGTTGATGCACTGCTCGGTCGCCTCGGCTACGATGCGCGGTCCAAAGTTCCGCATCAGCATGGCTTGCGGAACTTTGCCCTGGCGGAAGCCAGGCAGGGCGGCTTTCGCAGCAACGTCCCGCAGGACTTTGCTGTATGTCTTTTTGGCCACTTCAGCCGGAACCTCGATTTCCAACTTCAAACTGCAGGGCTCGAGTTCGACCGGGGTCACCTTGATTTTCGCGGTTGTGCTGTCCACTTTGACAATTCCTTCGACTAGGTACTACGTTGCATGGAAGCTGACTTTTCCAAATCAGCCCCGTTATGATGGCTTTTTCTATACCGTTGATTTTCGGTTGCCAGAAAACATACTATATTACTAAATCTACGTTTTTCACCCCATTACCTTGTAAAAAAAACGCAAAACGGTCAATTTTTGCTGACGCCCCCCCTCTCAAAGTGATGAAACCCCATATTCCCGAACAACTTTCTTCCGCGCAATGGCAGGATTGGCACTGGCAGCTTTCACACGCCTACCGCTCTCTGGACCAACTCGCCGCCCCGCTGGGATGGTCTCCCGAACAACTGCAACCGCACCGCGCGGCCGCCGAACGATACCAGCCCATCGTCACCCCGTTCTATCTCTCCCTCGCACAATCCAACTCCCCAGACGACCCCATCCTCCGGCAATGCCTCCCCCTGCCACAGGAACTGGAAGACACGACCGCCGACCTTGACCCCCTCTCCGAATCCGACCAGTCCGTCCTCCCGCGAATGGTCCACCGATACCGCGACCGCGTCCTCTTCTTCGCAACGGGCGCCTGCGCCCTGCACTGTCGCCATTGCATGCGGAAACGCTTCTGGGATGGTCCCTGTCTGCCCGCACCGACAGATTCTGAACTGACCGCCGCCGTGCAATATCTCCGCGAACATCCCGAAGTCCGAGAAATCCTCATCTCGGGCGGAGACCCGCTCACCCTCGGCGATGACACCCTCCAACGAATCCTGACCGCCCTCGCCACCGTCCCCACCATCGAAATGTTCCGTCTGGGAACCCGAACCCTTGCCGCACTCCCGCAACGCTTCACCCCTGCGCTTTGCAATATCCTCGAACACTGCGGGAAAACCGTCTGGATCGCCTCCCATTTCAACCATCCCGACGAACTCTCCCCAGAAGCCGCCGAAGCCGTCCTGCGACTCATGAAGGCCGGCGTCCCCACCGTCAACCAAACCGTCCTTCTCAAAGGAATCAACGACGATGCCGATACCCTGCGACGCCTCTTCACGGGACTCCTCCGCATGCGTGTCAAACCCTATTACCTCTACCACGGCGACCCCGTCCGAGGCACGACTTGCTTCCGCACTGGTCTCCAAACCGGACTCGACATCCTCGCCGACTTCCGCTCCCACGTCTCCGGAATGGCCGTCCCCACCTACTCCTTCGACCTCCCCGAAGGCGGCGGCAAAATCCGACTCGAACCCTCCTTCCAATGCGGAACCACCCCAGACGGCACACCCGTCTTCCTCAAAATCGACGGCCACCCCGTAGAATACCACTAGAAGGTTCTGCAGGCCGCGGCCAGAAAGGTTTTGCACGCCGCGCTCCGCCCGTGCCCTACCCTCGCCTCTGACCGCGCGGAGCGCGACCTGCAGAACCTACAGCAAGGCACGCCCGCCGCCCAGAAAGGTTTTGCACGCCGCGCTCTCTCTAGCACATCTAGCCCCTCTAGC
>JAFRLI010000094.1 GCA_017431255.1 Victivallales bacterium
AGCCGCTAGCCACTAGCCACTAGCCACTAGCCACTAGCCACTAGCCACTAGCCACTAGCCACTAGCCACTAGCCACTAGCCACTAGCCACTAGCCACTAGCCACTAGCCACTAACCACTATTTCAGATAGAAGGAATTGGTAAGTTCGAAGGTTTCGCCTGGCTGGACGACGCGAGTGTCTTCCAGGGCGTTCGTAGCCTCGATGCAGACGAAGGTGAGGTAGGCGTCATCGGGGAAGTCAACCAGAGCGCGGCACTTGGCAATCCAGGGATTCCAGACCACGCCCGTGTTGGAATTGCTCTTTTCAATGACGACCGTCCGCCCTTCCGCTTCGTCGTGCAGAATGGCGCTTCCAGAGACATCGTGCCAGACGGAATCGAACTCTGCGGAGATGCGGATGGGACCGTGCTGCGTAAAATCGGAGCCGCCAACGGCCTTGTTGAGGCAGGATTTTCCGTCAAAGCCATCAATGGAGATTTTGTTGATATCGCCGATGCGGTAGTAGGTATGGACGGCCTGGGAGAGTTTGAACGGTTCGGAACCCGTGTTGGTGGTTTTGATGAAGAGTTCGAGTTTGCGTCCAACTTTGATGATGACGACCGCATGGAACGGGTGGTTCCAAAGTTTGCGGGATTCGGGGGTATCGTCCAGGGACATGGTGACAACGGTGGTTCCGGCGTCTTCAGCGGTGATGGAATCTAGGTTCCAGAGCATCAGCCGTCCAATGCCGTGCATCGGGAGGGATTCGTCATCGGGATTTTTGGAGAACCAGGGCCAGCAGATGGGGACACCGCCACGGATGGGCTGTCCCACTTCAAAGAGGGACTTCGGGCTTAGATAGAGCACCTCCTTCTGACCGGCGGGAATGTAACTGCAAACATGCGCACCAAGAAAACTGATGACGGCACTCGCTGAGGCATTCTTGACCTGGACGGCGGGAAGTCCTTGGAAATCCACGACAGCGGCATGGCCGTCCAAGGCAAACTGGGAGTTCAACGCTTCGATGTTCATAGTGATGTCCTTGTTATTTTGCGGCGTACTGGTCCACGAGACGCTGGAGGCTTTCCCGTCCCAGCGCGATCGTGGTCGTTCGTCCACCTTGTTTGGAAAATTCAGTGACATAGTCCTGGAAATCTTCGCTCGCCTTGTAGAGTGCGAGGGTTTCGACGTTGGCGAGCGTCGCAAGTCCCTTCATGCCGCCGACCTTGAAAATGCCAGGTTGGAACGCGAGTTCCGTCTGCCAGGCGGCTGGATTGTCCTCCTGGTTCTCCATATCCAGCACGGCAGCATGCAGGCGTGGCACCAGCGCGAGAGCGCAGAGCGCAGGCTTGACCGCATCCCCCGTCGCGACCAGGGAGATGTTTCGGTAGCCATCCTCCTGCATGAGTTGGAGACAAGTGAGAATATCCTGTACGCGCATGGAGAACAGCGTAGGATTGAAGGTGTAGAAGAGAGGATGATGTTCGTTACGGGGGGACTTTGCGGGCATTTCGGCAGTCTCGCCGCTGCCCATCAGGTCTGCGGCGAGAACGTTGCAGTGCCGTTCCAGCAAGGTATCGAGTAGATTTGCGTGGCTGCCGCCCACGAAGAAGTCCGCCTTGCCGGTGCTGGAAAGCAACAGCACGGCGGGGGCTTCCGCGGAGGCTTGTTTCGGGCGGACGCGCGTCGCGGGGATAATGTCCCCGATGCCTCGACGCGAAATCGCCACGTTTTGCGCATTGCCATTCGCAAGGGCCCAGCGCGAGAAAGTCAACCGCACCGCCACATCCTTCAGTTCCTGGTCGTTGTTCACCAATTCGCCAACGAGTTCCGCACGTTGCGCCTGGAAACTGCGAAGATCTGCGACCTCGGATGCTTTGGGCAAGGCACCCGCACAAAGGTGCGACGCAACCTGGTCCAGTTTCTTTCGGACGGGGGTCAAATCCTTCGTCTGGAACTTGGCGAAGTCTACATCGGGATTGTAGCGTTCGGGATGGATGAGCAGTTCCTGAGGAGTCGGGACTTCCATCGAATCCTCTACGATGCGCTCACGGAGAGACTGGTTGAGCAGCCAGTGCGTGAACCAGGAATAGACGCGTTCGCGTGTCTCCTGGTTGTAATTGTGCTCCGCCTCCTGGCAGAAGGTCGCCAACGCGTCTTCTGCACCGAACAGCGCATAGACCTTGCGAAGCGCGGGGACTTCGTAGCGGGAAATGAGATTCGTCCAGTCCCGTGTGCAGGAGGGAAGCATCAGAGGACGCGGTGCGCAGGCGCAAAGCACGTCAAAACTCGTCAAACCATTGATGCGGAGAAGCGGACCTTTCTCGCACTGGCAACCGCCTTGGAAATGGCTCGACAGCATGCAGGTCGGGACGATGACCTTGATGCGCTCATCCAGCACGGAGACGTACCAGGTCTGCGAGGCGCCGCCAGACGCGCCGGTGCAACCGATGCGGTTCGCGTCCACTTCGGGCAGACTGCAGAGGAAATCCACCGCACGCAGAGAATTCCAGGTGTGCAAGCCAAACGGAGAGACGCCGGAAAGCGCGTATTGGCGGCGCAATTCCTCTGGCCATGCGTGCAGGATTTCGTCATTGTCCAGGTAGCCCACCATATCATACGAGAACACCACGAACCCGAGGCGGGCCAGCATCATCGCGCGTCGCACCACCGAGCCGCGCTCGGCGTCATGCACGCGTCCCGTCTGCCAATGGCCGTGCGGGGAGAGAATCCCGGGCGCGGGATTCTTCACCAATTCGGGAAGATACAGGTTGCCCGTGCACTTCAGCCCCGGCAAGCTCTCGAACTCCACCTTCGCAACTATGACACCCTCTTTCTTGAAATGCCCCCAGATCTTCGGCGCCAGCGGAGTCTTCTCCGGCATCGGATCCAGACCAGCCGCCAGCAGCACCTGCGCCCGCGTAAAGTCGCGACGCTCTTTCCACTCCTCCATCGTCGCAGGCGGCTCCGCCTCGTATGCAAACTCGTTGTGGTACACCGTCAACAGTCGACGGTCCATCCAAAAACTTTCGTCCGACAGCACATTCGGAATCGTTGCCATTCTCCGCGTCTCCTTTAGTGATGGTGATGTCCGCCACAGCAACCGCAGCCACAGCCCGCACCGTGACTATGACCGCCGCTCATGGGACAACTCTCCGCCTGCGGGCACCCATCCCCTCCCGATGACGCAGACGCCGCAAACGATGAAAACAACTTCTTTACCTCGCCTCCACATTTGGGACACGCAGGCGCAGCCTCCCCCAGCCGACGGTGCAGATGGCTGAAACGATGGCCGCATTTCTCACATTGGTATTCGTAAATTGGCATGAGTGGTTCGTGAATCGTGGTTTTGTGGTTCATGGTTCCAGAGCGTCTTATTCCTCTAGAACCTTTAGGAGAAATACCTCTAAAATAAATTAACATATCCCCATCTCCCCGTTTTGCAAGACGCTCCCCCCTTGCAAAACGGGGAGATGGGGATATGTTAAATAAGAAAATGCTGATTTCTTCTTTCATCTTCTTTTCAGGATAAGATTTGGAAACCTCGCAAACACCCCCGGAAGAAAAGCCTGTCGCCGCCACGCCAGAACAACTCACGAGCACCATGCACGAACAGGACCGCCTGTTCTGTCCTGCAGCCGTGTTGTTTTTCTGCGGATTGTTCGCGGGCCTGTGGGTTCTGCAGATGGTGAACCCGCTGGTGCCGAAGGAGAAAGCAATTGTGCATTTGCTGTGCAGCCTGATGCCGTTCGCGGTCTTTGCGCCTTTGGCGGGTCTGATTGGCCTTCTTCCCGTGAGCCGGAAACTTGGCTGGAGAGAAACGTTGGGCATACGTTCCGAGTTGACGCTGCAAGGACATATATGGGCGAATCTGAAGATGCTTCTGATTCTGTTGCCGGCAAGCCTGGTACTCAACTATATCTCGAAGTTGCTGTTTGAGCAATTCCATCTCAAAATGTCTCCGCAGGCGGTGGAAGAGTTCGGACAGGGAGCATCGGGGTCTTCGTACTGGGTGGTTTCGTTTGTTTGCGCGGTGGTGGTGTCGCCGCTTGCGGAGGAACTGCTGTTCCGCCAGATTCTGTATCGCTCCGTACGTCACTTCATGCCGTTGTGGGCGACGTTCCTGACCTCGCTGCTGTTTGCATTGTCACATGGGATGGGACAGTTCTATGCGGGGCTGTTCGTGTTGAGCCTTGGATTCCAATATGCCCGAAACCACGGCGGCATCGTCCGTTCCATTCTGTTGCACGCAATGTACAACACGATTTCCATGCTATTTCTGCTCCAGTCCATAACGCCATCTGGAGGCACGCCATGAGCGCTAAACCCGAACCACATGAAATTGTGGAAGCCGTCCGTGTGGACCCCCGCTGGGCCAGACGCACCCTGCTCATCGGCTGGACGCTCTACTTCGTGACAAACCTTTTCCTTTGCGCGGCCGCACTCGCCTGGCGGCAAGGTGCCGACCGCCTGGCGCTGTTCCTGGGGACAGGCACCACCGTCTATTTTGCTCTGCGAGGGTTTCTGTACTACAAGCAACTCGTCGGCTGCTGCCTCTTCATCACCAAGGAGTCCCTGTTGCTCGTGCGCCATCTGCACTACACTTGCAACGTCTCCCTGAAGGCGACCCCGCTTCCTCTTCATCTCCAAGAAGAGGACGAAGAATGGCTCATGAACGACCTCGACGGCGCGGAAGTCCGTCTTCCCAAAGAGGCCTACCCTTCCCTCCCCACACAACTCGAAAACATCTTGACACAACTCCGCTCAGGCAATGAACTTCCTTCCACGACCGCAGATATCTAAAGGATTCCCTATGAAAACTTTCCGTATCATCCTCTTCTTTGCCCTGTTCGCAGTCGCCTCCTTCGCCGCTCCCAATTGGCTCTTCCCCGACGCCACCCACCGCACTCCCCTCGACTGGAAACCGCAGGACGGCTCCCGCTGCGAAATCTCCCTCGATTTCCATATCCTCTCACGCCTCGCCAATGCCCAAATCCCTCTGGACGGCAAGTACATCCGCATTGCCGCCGATGACGGCAACTCCCAGAAAGACGTCCCGTTCGCCGTCGTCGGAAAACACGAAAACATTCTGGACATCTGGTTCCAAATGCCTGACAATGCACGCACCGCGCAACTCTATTTCGGCACGAAACCCATGGAAGGAGCCTCGCAGGCAACCATCACCCAACTCCTGCCCGACGCGCTTTCCACCAAAGGCTGGGACCTCCCAAAGGACATCCGCCACCAGGCAGTTGAAGACGCTCTCCAATTCACCTCACCCGCCCTCGATCCCATCTTCCGCAAACGATTCCCCCTCCCGCAGGAGTTTCGCGGCACCACGCCCGTCGTGCTGGACTTTGCCGTTGCCAACCCCTCCCCGCAATTCCTGAACTCCTGCATCACCGTCACCTTGATAGATGAAAACAAACAAGTCATCCGCGGACGGGTCACGGACCCACGCTGGTCCACGGCCTGGCTGCCCGCCAATGGCACCTTCGCCAATCAAGTAACGGGACACCTGCACCCCAAGGCGCATTTCGTGCAAATTGAACTCAGACCGTCTGTATCTTCTTCCAAATACGACCGCTACGGCAGGGAAATCCCTGCCGAACAAACCGCCCAGTTCGACTACAAGGTCACCCGTCTCCAACTCCGCGTAGCTAAAAAAATCCCTTTCCCGGGACGCGCTTCCTCCCTCTATTCCCCCAGTTTTGACGGAGGGACCGCCTTCCACCTCGATGGCCAGCACGCCCCCTTCTTCAACGTGAATCCCCAATACGTCTGGTGTGAAGGCTTCACGGGCCTCAAAAACCAGAAGGAATACCACTGGCCCATCGCGGACGGCACCTTCGAGGCCTGGCTCAAACCACAATTCCTCGAAGACAACGACGTCCTCCCCCTCGTCGAAGCCGACCAGTACACCCGCAAGAGCCTCCTCTCCCTCACCTACACCCGCTCCACCCAGACCTTCGCCTTGCGCACCAAGGACTTCCAGAATACCATCACACTCCTGAAAGGCAAAGCAGAACTCCCCGAAAACACCTGGTCCCACATCGCCGCCACCTGGGGCGCCAACGGCAC
Organism: Victivallales bacterium; assembly: GCA_017431255.1. GTDB lineage: Bacteria > Verrucomicrobiota > Lentisphaeria > Oligosphaerales > Oligosphaeraceae > RGIG2581. The sequence continues at coordinate 6,061 of JAFRLI010000094.1, forward strand.
CGCCATCTTCCTCAACGGCAAAAAAATCGCCGCCAACGCTCAACCGTTCGCCGGCGCAGACCTCGAAAAAGAAGAACGAACCGACCTCATCATGCCTGACAACATCGCCATCGGTGTCCCCTCCGAAATCGTCGCCTACCCTGGACGACATACCCCCAACCGACTCCTTCACGGCGACATCGACAAGGTCCGCGTCTCCTTCCTCTCACGCTATCAAAACGACTTCACCCCACAAAAAGACCTCCAACCCGATGAAAATACCTGCGCCTTCTTCGACTATTCCTACACTTGCGACGGAACCCACACGCACGGCGACCAATTCATCGCGGGATCCATTCTCGCCAAAACCTCCCCGTGGGAGGAGACCCTCTATGTCGAACAGAACGGCTCGAAGCAGGGGGCGAACATCCGCGTGGTTCCCGAGGCAATCCAGGACTCCAGCAACCCCAACCTGACCCTGCCACAGACGCAGTATCCCGTCCCGCCATCTGCCGCAGACTTCACGGTGGCCCGCGCCAGCCGCCAACAGTCCTTTGAAGTCCAGACGGGGCAGTCCCTCAACATCTCCATTCCCAACAAGGTCTATATGGACTATGTCGAATGGTCCGTTCCCGAGGGAGGCGAGCCATTTGTCGGTCCCATTGTCCTCAACAAGGGGGATGTCGACCTGCGTTCCTACGGTGACCTGGCTGACACCCTCTTCCCGAAGGAAGAGAAACTGAACGAGTTCCAGCGCGTCAACCGCCTCTTTGCATTTATGGTCAGTGCCAGCGACTACTATATGTCTCACCAAATCCGCGTACTCACCGAGGACAATCGCCTCGCCACCGCCGAATATGACGGCATTCGGCAGTTGATTGGATACTGCGGATTCGAATGCGGCCCCCTCAACAATATGACGTTGAACACCTTCGTCCAGACCCTGGAACGTCCCGCCTCCATGACCGCCGGAAACTACCACTCCTTCGAGTCCGTCTTCTACGACTCCCGCTGGCATGTCTACGACCTCTCCGCACAAAGTTATTTCACCTCACGACGCCAAAACGACGCTGCGTCCCTCACCGAAATCGAAGAAGACCCGATGCTCATCCCACGCAACAAGCCACAAAGCGGTGTCACCCATTTCTTCCGCCTCTGCCGACGCAACTACCAGGTCTGGGGATTGCGTCCCGAGACACGCCGCATCTACACCATACGACCAGGCGAATCCTTCCGTTACTACTGGCAGAACGACGGTACCTACAACGACATCCAGCATGTCAAAGGGGAAGACAAACGCCTCCAAAAACTGCCGAACTACACTCCAACTGGACCAGAAAAAGAACTGGCGCGAAACGTTGACGACCTAGTTGGCGCCATCGCAAAGCCTCCTGTCTGGGCTGGACAATTCGACCGCCCCTTCCCGGACTACGCAACGGGTCTCCTTACCTTCCAAGGAACTCCAAACGAGAAGAACCCCGCTTTCCAGAAAGTCTCCCCGAATGGTTTCATCTACTCTGTTGACCTCCCCTACCCCATCGTCGCCGCCTCCTACCAGACACCTTCTCCAGCCTCCTTTGAACTCTCCTACGACAACGGGAAGAACTGGCGCCCCGTCGCGAAAAACACCTCCGCTTGCGACCTTGCGTTCGAGGTGCGGGGACGCCATGCATTCCTCCTCCGCGTCCAAGGTTCCAGCATCGCACCATTCCAGGCGCAGACAAAGGTGATGATGAACACACGCGTGCTTCCTGGCGGTCTCCGCAAGGGCGACAACACGCTGAACATCAAGAGCGACCTGCCTGGCAAAGCACGGCTGACGCTCGCCTGGCGCGAAGACGCCCCGCGTTCCCTGGAACTCTCTCCTGTCCTCAACTGGGGTGTCAAACCCGGTGAGGAAAAGCAAATGGTCCTCCTGAAGCCCAATCAGCCGCTCATGCTTCATGTCAAAGGACTGGATTCCTCCGCAAAACTTCTCTGCACAGGAAACCTCTCTGCTCAATACCAAAACGGAACCATCACGCTCTCCACCAGCGACAGCTCGCAACGCCTCGCAGGACTTGTCATCCAGAGCGGTGACATCCGCAGGGAAATCGTCGTCGCCGTCCTTCCCGAGTTCCGCTGGGTCCCCGTCTCGAAAATCTCCTTCCCCGATGGCGACGCACAACTCCTTCCGCCGGATGAAACCCGTTCGTGCCCTGTCGTAAGAACCTCCCGCGAAGGTGGTTCCATTACCTACCAGTTCGATGCCATCCCCAAGGGGAAATACATGGTCTTCTCCCTCGTCCGAAATCCTCTCAAGGAAACCCGCAACGTGCTCGCACGACTCGCCGGAAAGCCATCCACCAGACCCTACACCCTCATTCGAAAAACCAACAACTCCGCCGAATTCTACAAGGCGGAAAAGAACATCTGGCGGTTCCGCTGGGATTATCCCATCGACGGACGCTACCCCTACGAAATCATGTCACCCCTCGCTTTCGATGACATCAACAATATCACCCTCAACATCATCGCTCCCGAGATCGAAATCGCTGGCGCACTCATCCTCCCCGCCAACGATATGCAATTCCTCTCCGATTTCCGTAAGTATCTCTGCGGCTTCAATTACCAACCGCTACGATTCTAGTTTCCCAAAACACAAAACACAGAATGTTTTTCCAACGGCGACTTCCCCAAAGTCGCCGTTGAGGTTTCTCTCCTCAGGTAGTTGCAAAACTCATTTTTGAGTCCACAGAACACACAGAACACACAGAATGCAATCCGCCGCTTCGGCTTGCACTTTATATTTTGTTTTATATCAAGTGTTTGGCCACGCGTAGCGCAGATATACAGGTCTGTGTATTCTGTGTGTTCTGTGGACTTCAAAAGAGTTTTACAATGATCTCTCCTATAAAGCACAGATGTCCCCCGAAACCGCAGCGGGGACGGATTCTCAAAATAGTCAGTTCATATCTCTGAAAGTTAGTCCAAACGGTAACTTCTTGCAGTATTCTGACAAAAATGATTGACAAAGGCCTTGACAGGTGCGATATTAGGGCCGGTACCCACCAGGGCGGGGGACCATCCACCCCGCGCGCGAGCAATGGCGCGTATCCACCAGAACACCTCGATGGCCCCGTGCGCATCCCACCTCGCACCGCGCGAGCAATGGCGCGTATCTCCCGGCACACCTCGATGGCCCCGTGTGCATCCCACCTCGCACCGCGCGCGCAATGGCGCGTCCTGTACGACCTCGTCAGCCCCAAAAGTAATGTGCCCTAGAAACACGAAAGGTGCTGAGCCTCTAGAAAATCCAGAGCGTCCAGCACCTTTAGGAAACCTCTCGAGCAACTAGTGCCTCTAGAAAATCCAGAGCGTCTAGCACCTCTAAAAAAATGAACTACAAATCCTTAATTTGCCTTGGCAACGAGCATCCGCTTGGCGCATTTGCGCTGGCGGACCAGAGTTTTAGCAGAGACGAGCTTCGGCAGTCCATGGGCATCGCTGACGACGACCTTTTGTCCCAATTTGGCGCGGTAGTCAAGAAGTTCATCTACTGCGCATTGCATCGCCTTCAGGGTGGCCATCATCTGCTTACTCAAATGATTCATAGAGAACACTCCTTCTGCATTTTATCGAACAATGTCTGATTGGAAATGTGGTAGGGCTTTCCTTTGGCCTTCTCGAAGATGGGAACGGGACGGCTGCTGGAATTGTCTAAGCAAAAGGTTCGGTCGCACGTTTCGGCGAACTCGAACAAATTGCGAATGCTGCGGGAATAGCGTCGAATAATGGATTCTCCGGGGACATTGTGTCCACCGGCAGCGACCCGTGCCGCGACGCGAGATTCACACAGTTGAGCGCTGGGGACATACAGAAAGAACAAGATGACGCGCCATCCGTCTGCCTGCCAGCGTTGGATATGCTGGAGATAGGAACGACCCGAAAGCGTGGTTTCGAACGTGAAGTTCTCGCGCTGCGCCACCAAGTCCTTCAGCATCTCCAGAAAGAGCCGACCAGCCTTTATCTGCACGGAAGCCACATCCAGCGGAGACAACCCGCGTGCGATTTCATCTACGTTGATGTATCGCGTGCAATTCGTTATCTTCGACAGAGAGGACAAACTGAATGTAGTCTTTCCCGCGCCGTTGGGACCGGCCACTATGTAGCAAGTTGGCTTCTTGGATTCCAAAATGCTGCCTCAC
>JAFRLI010000095.1 GCA_017431255.1 Victivallales bacterium
CCAGGAAAAGCACGGTCGCCCCGGTATTGGAATTGACCTCGCCCTGCCAGGGATTGAAGAGAATGCTCGCCGTGCCACCGCTGGCGACGTCGACCAACCCTCCCACGTTCACCGTCGTCTTCCAGGCCTCCGCTCCATCTCCCCGCACAAACAGAACACCACGGTCCCCGACAAGCGTGTCCCACGCCTGTCCTCCTCCAGATACCACCACGTCTCCGCCGTCGCGCAACGTCGTGCCCTCCACAACGCCTCCTCTTGACACCCAAAGACGCCCCGCGTCCGACAACGTTGTCGCCGACGCCGCACCGTCACTTTCCACGCGCATCTCTCCCAATTCCGACACCTGCGTCCCTTCCACGTACGCGCCGCCTGAAACCACCAGACGACCGCGCCCAGAGACACTCACGTCTTCTCCCCTCGCACCGGCTGCGAAATCCCATTCGTCCCGTTCCGCAATCGTTACCCCAGACACGCTCCCGAAAATCTCTTCCCGTTTTTGCAACATCGTTTTTCTCCTTTTTTTCTGTTCCGCAATCCCACAACACGGCATCCACCGCATTTCCTACAGGAATCGCGTTCCCCATCAACTTAGCCACGACCGTAGAACTTTGCAAATTGAGATACGGGAAATCGCCTCAAGAGAGTGCACTTGTATCACATTACGCTAAGTTTCTAAGATACGTAATGACTATTTTGAGAATATTCCCCCGGGCACCCCGTGGGCGTCAGGGAGAGATTTCACAAATCCTCAAAAGATTCCTAGATTTCACATTGAAAAATGCGAGGTTGGGGATATTTTTTATATTGGGAATATTTCATACCTTGACTCAGGAGCAATCCGCATGGCATTTGAACTGGTCTATACGTCAGCGCCGTCAGGCATCAAGCTGGGTTCTTCGGGCTTCTGCACGGTCGCCTGTACTCGTGGTCTGAGCGCAGTGCTGTTGCAGAAACTGGAAGGTCTCAGTGCATACAAGCCGTGCTTCCCGCACTACGGGGCAAACGCCTGGGACAACCCCGTCGCCTGCGTGCATTATCTGCTCAATGACACAGGCACCACGCAGCACATCCTGAGCCGCATCTGCTTCAATGGAGTCGACCACACCCAGCGTTCCAACAAACTTGCGTCCCACATCGTCCTGAACGAGGAAGAAGCAAAAACCGCACAAGGCGGTCCAGCCTCCCTTTTCCTGCGTCCATCGCTCTTCAAGGACGAAAAATGGAACATCCAACTGGAACACTACGACACGCCGCTCACCATCCCCCCCACAGCAGCCGTTGAGGGAAAATGCTCCGCTTGGCAGGAAGCCACCGGCGACGCCGGCTGGGCAGGCGTCCTCGCCGAATCCTTCCACGGTCCCTCTCGCAACAATGTCTACATTGTCTTTGACCCGCTTAAGCACAAGAAACTCGAACGCCTCGTAGATGAGGCGCTGAGCCTCCTCGCGCCCGACGAACGGTGGCAAGTCGCGTTCAACACATATTTCGTCACCCTCCCGCCAGGACTCACATGCCACTGGCGGTTCTGCATTGAAGGCGAAGCCGCATTGACCACAGCGCGCCGCTCCCCCAACACGCTGGTCATCGACCTCACGAAACCGCTGCCGGAGGCGAAGGGCGGGGAACTCGTCGAATGCGCCCGTTTAGGAACGCGTCCCACCTGGTCCCAGGCGCAACCGGCGTCGAACGACACCCCGGAACGCATCCCACTCCAAAAAGAGAAACTCGTGGTGCGGGTGCCGGATTCCAAAGCGAAGAAGCAAACAACATGGACGCGCAAGCATTCTAGCGGGGAAACGGAGACTCCGATACAGAACAAGCCACGCAAGGGGAAACCCGGTCGTGCCGTGGCGATGTTCGCGGTCTTCCTGTTGTTGCTGGCGGGTCTCTGCGGCGGCGTGACCTGGTATCTGAAGTACCAGCAGCGGGAGCGCGCCCTGCGGATCGCACGCCTCCATTGCGTCAAAATCCAGTCGCAGCTGGCCGACTTCACGGACCTCGCCAACCTCCCCAAGGCACTGGAAAACCCGGAATCCCTCTCCCCCATCAAGACCGGTCCCATCAGCATCCTCAAAAACATGCAGAAAAGCATCCGTGAAAACCTGGAACAAGTCCAGCAATTGCAGAAACAACTGCAAGACGACTGGAGCGCGCTCCAAAAAGTCGGTGCAGATACCGAAAAGACCTCCATTTCCCAATTGGAGGCATCTCTCGCCAAGGCG
>JAFRLI010000096.1 GCA_017431255.1 Victivallales bacterium
ACTCTCCACCTCTATTGCTCCCGTACCATCGTCCCCGCAGACGGCATTACCGACATCGACGAGTTCACCGGCTACGAAATGAAAGCACTCGCCCCCATCAGCAAAGTCGCGATGGACAACTGGAAAGAGTACTGCCGCGTCCTGCTCCTCTCCCCCAACAAGTACACGGGCCTTCCGATGGCACAAGACCCCTGCGTCGCCTTCCTTGATTTGATGAACGAAGACGGTACCATCGTGCAGGCACCGCGTTTCCCGAAGGTGCTCGCCCTCTACGAAAAGGCCTGGAAAGAATACAAATCCAAGAACAACATCGATGAAAAGAAGCATCCCTATGCGCGCCTCAAGTGGCTCAACGACCTCCAAATCAAGTGCATCCAGGAAATGACCCGTTTCCTGCGCGAGGAAATCAAGACCAAGGCCCTCATCACCGACCTCAACTGGATTAGTACCGTCGGGCACGCGCTCTGCCGCGAATACCTCGATGTCGTAGACAACCATCAGTATCACGACCATCCATCCTTCCCCGAACAGAAGTGGCGCCTGCCGAACGCCTACCGCCAGCAGTCCGCCGTCAAGGCGGCCGCCAGCATTCCCCGCACGATGATGTCAGCCCGCGTCTACGGCAAGCCCTACACGGTGACGGAATGGAACTACTGCAATCCGAACATCTATCGCACGCAGCAGGCGGCACTCATCGGCGGCTATGCGGCATTGCAGGACTGGGACGGTCTCTATCGCTTTGCCTGGTCCCATGGTGCCAACGGCATCCTCAAACCCAGCGGGTCTGGCGGTTTTGACTCCGCGAACGACCCAGGAGCCCAACTTGCCGACCGCATCATCTGGGCGCTCTTCGTGCGTGGAGACGTCCAGCCCGCCAAGGGCGCAATCGCCTCACACATCTGGAACGACCTACTCGCCGAAAAAGGAAACAGCGGCTATCCCACGGACTTCACCTACCTGGGCCTCTTCACCCGCATCGGCACCATCCTCAACGACAACCAATTCCAGGACGTCCCCAAGTTCGCCACGCATCTCGAAAACTGGAAAAAAGACCTCCCCAAGGACCTGAAGGATACCCTCGACGCCTTCAACAGGACGGGCAAAATCGTCAGTTCCACGGGCGAAATCCTCCTCAACACACAGGAAGATGTGATTGCCATTGACACGCCGCGCTCCCAGGTCCTCGCCTGCTCCAAGGACGCCAAAGGCGGTCTTCTCGCCGTCAAAGGCGTTGCCCATCCGCAATCCTTTGCGCTGATTTCCCTGGACGGGCTTCCCGTGCAGTCCAGCAAGAAGATGCTCTTCATCCACCTTGCGAACATCGCCAACACGGGGATGACCTTCCGCAACCAGAAATGCACCATCCTCACGGCCTGGGGCGGTCGTCTGCTCCTTGTTCGCAAGGCCGACGTCCTTGTGAGCGTCAAGATGCCCGCCGCCAAAGTCCAGGCTCTGAACCTCGACGGCTCCGTCAACGGGGATGTCAATTCCACCTTCAAAGACGGCGTGCTCCAGTTCCATGCCAACAACGCCGTTCGTCCTGGCGCCACTCTCTGCTACATCCTCACACGTCCGTAAGATGGAACATAGACGCGCGTTTTTTCGCAAAAAAACGCGCGTCACCTTCCTTTTTTTGAAAAAGAGGGCTATATTAGCAAAGCTTTCGTTTCTTCCTCCATAAATCCTCATTCCCCACAAAAGTTCAAGGAGATCCCATGGCAAGTCGCATCATCCTCAACGAAACCTCGTATTTTGGCAAGGGAGCCATCAACGAGATTGCAAACGAAATCAAGGCACGCGGGCTGAAGAAGGTCATGCTCTGCACGGACCCGGACCTCATCAAGTTCCAGGTCGCCAAGAAGGTCACTGATGTTCTCGACGCTGCGGGCATCGCCTACAAAATCTACGACGGCATCAAGGCGAACCCCACCATCCAGAATGTCCAAGAAGGCGTGCAATTCTGCAAGGATTGCGGTGCAGACGTCCTCGTCGCCGTCGGCGGCGGTTCTGCCATTGACACATCGAAGGCCATTGGCATCATTATGACCAACCCCGAGTTCGCGGATGTCCGGAGCCTGGAAGGCGTCGCCCCCACCAAGAACAAGTGCCTGCCCATCCTCGCCGTCTCCACCACATCGGGTACCGCCGCAGAAGTCACCATCAACTACGTCATCACCGATGTCGAAAAGCACCGCAAGTTCGTCTGCGTCGATCCGCATGACATCCCCGTCGTGGCGTTCGTGGATCCCGACATGGTCGCGTCGATGCCGAAACGCCTCTGCGCCGCGACTGGCATGGATGCCCTCACGCACGCCATTGAAGGCTACATCACCAAGGGTGCCTGGGAACTCACCGACATGTTGCACATCAAGGCGATTGCGATGATTTCGCAGTGGTTGCGGAAGTCCGTCGCGGGCGATCCCGAGGCTCGCGAGAAGATGGCGGTGGCGCAATACATCGCGGGAATGGGCTTCTCGAATGTCGGTCTGGGCATTGTGCACTCGATGGCGCATCCCCTGAGCGCGCTGTACGACACGCCGCACGGCGTCGCCTGCGCGGCGATTCTCCCGACCGTTCTGGCGTACAACGCCCCCTGCACGGGAACCAAGTACGCGGACATCGCCATCGCGATGGGCGTCCAAGCCGTCGAAAAGATGTCCCAGGAAGAGTACCGCAAAGCATGTGTGGACGCTGTGAGGCAGTTGGGCATTGACGTTGGGATTCCGCAGCACCTTGCAGAAGTCGGCGTCAAGCAAGAGGACATCTCCTTCCTGGCGGATTCCGCGATGGCGGACGCATGCACGCCTGGCAATCCGAAGGACCCGACCAAAGAAGACGTGGTAAAACTCTACGAATCAATGCTGTAATTTGAACCCACGGCGCAATTTTCCAATGGGGAATTGCGCCTTTTTTTCTGTATTCGTCAAGTTCAAAAATGACAGCGTCCCCCTCTCCTCCATTTCCCGAACCGTCCTTGGTTGCGTTAGCAGGACGCCATTGGTATCCCGTCTACACGCAACCGCTACGTGAACACAGACTGGCAGAATGGCTGCTTGAAAAGGAGATTCCCTTCTATCTTCCGCTGAAGAAGAAGTTCACCATCAAGCGCGTCAAACGTCCCGTCAAGGTCGATGTCTACCAATACGAGACGTTTACCCCTATGTTCAAGGGATATCTTTTCGCCGCATTGGACGCAGAGGAACTCACCAATATCTGGCACTCCAACCACATCATTCGCATTCTGCGAGATGCCGAACAAGCGCAGAAACGCCTTCTTCATGAACTGCAGGTCATTCGTCAATTCGAGTGCGCCTCTGCGGAACTCCCCGTCGAAGTCCTCCCGGAACTCGTCAATGGCTCGTGGTTCGTAATACTGAACGGACCGCTTCAGGGGGTTCACGGACAGGTCATTGAACGACGCAAGAAACTGCTCTTCGCCGTCAATCTCGATATGTTCGGGCAGTCCGTCACCGCAGAACTGGATGTCACCAAATACCGCATCGAGCCAGTCGTACCATAATTGCCCCACATCCATCCAACCATCCTTACTTCCTATGACAAAGCAACTTACCCTGAGCATCCTTTGCAGCATCCTTTCCGCCGCCATCGCCGATGATTTCGAGAAACTCTGCGACAATGCCTGGCGTATCAAAATGAAGACTTGTTGGGATTCGAAAACCAGTCTGCTTTACGGATGTCCTCCCAGCAGGGTCCGTTCCTCCAAGAATTGCGTGGACGGAATGTTCCACTGGAAGGAAGGCGGCGGCTATGGCGCTGGAATGTCCGACTGCGCCCTCGCCGACGGGACCGTGCTTTCAGGGCTCGTTGACCATTATGCCGTCACGCACGACGAACTCACCCGGGAAGACGCCGCAAAAATCGCCCGCGGGGTTCTGAATCTCGCAAAACTCCACGGCATCAAAGGATTCGTGGCGCGCGGCATCTGCGCGGACGACGGACGCAGCATCTGTTCCCTGACAAGCCGAGACCAATATACCCACTGGGTGCACGGGCTTTGGCGCTACGTCAATTCTCCGATGGCCGAGCCTTCGCTGGTAGCGGAGTACAAAATCCGAATCTCAGAGGTCGCACGTTTCATGGAAGAGCGAGTAACTCCGGAGCGCGGCTGGAACTTCGGTCTGGCAAACGGCGACAAAGACCCGCGCGGAATCTGCACAATGTGGGGGCCAGACCTCGGCCCCCACGAGGACGCACGGCTTCCCATGATTTATGCCGCGGCGCATTTGGCAACTAACGACCCACACTGGCTCCAAATGTACGAAAAACTCATCGACGAGGCACTCGACCGCACCCTTCGGATTGACTCTCCCCAACGAGCCAAGTTCCTTGTTCGCATGCCTTGCTATTCCCTCTATCAGGCAAACGTCAGTCTCGAATTGCTCTATGCCTTCGAAAAGGACAAAGTTCGCCGCGAAAAAATCGTTCGCGCCATGCGTGCCTTCTCCCAAATTGCCGCAGAACGCGCGGAAGTCTCCCTGCGCGATCCCAACGCCAAACCACCCTATGGAATGTGCTGGGACGGTGAACTCTGCCTCACCATGCTTCTAGTCCCGGGAGTCCCCGATTCCAAGGTGGCGGCTCCCTTCCTGGACAAAACACTGCGCCGCGAAGACCTCTCAAAGGCCGGCTTCCTCAAAGTGACACATGTGATTCCCGCATACTGGCGCGCACGCGTTCTCACCATACAGAATCACCCGTGACTCCTGCCTACACTCTACTCCAGAGTTGCCCCGAAGAACTGTCCTCCCATTCGTCACGTTCCCACCCTACCTCCAACTTGATAGCCATTTGCACTTTCAAGCAAGTATGTAATAGTGCGAAATGAAAGATTAAAATATTTTTCAAGGAACCACTTGCTTTCCTCTATGGTTGCTCTATATTATCTAATACGCAAGCAAAAACAAGCAAGCGACACAAAAAACGGAGAAATGTATGGGACTAAAAGACGCAACGGCAAAGAACTTCTTTGGCCGAAAGGATGTGATGACGGATCTTCTAGGATATGTACTGCATATCCTGAAGAAAAACATTCCCGATGGTACGATTTCCATGGACAAACTCAAACTTGTCAGCGGAGAGTACTATGAAATCATCCAGGACGCCGATGGACGACTGAAAACAAACAATCGTTACAGAGATATGATGTTCGAGTACGACACAGGACAGGAAACCGTTTCTGTGGGGCTGGAACTTCAATCCAGGAAAGACCAGGATATGGTGCCACGTGTCATGGGGTATGACGCCAGACGATACCATGCCCTACGAAAAGAGGGTCGTATGCACCGCATTATCAACATTGTCCTGGATTTTGACCGCAAAACACGAAATGTTCCTTGGGAACTCAATCAGATGATGCCTCCCGATACTGGCGTTACTGACGACTTCTTCTACAACTATGGATTTGTCCCCCTGAATATTTACGACCTGACCGAAAAAATAGAGTTGTTCCATTGCGAGGAACTTAAAAA
>JAFRLI010000097.1 GCA_017431255.1 Victivallales bacterium
ATGTTTGACCGCGCGTAGCGCGGGCAAACAGGTCTGTGTATTCTGTGTGTTCTGTGGACTTCAAAAGAGTTTTGCAATTATCTCTTTTGAAAGTGGACAACTGGACTTAACGAAACGAACGATTGTTTTCCGGGAAAAACAACCGTTCGTCCGATAACAATCTCACCAGTGCCTAAGGTGTGTAGAACTCGGATGGTCAACGGTGGAGGAATGCCGTTGTTACGCCAGGAATACCTTGTCCTTGTCATCGAAGACGAGTTCGCTGGTGAAGTCGGCGAATGCGCCTACGGCGAGGAGGTCGTTGTACTGTGCGGTATCATTGTTTCCGAAGCGGAGGGTCCATCCTTCCTGGAGCACATCGCTACCGGAGGCGAATGCGTTGGAGACATCCGTCGCTTTTACGCCCTCCAACGTGACAGTGCCGGAGGTGCAGGAAAGCACGGCATTTCCGTTTGCGTCGGCTTCCAGCGAGAACTCCTCGCGGGACACTCCATCAAACCACAAGAGGGAGGAGCCGCCTTCCAACTGCGCAACAGTGTCGTTGCCCCAGACACCTCCGAAGGTAAAGAGGTCGTTTCCGCCACCGCCTTGCAAGGAATCGTCGCCAGTGCCGCCGACGAGCACATCGTCCCCCGAGGCGCCCGCGAGGCGGTCGTTGCCGGCGTCGCCGAAGAGCGTGTTCTCGCCATGGTTTGCCCAGAGGACGTCGTCGCCAAGGCCGCCATGCACCGTGATTCCGTCCCCGACATAGGTGAAACGCTGACTGGTCAAATCGACCACATCGTCCCCTGCCCCCGCGCGGATTTCGTCAATCATCGCAACACGCGCTTGTGGGCCAGTAGCCCCTCCCAGCGGGTCAGTACCGTCTGGGAACGCGGAGTAGATGTCATCGAGGAAGAGCGCATCGCCGTTGTCATCGTCGGTCAGCAGCAAGATGGTTGCATCGTCGGAGCCGAGGAGGAGGTCGCCGATGATGTTTCGTCCTTTGAGGGGAGCCACATAGCCAAGAGACATGTGCCTTGCGCGATAGGTACTATCCCATTGTCCCATGGAACGTCCGAACATCAGGTCGGTTTCACCGTCGCTCTTTGCCGCAAGGCATTCGGGGGACGACGCGGACATTCCCTGGACAGGAACGACATCGGAAGCCCCTTCGTCCGCCACGTTGTACACCTGCACGGTGAAATCCTGTTCTGGCAGACCGTAGAGGCTGACCGCCTCGGTCTCCACCGTCAGCTGGAAGAAGCCGTTTCCATCCCCGAGGACAAACCGTCCGCCGCCGTCTTCGGAGTCCCATGTGACTCGCGTGGCCGTTGCGGAGAGGATGACGGGAGGAGCCGCCTCGACGGACACGGAGAGAACCAGCGCGTCGTTCTCCCCCAAGGACAACCGGTACGTGTTCTTCCCAATCCTGGTTGCCCCCCCGTTCATGGAAACGTTCCCCGATGCCTCCCCTTCCTTTTCCGAAATGGAAACGCTGGTAACCCAGCCGGCGTTTGCGTCTGCTAGGACATACTTTCCGGCGGCCTGGTCGGGATCCACCACCACGCTGATTGACGGCCTGCCCGAGAACTCGGACATTCCACTGAGCCAGGCATCCAAGTCATCCGCCGCATATCCTGCGATTTGGAAGCTCAACTCGCTCCCATACTGCATGTTTGTTTCCTGGGAAATGGTTGCGCCTTCGATGGATAGAACACCGCCGTTCTCCACGGTCAGGAAGGCGAGTTCGGTGTTTTGCCGGCAGTACAGGGTTCCGCCGTCTCCCACAGTCCCGCTGGAAACGAAGGCATTGGCCATTTCGACAACACCTCCTGCGGACACGGTCAATCTCCATTCTTCCCCATTGGTGACGTGGTAACGTCCCTTGTCGGTCACGACGTTTCTGTAACCGGATGAATAATAGTCTCCCCCGTTGCGGTTCACGTGACCGTCGCTCAGCGCGAGTTCCCAAATCATATGCTCCGCCAGTTCGACAGTCCCCCCGGAGACGACCAATCCATCAAAGGAGGCGCCTGAGGAAATGAACACACTTGCCTGGGAGTCGACCGTGAAGTTGGATACGTAGCAACTGGATGCGACATCCAGACTGGCTCCCGAATGCAGACGGATGTCATACGCCTCCCCGCCATCCTCCAGAAGAACGGTATTGTAGAAGTCGCAGTTGCGCAATGTTCCACGCCATCCGCTACTTCCACTGGCGATGACCGTGGCCCCATTTCTCGCCAGCAAGTCATTCACCGACCCGCCGCTTTCCACGAGCAAAGAGGCATCGGAAGCAAGCTCCAGCCCCGAAATCGTCCCGTATTGCACGGAGACTCTGCCCCCCGCCCTCACGTCAATGCCAAAGGCGGTTCCGCCGCTGTTGACGACCAGGCTTCCCCCCGAATAAATAATGCTGCTGGAAACCAAGCCTCCCAGGTTCTCCTGCGTCCCGTAGACCTGGGCGTTCTGGGCACCTGCGGCCCATCCGCCATAATAGACTCTCTGCGTCCCGCCACTCTGCACATACGCGGAATCGGACCATCCATTAACGATGCATTCGAGGCCGCCCTGCTCGATGCGTGTGCTGGTGGCAGTTGGACTGCGTCCTGACAAATACTGGGTACCTCCCGCATGGACCGTGGTCTGCAAGGCGGAACCATCCCAGAGGATTTGCGTGCCTCCAGAATACACCTCCGTATTGCTGGCAACTCCTCTTTCGTCAAGTTTCTGAATACCGCCATCGAAGATTCTCGTGTGGCTGACAACCGCGTTTTCCGTGGCGTTCCAATTCCCCGCGCTCACGACACCATTCGACTGCACCACGATCTCCCTGCCACTAGCACCCTCCGAAAAGGTAATGAGTCCTCCATCCACCAAGGTCCCTGACGCAGATGCGCCAGAAGATAGATATACTCTGGCATAAACGTCATCGGAATCCGACATTCCCGATACAACACCGCCTTTGAGATCACACCCGTTATCGAGCCAGGCATTTGCACGTTCTACATATTGCCTCACATCATCATACAACCAGTTGAAGGTCATATTCTCGAGAGTGGCGGCGGAGGCCTGTAAGTAGCCAATGAAATTCAGCCCGCTTACCTTCCCGGTGGCGACCACGCCATCAAATCGTTCGATATAGCCTCCGTTCGTGCTGTTCTTTAGCCACGTCCCCCCGGCGGCATAAAGGCCACCGGAATGCACAGAAAGATGTTCTATGACACCGGCGTTTTGTGCAGCTCCAAACGTACCCAGTGTCACGTTTCTCGCGCTGCCACCGGACGCAATCGAGATTGTACCACTCTGATAAAAATGCGATGTAATCCCTTCCGAATCCGTCTTCGACCAGGTTACCCCCGTGGCATTCACATTCTCGGCAAAGGTGCCCGAGCCGACAACCAATATACCTGCAAGAATGGATACATTCTCTGCCGCTGAGTAGTAATATTCGTTATTCAAAACCAAAGTAACATCTCTGGCATACCACCCTAGTTCCATCATCCCACTGCCATCTTCATATTCACCGATTACTCCAGAAAAGATACCAGACATGACTTTCAATTCCTTCTGCTTGAAACACAACAAAAAATGATA
>JAFRLI010000098.1 GCA_017431255.1 Victivallales bacterium
ATGACTGCACAACTCATCAACGGCAAACAAATCGCGACGGACATCCGCGCCGAACTCAAGCAACGCGTCGCCACCCTCCAGGAGAAGACGGGCGTCACGCCTGGCCTGGCGGTCATCCTCGTCGGGGACGACCCCGCCTCCCGCTCCTACGTCACGGCCAAGGAAAAGGCCTGCGCCGAACTCGGCATCCGCTCATTCGACAATCGCCTTCCCGCGGATACCTCCGAGGCAGACCTTCTAGCACTCATCGCCAAATGCAACGCCGACCCGGCAGTCCACGGCATTCTGGTGCAGTTGCCTCTGCCGAAGCACATCTCCGAGAGCAAGGTCATTCTCGCCATCGACCCCAAGAAGGACGTGGACGGGTTCCACCCCGTCAATGTCGGTCGCCTGGTCATTGGTGAAAAGGCATACCTGCCCTGCACGCCCCATGGTGTCGTGCAACTCATCCTCCGCAGCGGCATCCCACTGGAGGGCGCACATGTGGTCGTGGTCGGACGCAGCAACATCGTCGGCAAACCGCTGGCCAATCTTTTGATTCAAAAGGCTCCGACGGGGAACGCGACCGTGACCGTCTGCCACACCCGCACCAAGGACATCAAGAAGTTCACCTTGCAGGCCGATATCGTCGTCGCCGCGGCAGGCCGTCCGAACACCATCACGGCGGACATGATTCGCGAAGGCGCGGCCGTCATCGACGTCGGGGTCAACCGCGTCGAGGATTCGACGAAGGAAAAAGGCTATCGTCTAGTCGGCGATGTGGACTTCGAGGCCGTGAAAGAGAAGGCGTCGTTCCTGACCCCCGTTCCGGGTGGCGTGGGACCGATGACCATCACAATGCTGATGTACAACACGGTGCAAGCCGCCGAAGAGAGCGCGGAGTAACCTATGGCACGCTACCAGGACATCCCGCAAAAGCGCATCGAACCGCACTCCAAGACTTGTGCGGACGCTGTCGTGCAATTGCTCCGCATCGCTCTCCTCGAACGACATCCGGCGGACCGTGCGCTCGCAGGTTTCCTCAAGGAAAACCACCAACTCGGTTCGCGCGACCGCCGAATCATCAGCGAAACCCTCTTTTCCGTCCTCCGCTGGTGGGGCTGGCTGCGCCATCTCGTGCCACAGGACTTTGAGGCGGCCGTCACCAAGGGAACCACCCTGGAACGCAAACTCCGTTACGAGGAGTTCTATGCGGCACTGAGCGCGGCATGGCTTCTGGATGGACGCGAGGAACTCCCGCCTTCCGCCGGCTGGTGGCTCGTCCACACGGGCATCCACGCCCAGGACCTACCCTCCCTACCCCCAAATGCGGAAGTCCATGCTCGACGCAAATACCTGCGTCCTTTCTTCGAGAATGAAATGCCGCCGTTGCCTCTGGAAGACCTCCTGCCGGCCTGGGCATTCGCTGAGGTCAATATGCCAAGGCACTGGCACGAAATGATTGCTTGGCTTCAGGTACGCCCTCCCGTGTGGCTCCGTGCTCAATCCAATGACATCGACCGCGTCGTTGGACAACTCACGGCTGCCGAAATCCGAGTCACGCGCCACGAACGCATCAAGCACGCCCTCAAAGCGCATTTTGTGGGCGTCAATCTCCGCACGCTCCCGGTCTACCAAGACGGGTTCCTCGAAGTCCAAGACGTTGCCTCGCAGGCCGTTGGTCTCGTCTGCGCCCCGCAACCCGGTGAATCTTGGTGGGACTGCTGCGCTGGTGCCGGCGGGAAAACCCTTCACCTCTCCTGGCTTATGCAAGGCAAAGGAACCATCCTTGCCACGGACAAGCGTGTCTACAAACTCGAGGAGGACCTTCGACGACGCGCCAGACGCGCCGGTCGCTCCAACATCCAATGCAAAGAATGGCTCGGCATCGATGTCCCGCGATGGCACAACCAGTTCCACGGCGTCTTGGTCGATGCCCCCTGCTCCTGCTCCGGCACATGGCGACGCAATCCCGATGCCCGCTGGACTACACGCCCCCAGGACCTTGACGAACTCACCACCCTCCAGGCCTCGCTCCTCGAAAATGCCTCCCACGGCGTCCGCCCCGGCGGGACCCTCGTCTACGCCACCTGCTCGATGTTCCGCCGCGAAAACCAGGACATCGTCAACGCCTTCCTCCAAAAACACCCCGAGTTCCAACTCGAACCATTCCTCTCCCCTCTCACCGGCGAACCTTCCAACGGCATGCTCCAGACCTGGCCATGGGACGCCGACTGCGACGCCATGTTCATCGCAAGACTAAAAAAGAACTAGACTCGCTAGATGTGCTAGACTCTCCTCCCCCCTACTGAGGCCTATCATGCAAAACATCCCCTGCAAAATGCTCGATGGTTGCGACGACCTCCTGCCCGCCAAGGCACACGAGGACGATGCCGCTTTTGATTTGAAATCCCGCCAGGACATGGAAATTGCGCCAGGCAAAGCCGCGCTTGTCCCGACTGGCCTCTTCCTGGAACTCCCCGTTGGCTACGAGGCGCAAGTGCGTCCCCGCAGCGGGCTTGCGCTCAAGAAGTCCGTCACCGTCCTCAATACGCCTGGCACCATCGACGCAGGATACCGAGGCGAAGTCGGCGTCATCCTCGTCAACTTCGGGACGATCCCTTTCCCCATCCAACGCGGCGACCGTATCGCGCAAATGGTCATTCAATCCCTACCCGAAGTCCGTCTCACGCCCGCGGCAAGTCTGAGCGATTCGACGCGCGGCGCAGGCGGCTTCGGCAGCACAGGACACTAACCCATCCATCAAAAAAGGAGCCCTCCCATGCACAAGTCCATTCTGATTCTGACCTGCCTGCTTCTTCCGCTTTTTGCAGATTCCTTCAAGTACGTCGCCCATCGCGGAGACTACTGGAATGCTCCCGAAGGGAGCGCGGCGGCCTACCGACTCGCCGTCGAGTTCAAAAATGACATCATGAAGATGGATGTTCAAAGGACAAAAGACGGTGTCATCGTGATGGCCCACGACCCGTCCCTAAAACGCACCATGGACTGGGATGTGAAAATCAAAGAAGTCACCTACGACGAAATCCGCAACCATGGCCCCTTCAAGCCTGTCGGCGACTTCAAGGACGAGCACATCACCACTTTCAAGGAGGCCATTGCCATCGCAAAGGATATCCCCGAAATCTGGATTGATACCAAGTTCTTCTCCCCCGACTTCATGGAAACCGTCCTCAAACAGGCTGCTGACGCTGGAGTGACGCATGACCGAATCATGATTGCAACTTTCGCGAGGCACGCGATCGCTTACATGAAGGAAAAGCATCCCGACATCCGACGCGTCCTCCACCTCAACGTGAGACCCGTCTCTGGCAAGTACAAAATGTCCGGTCTCACCGAACTACTTGACACCAAGGAAGATGTTGTCAAGCAAATCCTCGCTCTGAAGGAAACCTACGGGCTCTTCGGCGTGAACATCCCCATGATGAACTTTGCGGACGCCGACGTCATCAAGGCTCTCCACGATGGCGGCCTCTGGGTCTCCGTCTGGTATGTCAACAGACAGACCGACGCGAAAAAGTTCCGTGACGCCGGAGCGGACGCCATCGTCACACGCGGGGCCTCCCAAGTCCGCATTCCCTGAACCACCACATTCGCGAAAATCCACAATAGAAATGACGCAAAACGTTCATTTCTGGGAACTTCTGGATAGACTCGTATCGGAGAACCCGCTCCGAATCGACCGTCCCAGGGGAAGCCGTCATCCACACTATCCGGAAATGATATATCCTGTGGACTACGGATATTTGGAAGGCACACACTCGATGGATGGCGGTGGAATCGATGTCTGGCGTGGGACAGCGCAAAACCGCGGTGTCGTGGCGGTCATTGCGTCCATCGACCACAAGAAAAAGGATGCGGAGATCAAAGTCCTGCTGGATTGCTCGCCCTCGGAGCAGCAAACAATCGCGAACTTCCACAACCATTCTCCTGAGATGCAAGGAATCCTGCTGCCGCGACCGGAAGAAATATGAACGGTATCCTTCGATTGTTCAAACGCACTCCTCGAGGACCTGCCCACTGGGTACCCAGGGGAACATTCTCAAAATAGAGAGGTAATTGCAAAACCCTATGGGAGTCCACAGAACACACAGAATACACAGAACTGTTTGTCCGCGCTAACGCGTGGATAAACACTTGATATAAAACAGAATACAAAGTGCAAGCCTCCGCAAAGCGGCGGATTGCCTTCTGTGTATTCTGTGTATTCTGTGGACTCAAAAAGGAGTTTTGCAATTCCCTCTAGGGGTTGCGAGGCATTTGAAAATCATTCTTTCCAGAATAGATTAATTGTGTTGCGATTCCAAGACTCGTTTGACATCGGAATAGTTTTTCGAGGCAGGAGAGACTAATAATGCAAAAACACGCGGAATGGCTTTTGGAACGGCTTCCCGAATGGGAGGCAGAAGGGCTGCTCAATAGCGAAACCGCCGGTCGTCTTCGCGAACGCTATGAGAAGGAAGGGAAACCCGTGGCGAGCCGCGGGAATCTGGCGACGCTTATCGTCTCTGCAGTCGGCGCACTACTGATCGGCCTTGGTGTCATCGCGCTGTTTGCCGCAAACTGGCCGATGATGACCAGAGGCATACGTTCCATCGTCTCGCTGCTGCCGCTGACCGTCTGCACCGTCCTGGCATTCGTGGGGTTTGAGCGTGACTGGAAGTCGCGCGCGTTCTGGGAGGCCCTGGGGATTTTCCTGACCTTGTCCATCTGGAGCGGGTTCGGCCTGGTCTGCCAAACCTATCACATGTCGGACAATGTATCTGGCTTCGTCCTGGCCTGTACCCTGTTGTGCCTGCCAATCCTTTACCTAACGCAATCGGCAGTGGCAACCATCGCCTGGCCGATATACGGTCTTGTCTGGATGA
This sequence comes from Victivallales bacterium, assembly GCA_017431255.1. Lineage (GTDB taxonomy): Bacteria > Verrucomicrobiota > Lentisphaeria > Oligosphaerales > Oligosphaeraceae > RGIG2581. Next base: position 4,869 of record JAFRLI010000098.1, read on the forward strand.
CGATGAAGGATGGCAGTTTTTCAGACGTACGCATTCTGTGCTATCTAGTTATGCTGGCGGTACATCTACCGATCTTCCTGGCCATCCATCGCCGCATCAAACTCCGTGGGACCTATGAGTTCTTCGGAACCGTTGTCCTCTCCGCTGGCGTACTGGGCATCCTACTCAACAGCTGCCGGCTCTGGCATAATTCCTCGGACATGATTGTGCTTCTGGCGACAGTCTGGCTGGGCGTGACTTTGTGGATTCTTTCGGCATGGACGAAGTGGCGCTCCATGCGCGTCATCGGCTTTTTGTATCTCCTTCCAGTCGTATTTGTCGCTCCCATTTCGAATATTCATTCATCCTTCTCCTTCGACAACGATCTGGAGGGCGTTCTGTTCGCTTTCCTGACCGTTCTGGTGTGCGCTCTGGGCGGTTTCCTTCTGGGGCAAACGGGAGAGGTAATTGCAAAACTACCGCCCAACCGCCAAAACGCCGCAAGCGAGGGCGAAGAGCGAAAACGAAGCGTGGTGACCACGCCGAGTTTGAGCGATGAAGCCATCGCGCCGAGCCGTGAAGGCGGTTGGGATGAGAGGTTTGCAATTACCTCGGGAGAGCGTCGGTTAACGCAGGAGAAACGTCTCCAACTCATCGTGCTGTTGATTGCTTACCTGGCGGTGTTTCTCGTCTATTGGATGCATCTTCCGCAATTCTGTGTCTTTCTCCTCATTTTGTTAGTATCGGGTCTGGCGCTGGCGCAGGCGTTGCGAAATCTGCTCCTGTTCCAGATGAATCTCTCCCTATGTGTCCTGATGTATGAAATCCTTGTCAAATACCTTGCCACAGATTGGAGTTTCACCATCAAGGGAGTGATTCTGCTGGCCTGTGGTGCCGCGCTCCTAGTCAGCAACATCTTCCTCATACGAGGACGCCGACAAGCGAAAAAGGAGGTGGAAAAATGAATAGACGAATACTCCATCTTGCGGCAACTCTTGGATTCTACCTCCTGTCTCTGGCGGTCATCGGCAGCGTCATTGTAAAGGGGAATCTCGTCCTCTCCCACGGCGTGGAATGCAGATTCAAGGCGACGGGATACGACCCCAGCGATCCCCTCCGCGGACGATATGTGCGTTTCCAGGCCCAAGTCGAAACACCGGTGATCGACAAGGCACTCCTGGACGAATGGAACGCCAAGGCCTATTTCCAACTATCGGAAACACCTGACGAAACAGGTTTTACACAGGTACTTCGTTGCGCGGCTAAACCCACGGACGAGGGACTCTGGATCGGTCCCGTAAAGACTGAGATTCACCACTCCCTGTCTTGGAGCGACAAGAAGGAAGGGGAAAACTGGGAGGACTTCGAGAAACGCCGCAAGCAAAGTCCCAAGGTCGCGCGGGCAATTCTCCCGGAGAAGTTCTATGCGCACGAAAAACTGGCTCCGGAACTGGACCAGCGCCTGCGCAGACCTGGGTCCTCTGCCGTCGCCATCTACCGCGCATACAAAGGAAGCATCCTGCTCACGGATTTTCAGGTGACGCCGTAACCGCCGAGGAAGACGACGATGCGAAAATGGCTTTTTCTGCTATTGGCAATCCTCCTGCTCGGCGGACTGTGGCGTTTTCTTTCCCCCCGTAAGTTCCGCCGAGAGTGCGATCTGGGAATCCGTTGCTGTAACCATCTCCGGCAACTGGGGTTGTGCATCCAGATTTACGCAGATGACAACCGCAACGCGCACACGGAACTCTGCCTGCCCCCTTCTTTGAAAACCATGATAGACGGAAACTATTTTGAAGAATCAGTTGCCCGTTGCCCGCTTTCCGGAATGGAATACAAGTTCGTCCCATATAGGATTTTGCCGAATGACAACATCGCTCGACATACTCCCGTCCTGCTCGAACAAATCGGATGCCACGTGATTCATTCTGGCGTACCGTGGAAAAAAGGATTGTCCAAAACCAATCTCGCCTTTGCAGATGGTCGGTGCATAACACTTGAAAACCTTACCTGCTATATGGATATCTACAGGTTGTACGGTCCTTCCCTTTCCGAGGAAAATGCGGCAATCTTGAAACAATGCTGCCAGCAATGGGACGCGGAAGCCAGGTAAGATTGAACCTATACCAAGGACGAGTTTTTCTTGGAAGGAAGAAGCTCGTAGTGGGTCGAGCGCCCCTGTCCTTTCTGGAGCAAGATGTTTCTCGCCACTAGAGCACGAATCTCGCGAGAAGCGGTATCTTGCGAAACCTTGCATATCTTCGCCCACTTGGACGATGTAAGGTTGCCCTCGAAACCGTCGAAGAGCAAATTCAGCATCTTGCGCTGGTTAGTGGTGAATGCATTGGACGCATGTTCGCGCCAAAAATCCGCCTTGACCAATATGGAACTAAGCCGCGTTTCCGCCGACTTCACCGCCCGCAAATGGCAACCGAGAAACCACTGCACCCAAGGCGTCACATCCAACGTCCCGCGCTGAGCACGTTCTAGTTCTTCGTAGTAGGCATTTTTCTCTTTTTGTATCTGAGTGGAGAGCGAATAGAAGCGCATGCCAGACTGCTCCCCCTTAGCAAGAAGATACTCGGTCAATGCACGCGCAAGCCTGCCATTCCCGTCATCAAATGGATGCAACGTCAGAAACCACAAATGAACTATCGCCGCCTTTACGAGCCAAGGGGATACATCACCCCCTTCATTCACGAAATCCAAAAATCTTGTCATCTCCGGCCCCAAGCGCACAGCGTCAGGCGCAATAAAATGAACCTTCTCCAACATACCTCGACGTGACACCACACACATCGGCCCATCCGCATCATCCCGCAGGGAAGCGACGGCGATTTTGACAAGCCCCGAATACCCCGTAGGAAACAGCGCCGCATGCCAGGAAAACAATCGCTCCAACGTCATGGGTCTGTCCCAATTGCGTGTCGCATCCAGCATCATCTCCGCTCTTGCCTCGGATTCGTATGACACGGCTCCCTGTGCGGCAGCATGCACGATTTCCATCCGCCGGGCCACGCTGGAACGCACATCGTCTCGGTTCAGCCTCTCCCCCTCAATGGCAGCGGAGTTCAGAATCTCCGCCGATAGGGTCTCGCAGACTGCCTCCGACTGAACATCAAATCCTATCGAATGCAACCGCCCAAGAAACTTTCCAAGTTCCAAAGAAGTCTCTGCAAGTTGACGTTCCAGAACCGAAGCGTCCCACTTAAAACACGGCCAATCTTTTCGTTGATAAATGTATTGCATGGCATAATCTCCGCATTACCTGCGGAGATAATATGATGCAATCTCCGCAAATGTCAAGGCGAAAAATCCGTTTTTCTCCGCACTCTTCATTAAATTAATGTTTATGCAAAAAAAGCCTGCTGCATTGGATGAAAAATCCTTCCTGGTTATCTTGCAATACGGTAAGGACTGGTTGCATGTGCTATCTTCCAGTGAATAGTGCCTCCTCTTTTCCCAAAAAATCCATTTTCTTACGTGTGCGTGCATGCGCGTGTGCGTACGACATAGGTGCTAAGGAGTACGCCTTTCAGAAAACGAGAAAAGGGTGCGCGTGCGCGAGAGAGGGGAGACGTGCTTCATCTGCCCATGCACCCTGCCACGGTACTCGTGTTCGTGTGCGCACGAGGGAGGAGACCGATGTCGCCGGGATACAGGGATACAGCCCGTCCAAGCGCCTGTTCGCATGCGCCAGTGCCGCGAAGGAGGAGCCCGTATTTCGGCTGGGCGTCCTGTGTTCTGGTTTCGCGTGCCGCGTATGCGCAGGGGGGGAGAGGTGCAACAGAACATAATTCACAGCATCGATGTATTCTCGTACTCTCACGTGCTCATACGCGCGCGATAGAGGAAGAATAATCGCTAGGAGCAGTCGCGGTGGTACCACGGGGGCATGCAGTCTTGCCTGAGTGCGACGTTCGCGCGTGTGCGCACGTTCGCGAGGGAGGAGGAATAATCGCTGGGATTCATTCCTTCATCTAAAGCGCACAAGCGCGAGGGAGGAGTGCGGCAAGCCCTCGGAACACGGCAAGCCCTCGGAACACGGCAAGCCCTC
>JAFRLI010000099.1 GCA_017431255.1 Victivallales bacterium
AGCGGCGGATTGCACTTTGTATTTTGTTTTATATCAGATGTTTGGCCGCGCGTAGCGCGGAAAACAGGTCTGTGTATTCTGTGTGTTCTGTGGACTTCAAAAGAGTTTTGGAAGAAAGTGTTCCGAATCGTTGCGATGATCCTGATTTCTGAATAATAACATAACCCTGGAATATTGTAATCCGAATGGTTGTGGACTATTTGGGGAAGAGGGTGTTTCCCGGGACGTATTGCATGGGGGCGCGGAGGTCGTTACAGGGGAGTTCGCCCGTATCGAGGGCGTTTCGCATGGCTTCGAGTAGGGAGCGTGACATTTGCGAAGCGTCGCGGAGGATGGCGTCGAGTTGGATGGCGGAGCCGTCGGCGAAATGGAGTCGGTCGGTGGCGAGCAGGAAATAGTCGCGCCCGGGGAACAGGCCACGGTCGAGCATTCTGCCGATGAGAAGGGAGGTCGTGTGACGGGTTGCGGTGTAGAAGAGACCATGCTCGGGAAGGTCGTCGGGAAGATAGACGGTTTTTCCGTCGATGAACGTTTTGTAGTCGAGGAAGGTTTCTTGCTGGATGGTGACGCCGTATCGCTGGCATCCTGCGTGGAATCCCTGGGCCTTGAGGCGGTTCTGGGTGGCGCCTTCCAGACCGATATAACAGACTGGGAGGTTTCGCCGCGCGAGCACTTTTGCAGCCAGGAGACCCGACGCAAAGTGGTCGATGCCGATGCCCGGGCAGATGCCTGGCAACGGGCTGAAATCCCAGAAGAAGACGGGAATCCCCTGTGCACGGAAGAGCGGCAGAACATCCGAATCTTCCACAAAATGCGGATAAAGGATAAGACCTTCGACGCCATCCGACACCTGGTGCAGCAGAAATACGTCCCGTTCCGCCTTCGTACGCGGCAGGATGACCACCGAAATGTCTATGCCAAATGCAGGTGCCAGTTGGAACATAGAACTCACGTAGAAGTCCTTCGGCTCGTGCTTCCAATCGGAATCTATGCAGATTGCAACGCGACGCCCGCGAAACTGCCGTTTCCGCAACAACTTCGGGTAGTAGCCATCGTTACGACGACACTCCAGCCGCCCCGCAACTACCAACTCCTGCAACACACGATGCACGCGGCTCTGCGGAACCTCGTACTCCTGAGCCAGTTTTCGCTCGCTCGGAAGACGCTTCCCTTCCCCATAATACCCGCTTTCAATTCGGTCTGTGAGTAATTCTAACATAGGCTTTTCTTTCTAGAAGTTCTAGAGGCCCTAGATGCTCTAGAAGTTCTAGATGCTCTAGAAGTTCTAGATGCTCTAGAGGGCACGGCTAGAGATTCTAAAGGTCTTGTCCTTTTCGTTTTTGACACCTATCTTGTCTCATTTGCTAATCAATTCCAAATCAATATACCACGCCAATCCAAAATGGCAAGGCCAATCCACAAAAAAACTTCCAAATCGCCTTGACAAGCAAAATGCGGGAATTATATTGAAGATGTTGTCAATTCATTAGATAAATCAATTTGAAATCAATCCAACGAAAAATCGGCAAGGAGCAGTCAGGATGTACATTTCGATTTTCACAGACGAATTGAAATTGGACATTGAGCAGGCGTCAGCGATAGTAAAAGGCTGGGGTTTGAAAGCGGTTGACCTTCGCGGGATGGTGTTTCGGAAGCCGATTGAGAAGTTGACGGATGAAGAATTGGTGAAATTGAAGGGGGTGCTGGATGGCGCGGGGTTGAAGGTCGGTTGCATTGAATCGTCGCTAGGGAAGTGTCATCTGCCGAGCGGGGAAAAGTTGGCGGAGCAGGAGGCGAAGTTGGAGGGTGTGATTCGTGCGTCGAAGGCGCTGGGATGCAATTTGGTTCGCAGTTTCTTCTTTTGGCAGCCTCCAAATGGGCAGGAAGGCGAAGGAATCGGGGAATTGGCGGTGCGTCCCGACGTGCTGGCGCAGGTGATGGAGTTGTTCCTTCCGTTTGCGAAGAGGGCGCACGAGGCGGGGTTGCGCCTGGCGTTCGAGAACTGCGGCTGCACCAAGGAAGAGTGCTTCACGATGCTGGACGCCCTCGGCTATCCCGAGTTCGGTTTTGCCTGGGACCCGAAGAATAGTTGGGCGCACGACAAGCAGGAGCGCGAAGCCGACCTGCAAAAGTACCTCAAGAAGATGGCGAAACGCGCCATCTGCGTGCACGTCAAGTCCACGGGTTCCATCTGGTTCGAGGGTGATTTTGACAAGATCCCGTACAATGAGGTCTTCAAGGCATTGGAGGACGCCGGTTACGACGGCCCCGTCAGCATCGAAACTCACAACTACAACAAGGACATTGACGGTGTCGAGGCATCGAGGCGCGTGCTGGAGGTCATCAAGACCGCCTGGCCGTCGGCGGCACAGGGTGCGCAGCAGGAAACGTGCTCCGTCACGGAGGAGAATCTGGTGCGTCCGTATGCGGACAATCCCGTGCGGTTCGGCGTGGTCGGCCTCGGGATGGGGCACGTGCGTTCGCGGGAGATTGCCAAGACGAGTGGACTGAAATTGGTTCAGGTATGCGATTTGCGCGAAGACCGTTGCAAGCGCACCTCGGAGGAGTTGCACGTCCCCGCCACGAAGAATTACGACGAACTGCTGGCAAATCCTGAAATCGAGGCCGTGATGGTGATGGTCGAGACGGGCCATCACATGGATTTGGCAATGAAGGCGTTGCAGGCGGGCAAGCACGTTCTGGTGACGAAGCCGATGGATATGAAAGTCGCCCGCTGCGAGGAGGCTATGGCGTATGCAAAGGCGCACAATCTGGTGATTGCAGTGGATCACTGCCGCCGCGTGCGTCCGTCCATTCTCTCGTTGAAGGCCGCGCAGGAGAACGGGTATTTCGGGCGTCCGCTGTCGGCATCGGTGACGCTGAAAATTAAGCGCACGATGGACTATTTCAAGGAGAATGGCGGCTGGCGCGGCACTCGTGCCCTGGACGGCGGCGTGCTCTCCAACCAGACCATCCATCACTTGGACGAACTGCTTTTCGTCTTCGGCAAGCCGGAAGCCGTCCGCTGCGACACTTGGACGCAGACCCACGAAATCGAAATGGAAGACCTCGGTCTGGCTATCTGGCGCTACGCCAACGGAATGATTGTGAACATCTGCGCCACGACCAGTTATCCGCAGTCCTCCTGGTACTACCAGATGGAAATCCACGGAACCGAAGGCGCATACATCCACCGAGAGGGCGGTCCGATGGAGTCTCCGCAGACCGTCTTTTTCGTCGGTGGCAAGTGGACGAAACAGGCACCCTTCCCGCGCGAATCCGAATGGCTCAACTCGATGGATGCCTTTGCTTCGCACCTCCGTTGCGGCACGCCGTTGCTGACTACGCCTGAGGAGGGCCGCGACGCCGTCCGCCTCGTCGAGGCCATGTACGAATCCGCCCTCGAAAAGGGCGGTGCCTGGGTGACCCTGTAGGAGGTCCACAATGCCGGGAATGGTCACATCCATCCAACGCTTCTCCTTGAACGATGGACCAGGCATTCGCACGACCGTATTCTTCAAGGGATGCAACCTGCGATGCGCCTGGTGCCATAATCCCGAAACCATCCGTCTTCAGAACGATCTTCTCGCCTATCCAGAGAAGTGCATCGCCTGCGGCCACTGCGTTCCCGTCTGTCCGACAGGGGCCCACGCCCGCGTCCCTAGCGGTATCGCCTTCGACCGCACGAAGTGCACCGCCTGCGGCAGGTGCGCGGAAATCTGCTTCCCAGGTGCGATGGAGCTGGCGGGGTACCGGCGCACGGGGGAAGAAGTCCTGGCGGAAGTCACGCAGGACATCGCGTACTACCGCGATTCGAATGGTGGCGTGACCCTTTCCGGTGGCGAGGTCTTCTGCCAGCCGCAGTTCGCAAAGGAACTCATCGATGACTGCGTCGCTGCGGACATTCCCATTGCTGTCGAGACAAATCTCTGCTGGGAGTTTGACGCGATGCGCCCCATGCTCGAAAAACTCTCCTTGGTCATGTTCGATTTGAAGTTGTGGGACGATGCGGAACACCTCCGTTGGACGGGGGTCGGGAACGCCCTCATCAAGGAGAACATCGCCAAGTTGGATGCGCTGGGGATTCCGCTCATTGCCCGTACACCGCTCATCCCGGGAGCGACGGACAACGCGGAGAACATCACGGCCATCGCGCATTTTCTGGCACCGCTCAAGAATCTCCAGTACTACGAACTGCTCAATTTCAATCCGCTCGGCGAATCCAAGTACCGCGCACTGGGTCTCGAAAATCCGTTTGAGGCGGCACGTCCGCTGTCTGCCGCAATGGTCGACCCCCTGCGCACGGCTGCTGCTGCCGCCGGAATCCAGGTGAAGGTGGGGTGATTGCACGATGATGATACAGTACATCAACCAGTATCCCGAAGACGAGCAGTTCGACTACGCAAAGCGGCTGCGGCTCCTTCGCGAACGCAAGTTGGCCCAGACCGAGGAGAAAATCCAGAAGGAAGGCGGCCTCAATGAGGACGACTACGGTCGCGTCGTCGCTCCCGATTACTTCCAATTTCAAATCGTTCCCAACAATCCCGACGGGAAGTTCTACGGCTACAGCGGCTGGACGGAAAACTACACGAAACTGCTGGCAGAGCACCCCCTCTACGTGGACCCGCTGGACGCATTCGTCGGTCGCGGTTTCTTCTTCCTCATTCGCCTGCGCGGCATCGGCTGGAATCCCGCATATCCTTATGACGAACTCAAGGTCCTCTTCGACAAATACGACATCATTTCAGGTATCGGACGCGACCACCATTTCAATCCCGACATTAAGATGGGGCTGGAACTCGGCTGGGGCGGCATCCTCAAAAAACTCGAACACTATCGGAGCATCAATCCTCCGGAAACCTATGTGTTCTACGACAGTGAAATCGCCGTCGTGAAGTCCATCATTCAATTCCTGCACCGCATCTCGTACCAGTTGTCCGAGTTCGCGCTCATCGAACGCAATCCCACGCTGCGCAAGAATCTGGAGGAGATGGCGGACATCAACTATCGAATGGCGGACGGCGTCCCCCAGACGTTGCGCGAGGCCATCCAGTGGATGTGCTGGTTCAGCATGCTCAGCCGTCTCTACAACCGAGGCTCTGCCGGAGGCCCGCTCGACCAATTGATGTGGCCCTACTATCAGCATGACATCCAAAACGGAATCATCAACGACGAGGACGCCAAGTTCCTTCTCGGCTGTCTCTTCTTCAACGATTCCCGATACTACCAACTCGGCGGACCCGACCTGGAGGGCAATGACACCACCAATCACCTCTCCTATCTCATTCTGGAGGCGGCGGACGCCGTCAACATCGCCTGCAATTTGACCGTGCGCGTGCACGACAAGACGGATCCCGTTTTCCTGCGAAAGGCCGTCGGATACCTCTTCACGAACAAGAACGGCTGGCCACGCTTTTCGGGGGATGCCGCGCTGGTGAACGGATTCATGCGGTGCGGATACCCGCGCGAGGAGGCCATCCGCCGCATCTCTTCGGGCTGCCATTGGATGAGCATCCCTGGCAAGGAATACACCCTCAACGACATTGTGAAAATCAACAATGCGAAGGTTTTTGAGGTCGCCTGGAACGAAATGATGGCGGGAGCAGAACACTCCCTGAAAAAGTTGCACAGCCTCTTTGGGGAGCATCTGAAGCGCGCCGTCGAAGCCACGGCGGATGGCATCCAGTTCCACCTCAAATACCAGGACCAGAACGAACCCGAACTCATCTTAAACCTCCTCTCGCACGGTCCCGTCGAAAAGGGGTGCGATGTCACCAAAGGCGCAACTTACTTCAACATGTGCGTGGACGGAACGGCACTCGCGACGGTTGCAGACAGTTTCGCCGCCGTCGAGCAGCGCATCGTCCGCGAGAAACGCCTCACTTTCGAGGAACTCGACGCGCACCTCAAGTCGGATTTCGCCGGAACGGAAGGCGAGTACGTCCGCCAGATGCTCCAGCATTCCGAACGATACTGCCAGGGAAACTCCCTGGGAGACGAATGGGCGCAGCGGATTTCCAAAGAGTTCTCCGATTTGGTGCGTGCGCAGAAGGAACGGTATCCTGGTCTGAACTTCATTCCCGGATGGTTCTCTTGGTCGCACACGCTGCTGTTCGGGAGCCACGTCGGGGCCACGCCGAATGGTCGCAAGGCAGGTACCGCCATCAACCATGGCGCCAATCCTCATCCGGGATTCCGACGCGACGGCGCGGTCACCGCCATGTGCAACTCCATCGCCGCCATCCAGCCCGGCTACGGCAACACCGCACCCGTTCAACTCGAACTTGACCCCGGCATCGGCGAGACCGAAGAGGGGCTCGACAAACTCGTCAGCATGGTCCGCACGCTGCTTAATAGCGGCAATACCCTGCTCAATATCAACATCATCGACGGGGAGAAGGTCCTCGAGGCTCACAAGAATCCCTCGCTCCACCCGGACCTCGTCGTCCGTGTCACAGGCTTCACAGCCTACTTCTCCATGCTTTCCAAAGATTTTCGACAACTGGTCGTAGACCGCATCATTGACAAAAGGAGTGTCTAGCATGTACGACGTTGAAAGGATTCAAATCGATTCCGAACTCCAGAGGCAGCCGATCGTCCCGATGCTGCCCGGTTCCATCCCTGGAGCCATCCTGCATCTGCGCACGCTCCAGCCCGGCGAAAAAATCACCGTGGAACCCCAGGCCGACAAGGCGTACATCTTCCTCGTCATCGATGGCGACTACACCTTCTCCGCAAGCGAGGTCACCAAGACCGCTTCGGGCCGCTGGGTCTTCATCCCTGCCTGGAACCAAACCGCCACTTTCCAGGCCACTACCAAGACCCGCCTTCTCCAAATCCAGTGGGATATCCCAGAAAATGGCCGCGAAGAATGGAAGAACCCGCAACGCGACTTCCCTTACATTCAAGAGTACATCACCTCGCTCCAGTATCGCGACAAAAACAAGAGCGACAAGACCATCTCTCGCGAAATGGTCCGCCAGCGCACCGTCCCGGGATTTTGCATGGGCTCCGTCGAATCCTACGGCTATGACAAGGTCGCGCAACATCCCCATCCCATGCTCGACCAGTTCTTCTTCAGTTTCCCTGAAAATGACGTCGATGTCCTCATTGACGACTTCAAGGTCCCCATGAAAGGCGACACGCTCCTTCACATCCCACTCGGCTCCAACCACGGCGTCGAAGTCCTTGGCGACAATCATATGCACTATATCTGGATTGATTTCTTCCTCGGACAAGCAGGACTCGACCGCCTCGACAGTTCCCACAAGCACACAGGGCAAATGCGCAGTTTCTAGGAATCTGCGCAATCCCCACTCCCGCGCGTTTGCGCTGTCCCAATGTCCCCCCGAGGCAATTGCAAAACTACCGTCCAACTGCTTTCACGGCGCGGCACGATGGCTTCATCGCTTGCGGCGTTTTGGCGGCCGGGCGGTAGTTTTGCAATTCCCTCCCCCCATTCGCTCTGTGTTTGCCTCACTCTAACTTTTCCAACGTTTTTTGCCAAAACATCTTGAAAACCATTTGGGTGGTAAATTATACGGAATCCCAAGTGTTCTCAAGATTTTTTTCCAAAAAACTTGAAAACCATTTTGGGGGAGGTAAATTAAACGTATAAGTCAAAGATTTCTACGATGTGTTTTGGGTAAAAATGCACCTTTCATATTCCCACTGAACCGATCACAATGGAGAGCGAAACATGACAAACAAAAAAGTTTTCACGTTGATTGAATTGCTGGTGGTCATCGCAATCATCGCCATTCTTGCTGCCATGCTCTTGCCTGCATTGGCGAAGGCGCGTGGCAAGGCACGCACCATCTCCTGCATCAACAACCTCAAGCAACTCGGCCTCGGCATGACCATGTACACGGGCGACAATGATGACTACTACTGCCCCTCCCGCCAGTACAACAGCATTCTCGGCGAATTGGGATTCTGGAACTACGTCATGTACAAGGGCGGCTACATCACCTTGAACCTCCTCTCCTGCCCTGACATCACCGCGCAGACTACCTATTGCAAGGATGTCCAAATCTCCTACTCCAAAGGCAAGGAACCCGCCGCCGCCACCACCAGCGGCTGGCACTGGCAGTTCGCAGGATATGCCATCAACAACGGCGAATTCGGGTTTGCACAGGTCAACAGTGACCCGCTGGAATATCCCGGCCAGAAGGCTTCGAGTGTCGTGACTCCGGGCACTATGATGGTTTTCACCGACGGTACCTATGTCGGAGTCGACCAGGATACCAACAATCCTCCTCGTATCTGCCCAACCAATCGCGTCTGCAACTACAACAAGGACTGGTACTGGCCCTGGCACAACAACTCCACGGCGCGTAACTTCGTCTTTGCGGATGGGCATGCCATCGTTCACACTGGCCCTGGTAGCGGTGCTACCTTGCGTTCCTGGTTCTACAGCAAAAGTTCCTCCGGTCCCCGCAGTTACAAGTACGATGACAACTGGTTCACCTACAACGGCAAGAAGTACAAGAGCGGCAAGGAATGCCGCTACTACACCGACTAGTTGAACCGGTTCCCCCGTTCCAAACGCGAAGGCAGATACGTTCACGCATCTGCCTTCTTTTTATCTCTCTAGTTTGTGTGTTTTGTGTGTTTTGTGGAAGAAAGTGTTTCAAAATCGTTACCATAATTCAGGGTTCTGAATAATAACAAGGTAGTTGCAAAACTCATTTTTGAGTCCACAGAACACACAGAATACACAGAAGGCAATCCGCCGTTTCGCGGCGGCTTGCACTTTGTATTTTGTTTTATATCAAGTGTTTG
>JAFRLI010000100.1 GCA_017431255.1 Victivallales bacterium
CTCCGCGTAGAGGGAAGAGTCGATGACGTCCGCCGCCTGCGCTTTCGCTGCAAGTTCTTCAATGACACCCATGGGGTGCTTCTGGCCCAGGAGGTAGGGCACCAGGGGGTGCATTCCGGCGGTGGTGAAGAGGCAGGTCGGGTCGTTCTCCGGCACCAGCGGCGCACTCTTGATTTCTGCGTGGCCGTGCTTCTTGAAGAAATCCAAATAGAGGCGGCGCAACTTCGCCGCATTCATATCGGGGCGCATTGTCGTAGGTTCCTTACAGGTTGTTTTGGGGTGTGATTTGTTAATGTTTATAATTTAGTATAGATTTGCCAGATTGTCGGGCGGTAGCATGGACAGAGTTCTTCTCGAAGTGGATTTTATAACGGAAAAACCATCATGAACCGTTTTCATTCCTATCTTCGTTGTTTTTGGCCATTGACTTGGCGTTTTCTGTGCTGGTGCTAACCGGACTCCGCAGCGTGCGGCGGAGTATGATGCAAACGCCGTCCGCAGAAGATTCTCCGAAGGCTGTCGTCGATGAAACGGTGGCGCCTGGAAGGAGGGGCGATGCATCTCGTCGTCACCACTCCGGCAAGAGTTGCGAATGGAACAGCGCCAGGTGCGCGAAGAGACGAACCGTCAGGCGGCCTTGCAGGAATTTGAGGACTTGGTGGAGGAAATCGATTGCTCCCATTGGAGCGAAGATGAACAGCAGGCATTGGAGGCATACCTGTTATGGCGTCGCCAATGGGCGGCGGTAATCTATGATTTTGAAGTGCCCCAGGAGGAAAAGTTTGCGGTTGCGGAGGAATTCCCGCGTGAGGCGTTCCAAATCGCCGGTGAAAGCAATTCGAGGCAGATTGCGGAGAAAGCTTGAAAAATATAATCAAATATCTCAGGATATACGGTTTGGCAGAATTCACATGTTTGCTTATCCAGAGCCAATGTGTCGTAATGTGAGTTACACGGACGAGCAGGGCAGGACGCATTTCTATCGCGTGGAACTTTTTTTAGTCACACAGTGATACGGTTAAATTACAAACCCCTGCTTGGATTATATGTCCATTGACTTTTGATGTGCGCGCGGGCGTTCCCCCTTATGAAGAGTCTGCGACGATAATTCTTCATGGTGCCGCCTGGCGGGCATTCCATTGGATGTCAGGTTGCCGGCTCGTGTAGTGAGGCATCCGTCGCGCAGATTCTGCTATGGTGTCACTTGGAAATCAACTAGAAGAATGCTTCCCTTGTATGCACGGTAAACGGCGACGGCGGAGGCGCCGTCTGCCCGCAGGCGGTTTTCTAGTTCTGGCGCGATTGCTTCCGGGGCATAGAATTTCTCCGGAAGTTCGGCTCGTGCGACTTTGGGACTTTGCTTGCGACGTTCAACAAAATCCTCTAATTTTTCATCCGCCTGCTGGTCGTTCCAGCTCAAGGAGAAGGTGATGTAAGTCCTTACCGGCCCAATCCAGAGACCATCCTCCGAAGGTTCTGCGGCGCAGCGCAGCACCTGGGTCAGGCCGGACTCGTCCGGTGTCTCCGACAACTGGAAGTAGGCTTTGGACCATCCGACATAAAGTGCCTCGTCAGTCGCCAGTGCCTCGTCGATTGCCATTGTTTCGACTTCAGCTGAAAAACGCACATAGCGTCCGCGAATGGGATCGCTCGGGTCATATCCAGTCGCTTTGAATCTGCATTCCACACCTCTGGCTATCACGAGATTGCCCTTTACAATCACGCTTCCGATGACCAGCAGCTGCAGAACGAAGAAACAGGCTGTCGTGGCTAGATACAGCGTTCGTCTTTTCATGATGCGACCTCCTTTGACGCCTGACGGCGTCCGCGAATGATGAAGATGTTGCTGAGCAGCAGCACAATGCCGCAGAACAGCAGGAGCAGGCCTTTCACGGTGAAACTCCAGTCGCTTACAAGATTTTTGACGAGAATCTCATAAATCAGGATTCCCAGGGAGAGATTCATCTGGAGAAGTCGCAAGTTCCGTAACGCCTGCACCAGCGCCAGAC
>JAFRLI010000101.1 GCA_017431255.1 Victivallales bacterium
GAAGCCCCCGCCGACGGCGCGTGCAAGGGGAAAATCGCTACTCGCTCTTTTCCTCTTTGGCTGCTTCGAAGGCTGCGTCGAGGGCGCTGCTCAGGCCGCCGAAATCAGCGGAGGAGGCGCTTCCGGAAGCGGGAGCGGCGGAGGACTCGCCGTCCACATCCTTCATGCTCAGACCAATGCGCTTGCTCGCAGTGTCGATATTCTTCACGCGGCACTTGACAACGGCACCAGCCTGCACGACATCCTTGACCTTCGCGACGTGGTCGTCGGAGAGTTCGGAGATGTGGATGAGACCGTCGATGCCACCTTCGAGTTCCACGAAGGCGCCGAAACTCGCCAGTTTGGTGACTTTGCCTTCCACAATGTCTCCGACCTTGTACTTCTCCTGGATGGTGCGCCACGGATCATCCGTGAGGTCACGCATGCTCAGGGAGATGCGCTGGTTGACGGGGTCGACTTCGACGATGACGGCCTCGACTTCCTGGCCCTTCTGCAGGACTTCGCTCGGATGGTTGATCTTGCGAATCCAGGACATGTCGGAAACGTGGATCATGCCGTCGATATCGTCCTTGATCTGGACGAATGCGCCGTATCCGGTCATATTGCGGACCTTGCCCTTGATGTGGGTTCCCGCAGGGAATTCCTGCTTGATGAGTTCCCACGGGTTCTCCTGGGTCTGACGCAGACCGAGGGAGATCTTGCGGTCTTCCTTGTTGACGTCGAGAACGACGGCCTCGACCTCATCGCCCGCATTCAGGATATCGCTGGCGCGGTTGACTTTCTTGACCCACGACATTTCGGAAACGTGGATGAGGCCTTCGATGCCTTCTTCCAGTTCCACAAATGCACCGTACGGCATGACGTTGACGACCTTGCCCTTCACGCGGCTGCCTTTCGGATACTTGACGTCCACGGTGTCCCACGGATTCCCTTCCTTCTGCTTCAGACCGAGGGAAATGCGCTTGCGCTCGCGGTCCACTTCCAGAACCATGACTTCGATTTCCTGTCCAACCTTCACGACTTCGCTCGGGTGGTTCACGCGACCCCAGCTCATGTCGGTGATGTGGAGCAGGCCATCCATGCCGTCCAGGTCGACGAATGCGCCGAAGTCCGTGATGTTCTTGACGATACCGCGGCGAATCTGCTTGGGCTGCAGGTCGGCGAGGAGCGCGTCGCGCTTCTTGTCGCGTTCCGCTTCCAGGATTTCGCGGCGGGAAAGAACGATATTGCGACGTTCCGCATCGATCTTGAGAATCTTGAACTCCAGTTCCTGGTTCAGGAAGTCGTCCAGGTTCTTGACGGGGCCGATATCCACCTGGGAACCAGGAAGGAACGCTTCGACGCCGACGTCGACGATCAAACCGCCCTTGACCTTTGCCTTCACCAGACCCTTGATCAGACCGCCTTCTTCATGGTTCTGCACAATGTCTTCCCAAGCCTTCTGGACAAGGGCCTTGTGCACGGAAACGGTGGGATAGTCGTCTTCGGGATTCTCGCTCGGCTCCACGTAGACGTCGAGGGTGTCACCTTCCTTGAGGTCGGCGAAATTGTTGATTTCATCGCAGGAAACGAAGGGTTCTCCCTTGGAATGGATGTCCAGGTAGACGCCCTTGTCGGTCTTGCGAGTGATGCGACCCGTGTAGATGCCTTCTGCCTTGTCTTGCTTTTCGGCGGTCTCTGCCTGCTGGAGGAGTTCCTCCATCGTGATGTTTTCGTCGAAATTGACGAACTTGCTTGTGCTCATAGTTTGGGTTGTTGGTTGGGTTGGTTTGCGTTTGGTTGGGAATGAGGAAATGCGACCCGCGCACGGCGTCCGCCGGGCGGTCCTCCGTCAACGGGACGGGGGCAAATGCAGAGAGATAATATAGCCCCAGACACTTCACTTTACAAGCGAACTGTCAAGATTTTATGCAAAACACTCTCTTTTTTGCATAGGCACGCTCGCACGGACACAGGCGCAGGAACTGCCGTTTTCGCTCTCTCGTACGCTCACTATCGAGGTAATTGCGATATTCTGCGACAGTTCATCACTCGTCTTGGCGTGTGCCTATGCACCGGGCTTGAATCGTCACCCACGGGAATGATTTGTCCCGATCAATGGAGGCGCTGTGGAGTTGTCAGCGGGATCATTCCCACTCGATGGTGCCTGGGGGTTTGGAAGTGATGTCGTAGACGACGCGGTTGACTCCGCGGACCTCGTTGATGATGCGGTCGGAGACGCGAGCGAGAAGGGAATGAGGGAGGTCTGCCCAGTCGGCGGTCATGCCGTCGGTGGATTCCACGGCGCGGAGTGCGATGATGTAGTCGTAGGTTCGTCCATCGCCCATGACTCCGACGGTGCGTTCGGGAATGAAGATGCAGAATGCCTGCCAGAGTTTGTTGTAGTAAAGTCCAGCGGCCTTGATTTCCTGGACGAAGATGGCGTCTGCTTCCCGCAGGATGTCCAGCGTCTCTTTGGAGACGGCACCGAGATGGCGCACACCGAGACCCGGTCCGGGGAACGGCTGGCGGTCCACCACTTCCTGCGGAAGACCGAGTTTTCGTCCAACCTCGCGCACCTCGTCCTTGAACAGGCGCGACAGAGGCTCCAACAACTTGAATTGCAAGTCTTTCGGAAGACCGCCGACATTGTGGTGAGACTTAATGACCGCAGACGGATTACCGTTGATGGACACCGATTCGATGACATCGGGATAGGTCGTCCCCTGGGCGAGGAACGTCGCATTCGGGATGGAGCGTGCCGCGTCCGCGAACACATGGATGAACTCGCCGCCGATGGCCTTTCGCTTTGCCTCCGGTTCCGAGACGCCAGTCAGTCGCGCCAGGAAGCGCTCCGAGGCATCGATGGAAACCAGATTCATCTTGAAGTTGCCGGCAAAGAGGTTCTGTACGGATTTCGCCTCGTTCTTGCGGAGCAGGCCATTGTCGACAAAGATGCAAGTGAGTTGCTCGCCGAGAGCCTTGTGAAGTAGGACGGCGGCCACGGAGGAATCCACGCCGCCAGAGAGTCCGAGGATGACATGTTCCGAACCGACCTTTTCGCGAATGTCTCGAACGGCTTCCTCGATGAAGTTCTCCATGGTCCAATCCCCTCGGCAGCCGCAAATCTTCAGGCAGAAATTGGCTAGAATCTCCTGCCCATGGGAGGTGTGGACGACTTCGGGGTGGAACTGGATTCCGTAGACGCGGTGTCCAGGCCAGTCCACGGCGGCGAACTCCGTGCTGGGGGTAGAGGCGACGGGGCGGAAGCCGTTGGGGATGGCGGCCACCTTGTCGCCGTGGGACATCCAGACATCCAGGTGCTGGGGGATTCCCTCGAAGAGACCGTCGCTGGCGTCAATCTGGATTTCCGCGTGTCCGTATTCGCGAGCGGTGCCAGGGATGACTTTCCCGCCGAGCGTGTGGCAAAGCAACTGCATTCCGTAGCAGATTCCCAGCACGGGCACGCCCAATTCGAGCAACCCTGCGTCCATTCCAGGTGCGCCATTCTCGTACACGCTGCACGGTCCACCGGACAGAATGATGCCCGCAGGATGTTCCGCAGCCGCGGCAGCCGCCGAAATGCTGTACGGAACGACTTTCGAGAATACGTGACATTCACGGACGCGGCGCGCAATCAACTGGCTATATTGCGAACCATAGTCCAGTACTAAAATCGTCTGCAGTTCAGTGCTCATAGAGTTCCCTTTTTATGGATTTTTTACATCCTATTAATGTAATCTCTTTATCCCCATCGCGCCATTGAATCCCCCGCATTTTTCCATCCCTCCGTGGATTTTTTTATGATCCCCGTTATCTGGGAAGTTTGCTTTCTCATGGTCAATGACGCAAGGCTTCTCCTCTCCCGCAAAGGCCCTACTTGCGGACAAGACACCCCCCGCACCAATCATTTCGAATGGGCAACGTCGTTCCCGAAACGACGCGTGAACTCGGTGAGGGAAACGGGATGGATTCGCGACAACTGCCGAACGTTTTCCTGGTCGTGTCGCGTGATATATCCCCAAGTGGCGAAATGGAGGGAGACCTCTTCCAGACCAGGGGTTTCTGCGACGCGCTGAAGGGTCTTGAGACGGTCTTCCACGAAATAGAGCGTGCGTTCCTGGTCCTGGCACAAGCGCAGCAGAAGCACCTCTTTTTTCTCCTTGCGGTCAAGACCGTGGATATTTTCCGGCGGGAAATCCACGCCAGCGCGTTTCAGGAGTGCCTGCACGAACCGTTCCTGCTTGGTCGTGCTGATATAAACGCGGCAACCATTGACGCGAGCACGGAAGAGTGCGGAGATGACGCCCGGGTAGAAACTATGCATGGCAAGCCAGCCATCAAAATCCTCCTGAATCCAACGGTCTCGCGTGTCGCCATAGAGTTTTCGGAGTTGTTCCTCAGTCAATTCCCACTGATAGAGAATGCGTTGGAAATGTTCCTTGAGGTTCTGCTCGTATTCCAGAATGGGCTGGTCCTCTTTCACCATCTTGAGCAGCAGAATACCCTCGAATCCCGTCTCCAGAAATGGGCGTACCTGACGAAAACGGGTGTAGGTTTCCTCGTCGGGCATTTCCGCTTCAAAGAGGTCCGGCCAGATGGTTCGCGCCGCCTTCCAGGCAGAGGCGCAGCATTCGCGCACGCTGTCGCAGAGCACGCCATCGAAGTCCAGCACGACCGTAGCGGAAGCAAGGCTCTTCGCAAGTTCCGCCTCCAAGGCATTGTACGCAAGAATCGCAGCCTCGCGCTCCGCCTGTTTGTGATTGGGGCCGATTGCCCGCGAAAGTTCGCGATTTCCGACCGTCACACGCACCGTGAATGTCGGCGAATGTACGGGGCCTGTTTTGGACAGCAGTTCGTAATTCAACCGAGGCAGGCGATGCGACTGGCAGAACTCCTGCAACGCGCCCTTCGGGTTCTCCTCCAGGACCAGTTTTTCCGCCACCACATCCAGCGGTGGAATCAAGGAGAGCGCCAGTGCCCGTGCGGCAGCATATCCCCCGTCGAGCGTGACTGCACCCAGGAAGGCCTCAAACGCATCGCCCTGGATGGAGGTGCGTTCCCGCCCGCCAGTCGTGCATTCCCCTTTTCCGAGCAACAGCACCTTGTCCAACCCCAGACGACGCGCATAGTCCGCCGTTGCAGCCTCGTTCGCCAGATACGACCGCATCCGTGTCAACGTCCCTTCCTGTGCCTCTGGCAAGGACACAAACAGGTATTTTGACAGGATAATCTGCAGGACCGCGTCCCCGAAAAACTCCAGGCGCTGGTTTTGCTTGGCCGGTTGCTGAGGGAGTTCCGCCGCGTACGACGGATGCGTCAACGCCTCCATCAACAACGCCTGATTTTGGAAATGATACCCCGCTTTTTTCTGAACTTCCAGCACGGCGGCAGAATGTTCTTCACTGTTTAGATTGAAAGTCATACCTTAACCCATTATATTAATGTGTTTTTCTTTTCCGACGACTGATGGCATTGACGCCGCCGGAATCAACAAAAAAATGCCACATTTAGGAGAAAATCCCATGTACGAAGCATCAGATCTGCGCAAAGGACTCAAAATCGAAGTGGACGGCATCCCCTATCTTATCACCGAATACGACTTCTGCAAGCCCGGAAAAGGGCAGGCTCTCTATCGTTGCCGACTCAAGAACATGGTCACCGGCCTCACCTTCGAAAAGACCTTCCGATCTGTCGATAAAATCGACACCCCGCAACTCGAAGAAAAAACCGTCAACTTCTCCTATGACGAAGGCGATGGCATCTTTGTCTTCCTCGACGAAAACAACGAAGAACTCCGCATCGAAGAAAAACTCCTCGGCAACGCCAAATACTTCCTCGACGACGATATGGAGTGCAACGTCCTTCTCCACAACAACAAGCCCATCGAAATCACGCTGAACACCATCTTTGTGGAAAAGACCATCGCCGAGACCGAACCCGGTGCGCGCGGAGACACCGCCACCAACGTCACCAAGCCCGCAAAACTCGACAACGGCTACGAAATCGCAGTGCCGCTTTTCGTGAACAAAGGCGACGTCGTCCGCATTGACACCCGTACTGGCGCGTACTCTGACCGCGTCCGCAAGGGCTAAAGCGAACTACGCAATCTGTAGAGCAAATTGCAAAACGTCCCCCAAAATCGGGGCAAACGTTTTTCAATCATCTCTCTAAATATAATACCACGATTCCAGTTGGCAAACGATTTTCTGAGAATGTATCAAAATCGCCATGGAATCGAGCAAGGACTTTGGCAAAAGGGGCTTTTGCCATAAGTCCGCAATGGGAGCAGACGTATGATTGCGATATTGGACTATGGTGCCGGGAATTTGACGAGCGTTCGCCTGGCCTTTGAACGCCTGGGAGCTGGTGCCCAGGTCGTGACCAAGGCCGAGGAAGCCTCGCGTGCAGACCGCCTCATCTTCCCGGGCGTAGGTTCCGCCAAAAGTGGAATGGAAGGCCTGTGCGGGCGCGGGTTTGACCGCGTGCTCCGCGAGGCGTTTGCGGCGGGCAAGCCCATCCTGGCGATTTGCCTGGGCATGCAAATGCTTCTGGAGCGCAGCGAGGAAGACGGTGGAGTCGCGGGTCTGGGGCTGGTGCCCGGTTCCGTGGTGGAGTTTGCCTTCCCGGCGGAGGAGCGGGTAAAGGTGCCGCACATGGGCTGGAACGCCGTCCACGTTCCCCATCCGCACCCTGTCTTCGAGGGCATTCCTGACAATACCGCATTCTACTTCGTGCACTCGTTCTACGCCGCCCCCACCAACCCACAGGACACCGCAGGCGAAACCGAATACGCCGGCAAGCATTTCACATCGGCCGTCGCACGAGGCTCCCTCATCGGAACCCAGTTTCATCCAGAACGCTCTGGTGCCGCTGGCCTCGCTTTGCTCAAAAACTTCTTAGCCTGGGACGGAAAATCATGCTGCTGAATCGCCTCATCGTCTGCCTCGACGTCCGCAACGGGCGCGTTACCAAGGGAGTGAAGTTCGCAGGAAACGTCGACGTCGGCGACCCCGTCGAACTTGCGGAACAATATTCCCGCGACGGCGTGGACGAGCTCGTGTTCTACGACATCACCGCCTCCGCAGAACACCGCTCCATCGACATCAAGATGGTCGAAGAGACCGCCAAGCGTGTCTTCATCCCCTTCTCGGTGGGCGGTGGCATCTCCAGTGTGGAGGACATGCGGATGGCGTTGCTCGCGGGTGCGGACAAGGTCTCCCTCAACTCCCTCGCGGTCCTGCACCCCGAGGTGCTGCACGAGGGGGCGCTCGCATTCGGGAGGCAGTGCGTCGTGCTGGGGCTGGATGCCAAGCGGGTGCCCGTCACCCCCGAGATTCCCTCTGGCTACGAGGTGGTCATTCGTGGCGGTCGACAGCCGATGGGAATGGACGCCGTCGCCTGGGCAAAACGAGCGGTCGAACTCGGTGCAGGCGAAATCTGCCTGAACGCCATTGATACGGACGGCGTGCGCCAGGGCTACGAACTGACCATTACGCGGATGATTTCCGACGCGGTCAACGTCCCTGTCATCGCCTCTGGCGGAGCAGGTACCGTGCAGCATCTTGCGGACGCATTCACGCAAGGGCACGCCTCCGCCGCACTCGTCGCCTCCATGGTGCATTCGGGAGAATACACCTGCTCTGGCATCAAACATGATTTGGCGCGAATGGGAATCCCTGTTCGCTTGTAATTTGTTCAACACCTGAAGGAGTCAAGATGATTACCGAGACCAAAGCCTGGAAAGACCTCGAGAAGAACTACAAGGAAGTCAAGGACCTCCACCTGCGCGACCTGTTCGCCAAGGACCCGAAGCGCGCGGCAAAGATGAGCCTCCAATTCGAGGATCTTCTCCTGGACTACTCCAAGAACCGCGTTACCGAAAAGACCATGCAACTTCTTTTCGCGCTGGCACGTGAGGCCAAACTGGAGCAAGCGCGCGCGGATATGTTCTCGGGAAAGAAAATCAACGAAACCGAAGGGCGCGCCGTCCTGCATATCGCCCTTCGCAACCGCTCGAACCGCCCCATCAAGGTGGACGGCAAGAACGTCATGCCGGCCGTGAACGCCGTCCTCAAGAAAATGGAGGCTTTCAGCAATGAAGTACGTTCGGGGAAATGGCTCGGATTCACGGGCAAGCCCATCCGCAACGTCGTGAACATCGGCATCGGCGGCAGCGACCTCGGCCCCAAGATGGCTGTCGAAGCACTCAAGCAGTACGCGGACCCGAACCTGCGCGTCGAGTTCGTCTCCAATGTGGACGGCTACCACATGGCCTCCACCCTCAAGGGAATGGACCCTGCGGAAACCCTCTTCATCATCGCTTCCAAAACCTTCACCACGCTGGAAACCATGACGAACGCCAACACCGCCCGCAACTGGATTGTCAGTTCCTTCGGAACCATCCAGGCCGTCGCGCGTCATTTCGTCGCCGTCTCGACCAACATCCCCGCCGTCTCTGAGTTCGGAATCGACCCGAAGAACGCCTTTGAGTTCTGGGACTGGGTCGGCGGCCGCTACTCCATGTGCTCCGCCATTGGACTGCCCATCATGCTCGCCATCGGTCCCGAAAACTTCTTCGCGTTCCTGGACGGCATGCACGCGATGGACGAACATTTCCGCACGACGAAACTGGAGCAGAACCTCCCCGTCGTCATGGCGCTTCTCGGTGTCTGGTACAACAACTTCTTCGGTGCGCAAACCCACGCCATCCTCCCCTATGACCAGGGAATGCACCGCTTCGCCGCACATCTGCAGCAGGTGGATATGGAATCCAACGGCAAATCCGTCGGGCGCGACGGCAAGAAAGTCTCCTGGCAGACGGGTCCCATCGTCTGGGGCGAACCCGGCACCAACAGCCAGCACTCCTTCTTCCAACTCCTGCACCAGGGAACCAAACTCATCCCCGCTGACTTCATCGGCTTCTGCCGCTCCCAGGCACCCGTTGGTGACCACCACCAGAAACTGCTCGCGAACTTCGTCGCACAGACGGAAGCACTCGCGTTTGGAAAGACCACCGCACAGGTCAAGGCCGAGGAACCCAAACTCTCCAATGCCCTCGCTGCTCAAAAGACCTTCGACGGGAACCGCCCCACCAACACCCTCCTCGCAGACGCCCTCACCCCGCGCATGCTCGGCATCCTGATGGCACTCTACGAGCAGAAAATCTTCTGCCAAGGCATCATCTGGAACATCTACAGTTTCGACCAGTGGGGCGTCCAACTCGGCAAAGTCCTCGCCAAAAACATCCTCCACGACTTCTCCTCCAAGGAAGCCCCCAAGCACGACTCCTCCACGAACGCGCTCATCGAACGCATTCGCAAATCCTGCTAGGGAACGACGGGGACTGGAGGGAAGATGCAGGAGACCACGCCGCAACCGAGAATCGCGGAGGTTCTATTCCAAACATCCCTGGACCACGGGTTCGACTACGCAATTCCCGAGGAGTTGCTGGAGCGAATCCGTCCAGGCGTGCGTGTTTGCGTCCCGTTGCAGTCAAGCACGCGCAGCGGGTACGTTTTGCGGCTGAAGACATGGTCGGAACGGCCGACGCTGCGTCCGATTCTCTCCATTGAACGGGAAAGCGAGCAAATCCCCGAAATGCTCCTCAAACTCGGGGACTGGATTTCCGAATACTACTGCTGCCCGAAGGAGCACTCGTTGCGCGTGCTCCTTCCCTCCGTGGTCCGCAGCGGGGAAATGAAGCACAAGCAGGTCCTGTACGTCCTGATGACCCAGAAGGCGATGAAGGAATACAAGGACAACGACCTCACTCCAAAACAGCAGGAGGTCCTGCGCGTGCTCCTGCGGGGCGGTCCCATGCCCCAGGCAACCCTACTCCAAAAGGCTGACGTCTCCACCGCCGTGCTTGACAAACTCCTCGCGGCAGGCTGGGTCGTCAAGGAAAAACGCGTCGAAGACCGCGACCCCTTCCTGGACGACATCGTGCAGCCCGACAGCCGCAAGCGCCTCACCCCCCAGCAAACCGACGCGCTCGCCGAAATTGACCATTCCCTCGATGCCAAGGACGCCCAGGTCTTCCTTCTATTCGGCGTTACCGCCTCCGGCAAAACCGAGGTCTACCTCCAGGCCATCCAGCACTGCCTCGAACTTGGCCGCGAAGCCATCGTCCTCGTCCCCGAAATCTCCCTCACCCCTCAAACTTGCGACCGTTTTCGACGGCGTTTCGGCGACCAGGTCTCCGTCCTCCACTCAGGTCTCAGCGACGGAGAGCGTTTCGATGAATGGACCCGCATCAACGAGGGCCGTTCCAAAATCGCCGTCGGCGCACGTTCCGCGCTCTTCGCACCCTTCCGCAACCTCGGACTCATCGTCGTCGACGAAGAGCACGAAAATACCTACAAGCAGGAAGAAGCGCCGCGCCACAACGCCCGCGATGTCGCCGTCGTCCGCGGGAAGTTCGAAGGTGCGACGGTGGTCCTCGGCTCCGCGACCCCCTCCCTGGAATCCTACTACAACTGCCAGCAGGGACGGTACAAACTTCTCCAGATGAAGGACCGCATCGACGGCTCGACACTCCCCACCATCGAACTCGTCAATATGGTCGATGAAACTGCGTCCGCTGGACGGGCCCAGTTGTTCTCCTCGCGCCTGAAAGAAAAGGTGAACGACCGTCTCCACAAGGGCGAGCAAGTCATCCTCTTCCTCAATCGACGCGGCTACGCGACCCAGATGATGTGCCCCGAATGCGGCTACATCTCCAAATGCGCCTCCTGCGATATCTCACACACCTACCACCGCGACGCTGGCATCCTCGCATGCCACCTCTGCGGCGAAACCAAACCGGCCCCCAAAGTCTGCCCGCAATGCGGCTCAGACGCCATCCGCTACACGGGCGTCGGCACCGAAAAAATCGAGGCACTCACCAAGGGGACCTTCCCACGAGCCCATGTCGCACGCATGGATTCCGACACCATGACCACGAAGGATTCCTACCGCAAGGTCCTCGATGACTTCCGCTCGGGCAAAATCGACATCCTCATCGGGACCCAGATGATTGCCAAGGGCCTGGACTTTCCCAATGTCACTCTCGTGGGCGTCTTGCAGGCGGATTCGGGTCTCCACATCCCCGATTTCCGCGCAGGCGAACGCACCTTCCAACTCATCACCCAGGTCGCGGGACGCGCGGGACGCGGCGACCGTCCAGGGCTCGTCATCGTCCAGACCTATACCCCCTACCATTTCGCGCTGCAGGCCGCCATGCATCAGGACTATCTCGCATTCTACAACCAGGAACTCCCCGAACGAAAGGCCCTTGACTTCCCTCCGGCCTCCCACATGGCAATCGTCCATTTCCGAAGCACCGACGAGGACAAGGCTCGCCTCGCCGCCCAGGACTTCACCGCAAAACTCCTTCCCCAATTGGACAAGCGGGTCCAAGTCATCGGCCCCATGCCCGCTCCGCTCGCGAAAATCAAGACAAACTATCGCTTCCAACTCCTCCTTCGCGGCGGTCCCGTCTGGGCACTCGTCCACACCCTTCGCAAAAATATCGTCGGCGTCCCATTCCCAAAAGGCATTGAAGTCTACGCCGACATCGATCCGCGCTCCCTTATGTAGCAACGCATTGCAGGGTATCGGTTTTGCAGGTCACGCTCTGCGCGGTCATATCCCTCGCCCTCGGGTGCCCTGATAATGGACAAATCTAATGGATAAAAACTTGTAAAATGGACAAAAAAAATTATATTAATGTAATAATCTAATAGAAGAAATCACGAAAAACAAAGGCAATTGCAGATGTGTGGCATCATTGGATATACGGGCACGGGGCGTGCAGCGTCGATTCTGATTTCGGGGTTGAAGCGTCTGGAGTATCGTGGGTACGATTCAGCGGGCGTGACGTTGGCAGGGAAGGAATTGCGAACGGTGAAAGCCGTCGGAAAAGTCCGCAATCTTGAAGCAAAATTACAGGAAACGGAGCCGAATCCTGAAACGTGCGGCATCGCGCACACCTGCTGGGCCACCC
>JAFRLI010000102.1 GCA_017431255.1 Victivallales bacterium
CCGCCTCTTGCATCATCGCCTTGAGGTGGTCCAGATGGGAGTGGACGTTGCCGTCGGAGAAGAGCCCCAGGAAATGGAGAGTGGAATTGTTCTGGATGACGTTGCCGGCGATTTCCTGCCAGGACTTGCCCTGGAACATTGCACCCGAGGAGATGGAGTTGGAGACGAGTTTCGCGCCCTGGTCGAAAACGCGTCCGGAACCCATGGCATTGTGGCCGACCTCAGAGTTTCCCATGTCAGCGTCGCTGGGAAGACCGACGGCGGTTCCGTGTGCCTTCAGTTTGGTGTTCGGGCAATTGGCGAGCATCCAATCCAAAGTGGGCTTCGAGGCGGCGGCAACTGCGTCACCATCCGCATACTTGCCAAATCCCACACCATCCATGATGACCAGCACCACAGGACCACGACGGCCCTGGAACCATTCCGACTTCTTCAGTTTCTCTACCATTTCTGACTCCTGAATTGTGATGCGCCTGTCAGCGCGTTCTAAGAAAATCCTCGCAAATCTCACCTTTCCACGAGGCAAAAGCCGGGGAACGGAAGTTTTGCAAGTATCTCCTGTTACTTAATGAGGCAATTGCAAAACTACCGACCAACCGCCAAAACGCCGCAAGCGAGGGCGAAGAGCGAAAGCGAAGCGTAGTGACCACGCTGAGTCTGGGCGATGAAGCCATCGCGCCTCGCCGTGAAGGCGGTTGGGATGAGAGTTTTGCAATTACCTCTAATGTAATCCCTCGTTCCCGAAACAACAAATGGACACCCCGCAAAAAGCCTAGGCGCGATACCGTTTTTCCAGGTACTTTCGATAGCCGTGCCAATCTTCGCGGCAATATGGTACATCGCCGACAGTGAAGTGGTTGACACCGAAGCCCCAGTCAAGAACGTAAAGTCCTGGCGGAAGGTCCGCATTGTCGATGAAGACGCAACGTTCATTCGGGCGTGCCTGGAACGCCTTGCACCAAATGCAGGTCTCCGTTTCATCGGGTGCAATGCGCAGAAGCGTGCAAAGACCGTTGACGGGCTGGAGCGTGTCGTTGATGACGTGCAGGCGAAGCTTCTCCGACGAAAGGTTTTCCCCTGCGAAAAGCACGGGTTGCTGGGAAGCGCGAATCCACCAGAACGGGAGTTTCGGGACAAAATGATAATCCACCAGGGAGTAGTTGAACCCCATCGGCCACATGTCGCAGAGACTCCACCAAATGATGCCGGAACGACGCCATTTCTGCATGCGGAAACGCTCAATGGCGTACTTGTAATTGAAGGCAGAGGCAAGATTGACGGCTTCCACGAAATCGGGCAGATTGTCCAAAGACGGGATGTACTCCTTTCCAAACCAGAATTGCGTGTGACGGATGGCGCCATGGAGCCAGGTGTACGCATAGCCGTCGGATTGATGGGGTTGGGTCTCGGGGCCGTGATAACTATCCTCGTCCCAAAGGCGTCGCAAGCGAGGGAGTTCTCGTTCGAGCAAGTCGATGCTTTCGCTCATGGGATTGTAGTGCATGGGTCCCGTTTCGCTGATGAAGCAGGCGCGGGAGTACTCGAAGAACGGGCGGAAATCGGGATTCTCCCGGTCGAGGTCATAATAGAGATGCTGTTCGGGAACCATGCGCTGGTAGTTGGGATAATCATGGCGGGAGGCGCGGTCCGGGAAGACGGAATCATGAATGTAGGGAGAACTGGGAATGTAGTCGCGCCAGGGGTCATGCCGCAGAACGGCCTCGGGGAAGCAGAATCGCGTGGCGCGATTGTCGGACGGCTTTATCGTGTCGGGGACGTTGTTCCAGAGGAAGGAGTTGTCGCCTTCGTTGTCGCCGCACCATAGCGCCAGGCAAGGATGATTGCGGGCGTCTTTTACGACCTGGCTGGCCTCGCGCAGAAGTTCCTGTTCAAGGCGTTCATCGTGTGGCGGAACCTCGCAGGCGAGCATAAAGTCGTGCCAGACGAGCATTCCATGGCGGTCGCACCAGTCCAGAAACGCCTTCGGTTCGTAGATGCCGCCGCCCCAGACGCGAATCATGTTGCAATTGCATTTTTCCGCCAGTTCCAGAGCAGGAATGGTACGTGCTGCCGCCTGAGAGTTCCAGGCGTCTACCACCTTCCAATTCGTGCCACGAATGTACACGGGAGTCCCGTTCACGTAGAAATGGAACTTGCCTTCCCCTTTTTCATTGATGACGTCCGTCCGCTTCAATTCAATGACCCGGACGCCGACTTCCTGGCTGTAGGAATCCAGAACTTTTCCTTCCAGACAGACATTGACAGTGAGGCGATAAAGGCAAGGGTCCCCGCAATCTACCGGCCACCAGAGGTGCGGATTGGGAAGCGCGACATGGATGGTGCCGAATCGGCGGTAAACGGGCTGGATTCCTTCGAGCGAGATGGTATCGCCGTACTGAAGAGTGTATTGGATTTGCAGTCCAGCGAGGTCATCTGCCGGGACGTGAATGGTCCACTGGATGCCGATGTCCGCCTGGTCCGCCAAAAGTTGCCGCGTGTAGAAATAGACTTCCTCCAGACGGACCGGCGGACGGATTTGCAAGGAGACATCCCGCCAAATGCCACGTGCTGGCAAATCAGGCGCGTTATCCCATCCCCAGCAGCAACGCGGTTTGCGAATGTTGCCGCCCCGTCCGACATAGGGCATCACCGACGAATCGGACTTTGCCTCGTTTGAATTGTCAGGAAGGATACGTACCAGAAGATGGTTTTCGCGTCCCCCGTGCCGCAAAAAACTCGTGACATCCGCCTCGTAGCGAAGAAACGAGTTCTGGCAAGAGAGGATTTGCGAACCGTTGAGGAATACTTCCGCATTGCAGTTGATTCCATCAAAGACGAGGAAAACCGAATCGCCTTCGGAGAACTTCGGGGTTTCAAATGTACGGGAATACTCCCAGGTGATAGGTGCCAGCGGAAGAATCGCGTCCATTTTATCGGGAGGCAGGCAGTCGCCAAACAGATGCGCTTTCTCCAACGCATGCTCCGCCTCGCCCGGCACGGGTGCCAGCAAATGCACACCAGCACCACTCTCTGGGTCTATCCAAGACAAATCCCACTCGCCGTTCAAACTCACAACGGTTTTCGACATGAAAACGAACTCCTTAGGGGTTCCACTCTAGAGGTGCTAGAGGTGCTAGATGTGCTAGAGGCCTCAACTAGGTTTTGCAAGGCCGTGCGTCTGCACGGCCCCCATGCTGCTAGCCCGTCTAGTGCTAGCAGCTATTTTTTCTTCTTGCTCTTCTTTCCCTTCTTGTTTCGGTTGTGTTTTTTATCTTTTTCAGAGCTATCATCGCCCATAGGGTCTGGTGCAACATTGGTTTCATCGTCGGCTTTCATAAGAAAATAATAGATTAGATCGGCCTTTTTCTGGGCGTGGTCAAACTCAGCCTGAAGTTTTTGCACTTCCTGGCTGAGTTTGAGAGATTCCTTATCGTCACCCCGTGCTTCTGCCTGTTCGACACGTTGCTTGAGGCGTGCCAGAGGCTTCTCGACCTTTTCGATATCGTGCTGTGCGGGGCGGAGAGCTTTCTTTGCCTTGGAGAATAAAGACTTCTTTGCCTTTTCGTAGCGAGCACGAGCTTTTGCAACCTTCGCGTCCTTGGGGTCGCCGTCGGGAACGAGTTGCCGCTTGGCATCATTGACTTCGCGATAAGCTGCAAGCAGTTCGGCATTATCACTGTTCTTGCTGAAAGTTTCAATTTCTTTTTCATTGACCTTCGGGAGGACGGCGGGCAGTTCAATGCCGTAGATCTCCTTGGGCTTGTCGCCCTTCCCCATCAGCGTTTCATCCGCATGGAGAACCAGACCGAGCAACAGCAGGGGAATACCAAGAAAACGCAGAGTGGATTTCATGAGAATGCTCCTTCTCCTAGATGGCTATTTCGATTCGGCCGCGCTGTCGTGGACAACCTTTTGAACGTAATCAAAGTCGTCGAGCACGTTCTGGCGGTTTTCCTTGTGGAACAGGTTGATGATCAGAATGGTGACCAGGTTTGCCATGAAACCAGGCAGAATCTCGTACATCGACTTGAAGAACGGGGCGCATTCCAGCGAGGACGTCCCCAGGAACTTCCACGTCAGCATCACGGCCGTTCCGACAATCATGCCCGCCAGCGCAGAAACCCAGGTCATGCGACGGCTGTAGAGCGACATCAGAACCACGGGGCCAAATGCTGCACCGAACCCGCCCCACGCGAAGGAAACCAGTCCGAAAATCGTGTCATTCGGCCACATTGCCATCAAGAATGCCAACACCGTGATGATGAACACCAAGGCGCGGTTCACGTTCAGCATTTCACGCTCGCTTGCATTCTTGCGGATGGCGGTGTAGATGTCCTCGGAAAGCATGGAAGACGAGGCAAGCAACTGGGAGTCGATAGTAGACATGATGGCCGCCATAATGGCCGCCAGCATAATGCCGCCAATCCAGGGCGTAAAGAGTTTGGAAATCATCTTGAGGAAGACCTTCTCCTGTTCGCCGCCCGTCAAAACGGGGGAGTTGAACATCGGGACGCCGAGAAGACCGATGAGGACGGCCGCGCCCAGGGAGATGACGACCCAAATCATGGCGATGGTAGTTGCCTTCGGAAGGTCCTTGTGGGACTTGATGCTCATGAAACGAGTGATGATGTGCGGTTGCCCAAAGTATCCCAAACCCCATACAGCAGCAGAGAGAATGGGGATCAACCCCGCCCACGAGTACGGCAGCAAATTCAAAGGAACCGTGCGCGAAACAGACGCGACATTCGCAGGATCCACCGTGCCTTTCACGCCGAATGCGGCAATCGTGTTCACGACCGCATGATCCACTGAGGAAATCAGAGAGGGATGCAGATACTGCAATGCCACAATTGGCGCGATGACGAGAGTGCAGAACATCAGGCAGCCCTGGAAGAAGTCCGTCCAGCAGACAGCAGGATAGCCGCCTGTGAGAGTGTAGACCAGAATGACGAGCGTGCCGATGATAACCGCCGTCTGGTACTGGATATTGAACATCTCCTGGAAGAGTTTGCCAGAAGCCACCAGACCAGACCCCGCATAGACCGTCAGGAATCCGAAGGTAATGAGGGCGACAATCTTGCGGATGAGCCCCGTCGGGTCGTCAAAGCGCTTTCCAAGATAGGAAGCGATGGTAAGGCTGTTCGTGCGCTCCGTATAAACACGCAGGCGCGACGCAACGTAGCACCAGTTGAACAGCGTGCCTGTCGCCAAACCAATTCCAATCCAGGCCTCGCCCATGCCGCGAGCATACACCGCACCCGGCAACCCCATCAGCAGCCAGCCCGACATATCCGACGCCTGCGCCGACATCGCGGTCACCCAACTCCCCAGACCACGACCGCCTAAAACATACGTCTCGACATCGTCAGATTTCTTGTACCAAATCAACCCCACCAGCACCATACCAACAAGGTACAGGCCAAACATAAAATAGGTGGGCATGGGAAAGGTCAGCACAGAGGTTTCAACAGAAGCGTCCATCGTTTTACTCTTTTTTATGGTGAATGACAAAACAAAAAAACTCCAATTTGAAAATGTATCCCCAAATATTGGGATTGCAATATGGTTTGATGTTTTTTTCTTGGAGCATCCCCCCTCCTATGAAATACAGCCACTCGAAACCACACCAGGGCGGATTCTCAAAATACTCAAAAGAGGTAGTTGCAAAACTCATTTTTGAGTCCACAGAACACACAGAACACACAGAATACAATCCGCCGCTTGCGGCGGCTTGCAATTTGTATTTTGTTTTATATCAAGTGTTTGGCAGCGCGTAGCGCGGACAAACTGGTCTGTGTATTCTGTGTATTCTGTGGACTTCAAAAGAGTTTTGCAATTATCTCAAAA
>JAFRLI010000103.1 GCA_017431255.1 Victivallales bacterium
ACTTTTCCTTTTTATGGAGATAATTGCAAAACTCTTTTGAAGTCCACAGAATACACAGAATACACAGACATGTTCGTCCGCGCTACTCGCGACCAAACACTTGATATAAAACATAATACAAAGTGCAAGCCGCAGCGAAGCGGCGGATTGCATTCTGTGTATTCTGTGTGTTCTGTGGACTCCAAAATGAGTTTTGCAACTACCTCTATGGAAAATTTACTCGGAAATACGACTAAATTTTCAAAGTGCTACTGGGCCGTGGTGTCAAAGGGGAGATGGAACAGGGATTTGTGGAGTGCGTCGTAACGCCTTTCGATTTCCAGATATGGTTCGAAGCGGACGCCGACGGGGACGTAGCCGCGTTCGAACTCGTCCATGAAGGCATCCACGCGCTTCTGCCGTGCCACTGCTGCCTCGAAGGCCGCGCGCGCATGACGCAGGCCCTGGCGGTATTTTCTGGGATTGCCGTCCTGCAACTCCCCGAGTGCGATGGAGAAAGCCTCTAGGGAATCCCGCAGCAGAGGCGGCGCAAGGCGGGAGAGTTCCAGGAACTGGCGTCGTCGCGTCGTAATCGCCTGACGATCCAATTTGAGGTCCTTGAAGGCCTGCGGTGCCTCCTCCAACGGGACATATGCGACCCCTTCCATCGAGGTTGCATCCACCACGGGCAGGCTTCCCAATTCCTCCACACGTGCAACGATTCTTTCCACCCCGCTGCCCATGCGTTCCTGGCGCACTTGTCGCAGCACCTGCTGCTGGTACCACCATTGCGGTGCCGTCCCCTTCGGTAGATGGCTTGCCAGGACAAAGTTCGCCGCCTCGGCGGGTGCGCGTCCAAAGGCGTCCATCTCCAGCAATTCCCGCAAGAACGTGTTTTTTCGACGGGGGCCGCCCTTCGTGGAAGTCAGGTGTTCCAGTGCCGTAATCAGCAAATCGCAGTGCATCGCATAGATTTGGAACAGGTTCGTGAAATCGACGGGAACGGGGGCTGTCATCAATTTGTGCAGATCCGGAAATATCCCGTTGGAGTACAGGAAACGCGCCGGCAAATAATCCAGGTTGGGAGCGTCTCCCCAGGCGTTGCGAACCCGCATCGTCTGGCGGTGCGCCAGCCCGGCCGCCATAAATTGGCAAAGAGGCCCCCCTGCTCCGCGCCCCGCGAACATGTCCTGGCTGCGACGCATCAACAGGACTCGCATCACCGCCTCCGTGAACTCCAGCATCCCGGCTCCTTGACCGAACGTCACGGAGAGTTCTTCGCAGTGAACGCGTGCGGCCTCCGTCTTTTCCTCCACCGTCACTAACGAACGCGGTTCCCCCTGCACGCCAAGTGCCTCGTCCACGAGAAGAAAGCAGGCGTTCACGTAGCGACCGATGTTGCGGACCTCTTCCACGCTCGGTGCGGTAATGCGAACCTGAGATGTGGACTGCAGTTCATGGAACGTCAGCGCGTGAAGCCAGAGCGGCAGGAGCAAGAGCAGGACGGCGGCGTGTTTCATGGCTTGGGATTGTCCTGGATGAGATGAAGCGGGGCCGAAGTGCCAGCCAGATAGGTCGTGTTGCTGGGGAACGCGAAGTTGAGACCAGCGGCGTTGAATCGTTCCAGAATCTTGAGATTGAGTTGGTCGCGCTCTTTCATGAACTCCAGGAAGGAGGTCGTCTGGAACCAGACGATGACGTTGATGTTGAGCGACCAGTCCTTGAACTCCGTGAAATGGATGAGGCTGGGTTGCTTGGCGGAATCGATGAGCGGGCATTCCTCCAGTGCTTCGCGCAGAATGTCCTGCGCCTGCTGGATTTGGTTGCCGCTGGAGCTGTAGGTCAGACCGATGTCAAAACTGTGTTTGAAGTTGGGGCGCCGGGAAACATTGCGGATGGACTTGGCGGAGAGTTCGCTGTTGGGGATGAACCAGAGCATTCCGTCCAGGGAGCGCACCTTCGTCGAACGCAAACCAATGGCGACGACAATGCCCGCCTTCGTGGTATCCCCGTCCACCTGAATCATGTCTCCGATTTTGAATGGTTTGTCCAAAATGAGGGAGATGGCACCGAAGATATTGGAGATGGTGTTCTGTGCCGCGAAGGCGATGGCAAGCCCGAGGACGCCAGCACCGGCGAGAATCGAACTGATGTTCAGCCCGAAGATGTTTTGTGCGCCGAACAGGATCGCCACGGACCAAAGCGTGACCTTGCTGCAACTCAGGAGCAAGTCAATGAGCAGTTCGTCGTAGGTGGCGCCTTTCTTCTTGGCGAGATCTTTGAAGTATCCGGCAATGTGCCCCAGCACCGAGGTCGCCAAGCGTAATATGCAGTAGCCGCCTATGCAGAAATAACATTTGTACAGAACGGACGCCACGCCAGACGGCAACCTCAGGAACCAGACTCCACACGCCAAAAACGTCGTCAAAATCAAGGTGAACAAAAAGGAACGTGTCTCCAGAAAATGCGCCTCTGTGACGGCTTTGTGTTC
>JAFRLI010000104.1 GCA_017431255.1 Victivallales bacterium
CGTCCGACCTCCAAGACGACCGTTACGGGCGTGGAAATGTTCCACAAACTGCTGGCGGAAGGCCAGGCTGGTGACAATGTCGGTACGCTCCTCCGCGGTACCAAGAAAGAAGACGTTGAGCGCGGTCAGGTTGTCGCAAAGCCGGGTACCATCACCCCGCACACCAAGTTCCAGTGCTCCGTGTACGTTCTGAAGCAGGAAGAAGGTGGACGCCACACCCCGTTCATGCAGGGCTATCGTCCGCAGTTCTATTTCCGCACGACCGACGTGACCGGCGTCTGCGAACTCCCCGAAGGCACCCAGATGGTCATGCCTGGTGACAACATCACCATGACCGTTGAACTGATCGTCCCCGTCGCCATGGAGAAGGGTCTTCGCTTCGCCATCCGCGAAGGCGGTCACACCGTTGGTGCCGGTACGGTTGCCGAAATCATCGAGTAATCGGACCATCGAACCTCAGCCCCGGGACGTCAAACGCAAGTTTGGCGTCCTGGTACCCAGGAAGGCGAACGAATATGCCTCGCGAGATAGTCATTTTAGCCTGCACCGAGTGCAAGCGCAGAAATTATACCACTGACAAGAACAAGCGGAATACCCCTGGACGTCTGGAACTCAAGAAGTATTGCCCCTTCGACAAGAAGAAGACGGTCCATCGCGAAACCCGCTAGTTCGTGTTTGGCACCCTGACCTGACGGAAGGGATTTCCGACAGGGCAGGGGAAGAGTTACGCAGGTGAATAGCTCAGTTGGTAGAGCGGCGGTCTCCAAAACCGCAGGTCGTAGGTTCGAGGCCTGCTTCACCTGCCATTTTTTATGTAGGGAATCCTAGGGTGTTTCACCCCAGTTTCCGGATTCAGGTCCGGTATCCATTCCGGATTTGACAGCAGCCAAGGAACCAGGTTTTATGGTCAACCCCATCACCGCTATCCAGAAGTTCTACGACGAGACCATTGAGCAACTCAAGAAATGCACGTGGCCGACGGGGCATGAACTTTATGAGTCCACGGTGGTTGTTATCACCACCATGATTCTTGTGACCCTCTTTGTGATGGTCGCGGACTGGGTCTGCGAACTGGCCGTCAAGTACATCACGGTGGGTTAGGACTGGCTTCTGGAAGGATACCACAGACATGGACAACGACAACAACATCCGCTGGTATGTGATGCAGGTGATGTCGGGTCACGAATTGGCCGTGCTCGCAACTTTGAGCGCGAAATGCAGTCGTGACGTCGCGAACGTCATTCCGCTCGCAGAAGGGGATGACGTAAAATACCACGGGAAATTCAACGGACTGGTCAGCGGCGTCTACGAGTTGACCATCCCCTTCCGCCGCATCCAGGAGCGCAACTCCGCCGGCAAGATGGTGGAAAAAATCCAGAAGCTCTTCCCGGGATACGTCTACATCCGCATTCGTCTCAAGGACGAAGCGGACAAATGGCTTTCGGAAAACGTCTCTTTCCTACGGGAAACCAATGGAGTCATTGGACTGCTTGGCGGACAGAAACCCGTTGCCCTCACGGACAAAGAGGTTGCCGACATGCTCCAGAACCAGGAAGAAAGCCAGGAGGAGAAGGCGCGGCCTGCAGTCATCTTCAATGTTGGGGAAACCATCATCATTGACGAAGGACCGTTCCTGGGTTCCGAGGGCACGATCGAGGCGGTAGACAACGAACGTCAAAAACTGCAGATCACCGTGCACATGTTTGGGCGCGGTGTTCCTGTGGAATTGGATTTTGGGCAGGTGAGGCGTCCTGATTGACCAGGGCGTCCCAATTTTGTAAACAATTAGGAACACGGCATGTGGGAGAATACCTGCCCGTTTGCATCACATCCGTGAAGGTGTGAGATAGTTATGGCAAAAAAAGTCACAGCTACAGTGCGTTTGCAGATTCCTGCAGGTGCCGCCAACCCCGCCCCGCCGGTCGGACCGGCGCTCGGCCAGGCCGGCGTCAACATCATGGACTTCTGCAAGAAGTTCAACGCTGCGACCCAGAAAGACCAGGGACTGATCATCCCGGTTGTCATCACTGTCTACCAGGACAAGTCCTACACGTTCATCACCAAGTCCCCGCCGGCGGCCGTTCTCTTGAAGAAAGCCGCGGGTCTCGAGACGGCGGCGCACAACCCCGGTCGCGAGAAGGTTGGCAAGGTCACCCGCAAGGACGTGGAGAAAATCGCCGAAATCAAGAAGGCGGACTTGAACTCGAGGTCTCTGGAGGCAGCAGTGAGGGTCATCAGCGGAACAGCCCGGAGTATGGGCATCGAGGTGGTCGATGAAGAGAAGTAAGCTTTATCGTGAACGCCTCGCCAAGGTGGACCGTTCCAAGGCGTACTCGATTGAAGAGGCCGTCGCGGTACTGAAGTCCATGCCCTCCTCCAAGAAGTTCGATGAGACGGTGGAAGTTGCCTTCCGTCTCGGTATCGATCCCAAACAGTCTGACCAGACAATCCGTGGCGCTATGGTTCTCCCGAACGGGACGGGCAAGAGCGTTCGCGTTTGTGTGGTGGCTGAAGGGGATTTCGCGATCAAGGCCAAGGAAGCCGGTGCCGACGAGGTTGGCTTCGAGGAATTGATCAACAAGATGAAAGGTGGTTGGTTGGAGTTTGATGTTCTCATTGCGACTCCGGCGGCCATGAAGCAGGTCAGAACGTTGGGCCGTGTCCTCGGTCCTCGCGGTTTGATGCCGAATCCGAAGACCGGCACGGTCACGGAAGACATGGCGACTGCGGTGAAAGAGGCGAAGGCCGGTCGTGTGGAATACCGTACCGACAAGGGCGGTTGCGTCGCACTTCCTGTTGGCAAACTCTCTTTCGAGGCCGGGAAACTGGTTGAGAATCTGCAGGCTGTTCTGGCCACGATCATCAGGGTTCGCCCCGCTACCTGCAAGGGCGTCTATTTGAAGAACTGGACCGTCAGTGCCACGATGGGTCCTGGTATTCATCTGGATACAAAAGTAGGAGCCAAGGCATAACCATGAGAAACGAAAAGATTCAAATGGTTCAGGAAGTGGCGAGCCTTCTCGAAGGCAAGTCCGCCATCCTGATCAGTTACCAGGGCATTTCCGCGAACCAACTCAACGGTTTCCGTGCCAAGATCGGCTCCGACGAGCTGAAGGGTACGTGCCGCGTGGTTCCGAACACTCTGGTCAAGAAAGCCGCCGAGAAACTGGGTTACACCGCACTGGCGGAAGCCACCCTCAAGGGAGACACCGCCCTGGTGAGTGGACCCGACCCTGTTTCGCTGGTCAAGGCCATCAAGGAGTTCGCAAAGGAAAGCGCGAAGGACAAGCAGGAACGCGTGAAGATCAAGATGGCGTATGTCGAAGGTGCTCTGTTGAACACCGCCGACGCGCTGGCCTTGGGCGACCTTCCCCCGAAGGAAGCCATCCAGGCACAGATCCTTGGGCTGCTGCAGGCTCCGGCGAGCGGCATCGTCCGCGCGATCAACGCCAAGATTGCGAGCATTGTGTACGTGTTGAATGCCTTCAAGGCAAAGAAAGAACAAGAGACCGCTTAACAAAAGACTCGGAGGATAAACGATGTCTGACGAAACCGTTAAAGTTGATGACAAGATGGAGGGTTTCCTCTCCTACGTTGAAAATCTCACGCTTCTCGAAGCTTCCAAACTCGTGAAGGCTCTGGAAGAGCGCCTTGGCGTTAGCGCCGCCGCCCCCGTGGCCGTTGCCGCTGGCCCTGCCGCCGGTCCTGCAGCCGCTCCGGAAGAAGAGAAGACGGAATTTGACGTCATTCTGGCCGAATTCGGTGCAAACAAGATTGCTGTGATCAAGGAAGTCCGTGCCATCACGAACCTTGGTCTGAAGGAAGCCAAAGACCTGGTCGAAGGTGCTCCGAAGCCCATCAAGACCGCCGTCCCGAAGGACGAGGCCGAGGCCATCAAGAAGCAGCTCGAAGCTGCTGGCGCGAAGGTCGAAATCAAGTAGAGTGCGCCTCCCTAGCGGAGGTTGTATCCGGCGTGGTCCGCGAGGACCGCGCTGGAGTGCCGCCAGCCGCGCGAAGGAGATTTTTCCTCGCGCGGATGGTGTGTTTCAGAGGGAGCAGGGAATCCCCATCGGTTGGGGAGTAAAAGAAGAGCCGAAATCAATTTTTCTCCTGCACTGCGAGAAGGGCGGGGATGCGTGGATCAGTGTTCCAGATGGCGGAATGCGGTCCGGGAAGCGCTGACGAGCGTGTTCTTGAGCCAGTAGGCGAGTGTCCTTGTCACTTGATACAGCGTGTGGGAGTGTTCGGGAATATGCCATCGCCGGAAGTGAGGACTCCGGTGGAATTGAGTTCGGGAGCAGCCAGGAAGGCTGCTGAATGCTCGATATCATGAGGGCACCGCGCAACCGCTTTTGCAAGCGAGGTTGGCGGAGCGATTTTTCCAGACGCGATGGCAACGCGGCCGACAGCATGTCGGCATCCCGTTTTTGCGGTGCATTTTGCCGCAGACGAGCCGCTCGGCGGCGTTTCCAGTTGCTCTGGCGATGGAGGCCTAGGCCTCTTCCACACACGTTTTTTTCACCAGGACGTATTTTCTCGGCTTGAATGATCTTGCAAGCGGGGGAATGCGCCAGACACCCCAACGGAAACGATACACTATGAGCGACCGCATCAGTTTTGGCCGTCTGCATGACGTCCTTCCCATCCCTGATCTCATTGAGATCCAGACCAACTCCTACGACGAGTTCCTCCAAAAGGACGTCCCTGCCGACAAGCGCGAATACAAGGGACTCCAGGAAGTCTTCAAGGACACCTTCCCCTCCGATCCCGCAGAAAACACCTCCGGCCTCGAATTTCTCAGTTATCGCATTGACGACCCGAAGATCGGCATCGTGGATTGCCTCAAGGATGGCGGCTTCTACCAGGGCGCGCTTTACGCGACCTTCCGCCTCCACCTTCCACAAAAGGCGGTCAAAGAGGAGACCGTCCACCTGTGTGACATCCCGTTGATGACTCCGAGCGGCTCCTTCGTCATCAGCGGTGCCGAGCGTGTCATCGTCAGCCAGTTGCACCGTTCTCCCGGTGTCTGCTTTGAGAAGGTCAAGCACGCCAGCGGTCGCGACCTCTATTCCTACAAAATCATCGCGGACCACGGTTCGTGGCTGGAAGTCCAGTATGATTCCAACAACTTGATGTACATCTATCTGGACCGCAAGCGCCGCCGCCGCAAGTT
Organism: Victivallales bacterium; assembly: GCA_017431255.1. Taxonomy (GTDB): domain Bacteria; phylum Verrucomicrobiota; class Lentisphaeria; order Oligosphaerales; family Oligosphaeraceae; genus RGIG2581. Next base: position 5,174 of record JAFRLI010000104.1, read on the forward strand.
CCTCATCAGTACCTTCCTGCGTGCTTTCGGAATGCAGAGCGACCGTGAGGTGCTCGACGCCGTCTACAGCAACTTCTACCTCCGCGGCAACAACCATCGCGCCACCATCGACTCCAAGGGAAACCTCCGCGTTCTCCCGATGTTCAGCGTACCCTCTGGCAAGCCGACCGAAGACGAAAGCGATATCCTCGACCTCGACCAGGGCAAAGGCCTCATTTGCCCGCACTGGCTTGGCGTCAAGGACGTTCCTCTGGCAAACCTCCAGAGCCTCGATCCCGACGACCTCTCCCGCGTCTACACCGTCGGCGATGTCTGCGATCCCGCTGACCCCGATACGATTCTCATCGAAAGCCTCACCTCCCTCTCCCCCCAAAACCTGGACGATGCGAAGGAATATGGCATCGAGACCATCGCCGCCGTCGATACCGCCGGCATGGGCGACAGCATCATCCGTTGCGTTCTTCACGAACACAAGGAACTCGGGCAGAACATCACTCCCGAAGACGCTCGCAAGAGAATCTACAGCATCCTTCGCCCCACCGACCAGGCGACCGACAACAACGCAAAACTCCTCTTCAGCCGTACCTTTGAGGACTCTCGTCGCTACGACCTCGGACGCGTTGGACGCTATCGCCTCATCATGCGCCTCTTCCAATCCCCGCTCGACGATATGGACAACCTCTACAGCGATGACGACTCCGACGAGGAGAATCGCAAGAAGTGGGGAAAACTTACCCTTCGGCAAATCCGCAACAACGTCGCGCACTTCCAATCGCTCCTCGACGATTTCGCCAAGGGCGGTCGCAACAACCTGGAAGACGAGTTCATCCTCCGCAACCTCTTCCTCACGCCGGAAGTCGCAGTCCCCGCGCTCTTCGACCTGGGGGCGGAGAATGGCGTCGCCGTGGACAAGGCAGCCGTCGCAGAGGTTTGGAATCTCTTCCTTGACGCGAACAAAATCAACGATGTCGCGCGCAATGCAGGGGGGCTCTTTGCGGAATATCTCAAGAATGCTCAAAAGAGCCTGGAGAATCTCGTCAAGACCAGTTTTGGTGAAGAAGGCGAAGCCGCACAGAAGTTGGCAGGCGCGCTTTTCAAGACGTTGGCGAGTTCCAAGCGCAATGCCATCGTTTCCTTCCTGCGCGGGGAAGATTTGCTGGGCAAGAAGGACGCCAAGGATGCGGACCTTCGCGCACGCGTCAGCGAGTTTGTTCGCAGCGTGATGCGTGAGACGGTCAGCGCTTCCGTGGCCATCTTCCAGGATTACCTGAAGAGCCGCCGCTATTTGACCAAGGCGGACATTGCCGCTTCCACCGCCTACTTGATGCGCCTCACTCAGAACGTCTGCTCCATCGATGACATCGACCACCTGGGACGCCGCCGCATCCGTACCATCGGCGAACTCCTCCAGAACCAGTGCCGCCTCGGACTCTCCCGTATGAATGCCGCCTTCCGCGAGAAGTTCCAGCCTCAGGACAGCGGAAACAACACCAATGTCTCCAATCCCGCCGATGTCTCCATCAGCCGTCTCCTCAATCCCAAACCGCTGGCCTCCGTCATTCGCGAGTTCTTCCAGCGCAATCAGTTGAGCCAGTTCATGGATCAGACCAACTGCCTCTCCGAACTGACGAACAAGCGCCGCCTCTCCGCACTCGGTCCCGGCGGTCTCACCCGTGAACGCGCCGGATTCGAGGTCCGCGACGTCCATCCCAGCCACTACGGCCGCGTCTGCCCCATCGAAACACCGGAAGGACCCAACATCGGTCTGATTTCCTCTCTGGCACTCTACGCGAAAATCGACGACTTCGGTTTCATCAACACCCCCTATCGCCGCGTCGTCCACTCCCACGTCACCAACGAAATCGAATACCTCACCGCCGACCGCGAGGAAAACTACATCATCGCACAGGCGAACGCTCCGCAGGACGCCAAGGGCAACTTCGTCAATCCCAAGGTCCTCGCACGTTTCCACGGCGAACCCGATGTCTACGACCGCGACCGCGTCAACTTCATTGACGTTTCCCCGAAGCAGATGATCAGCGCCGCCGCAGGCCTCATCCCGTTCCTGGAACACGATGACGCAAACCGCGCATTGATGGGCGCGAACATGCAGCGCCAGGCGGTCCCCCTCCTCAAGGCGCAGCGCCCCATCATCGGGACGGGCCTCGAAGAGGTGATTGCCAAGTACTCGCGCGCCGTTGTCTCCGCTGACGAGGCCGGCATCGTCGCCTCCTCCACCGCCGAGCGCATCATCGTCACTCCAGATGGCAAACTTCCCGTGGGATTCAATCCCGATGCGAAGAAGCAGCCGGCGGGCGTCAAGGTCTACAACCTCTACAAGTTCCTGCGTTCCAACGCCTCCACCTTCATCAACCAGCATCCCATCGTCAAGCGCGGGGACAAGGTGGAAAAGGGCCAGGCTCTCGCAGACGGCGCATGCACCGACCAGGGCGAACTCGCCCTCGGCCGCAACGTCAACGTCGCCTATATGTCCTGGCACGGATACAACTACGAAGACGCCATCATCATCAGCGAAAAACTGGTCAGCGAAGACGTCTACACCAGCATCCATGTCAGCCTTGAAGACGTTCAGGCACGCGATACCAAACTCGGTCCCGAAGTCATCACGCACGATATTCCGAACCAGAGCGAGGAAAAGCGCAACAACCTCGACGTCGAGGGCGTCATCCGCGTCGGTGCGGAGGTCAAGCCTGGCGATGTTCTGGTCGGCAAGGCGACTCCGAAGAACGAGACCGATTTGGCACCGGAAGAGCGCCTGCTGAAGGCCATCTTCGGCGAGAAGATGGCGGAAGTCAAGGACACCTCCCTGGTGGTTCCCGGCGGTCTCTCGGGTGTTGTCATGGACGTCCGCTGCGACCGCAAGCAGGAGCCTGGCAGAAACAAGGAAGGCAAGAGCCTCAAGAGCAAACTCCAGGAAGTCGACAAACGCTATGCGGAAGAACGGGACGCCATCATCTCCAAGATGGTCGAGGAGTTCAATACCCGCTTCACCTCCAAGAAACTTGCATACCCCATCAGTTGCCTCTACGCGACCGGCGAAACCGAGGAAATCATCGCCGCCGACCGCAAGATTACCCATACGATGCTCAAGAAACTCGCGCATCACTACGACAACTTCCAGATGCACGACTGCCCCGAAAAGACGGAAATCGAAGGCATCATCAAGAACTTCAAGCCCAAACTCGAGAACAATGAGAAGTGCCGCCTGGAGGAAATCGAGTTGACCAAGAAGGATGACGCGGGCCAGAACGTCGGCCCCATCCGCGCCGTCAAGGTCTACATCGCCAGCAAGCGCAAGATCTCCGTCGGTGACAAGATGGCTGGTCGCCACGGAAACAAAGGTATCGTCTCCAAGATCGTCCCCGTCGAGGACATGCCCTACATGGCGGACGGTACCCCGCTTGACATCATCCTCAACCCCCTCGGCGTGCCTTCCCGTATGAACATCGGCCAGGTCTTCGAAACCAATGTCGGCTGGGCTGCACGCATCCTCGGCATGGTCGTCGCAACTCCCGTCTTCGACGGTGTGCCCGAATCCAAAATCTTCGAAATGCTCGCCACCACCCGCAAGATGAAGGTCGAAGAACAGGGCTGGACCATCGATGAAAACAATCACGTTCGCGACAAGCAGGGCTTCATCCGCGACGATTGCTTCATCGGCGAAGACGGCAAGGTCCGCCTCTGGGACGGTCGCACAGGCGAACCGTTCGACCAGCGCATCCTCGTCGGAACCACCTATATGCTCAAACTCGACCACCTCGTCGCGAACAAGATTCACGCGCGTGCGGTCGGCCATTACTCGCTCGTTACACAGCAGCCTCTGGGCGGTAAGGCACAGCACGGTGGCCAGCGTTTCGGTGAAATGGAAGTCTGGGCACTCGAGGCCTACGGCGCAGCATACACCCTCCAGGAAATGCTCACCGTCAAGTCCGACGATGTCAACGGACGCAATAAGTTCTACGAGGCCATCATGCGGGGCGATGACACGCTCAAGGCCGGCATGCCGGAATCCTTCAACGTCCTCATGCGCGAAATGATGAGCCTCTGCCTCAATGTCCAACTCAAACGCCAAAAGCCTACGGACGAATAAAGAAGGCAGACGTGACACCATCGGACGAATCTTTGCAACTTTAACATAGATATGGAGGGCTGTACTTTGGACAGCACGAACAAACACGACATTTTTGACAACGAGACCCTCTCCGACGCCAACTGCGTCACCATAGGCGTCGCCTCTCCCGAGGTGATGCGTTCCTGGAGCCGCGGCGAGGTCAAGAATCCCGAGACCATCAACTACCGTACCTTCAAGCCCGAAAAGGGCGGCCTCTTCTGCGAGAAGATCTTTGGACCGGTCCGCGACTGGGAATGCTCCTGCGGCAAGTACAAGCGCGTCAAACACAAGGGCGTGGTCTGCGACCGTTGCGGCGTCGAAGTCACCCAGGCCCGCGTGCGCCGCGAGCGCATGGGTCACTTGGAACTGGCCGTCCCCGTCTCCCACGTCTGGTTCTTCAAATGCCTCCCCAGCCGAATCGGACTGATGCTCGACATTCAGCCCAAGACCCTCGACCGCGTCCTCTACTACGAGCGCTGGATCGTCACCGACAAGGGAAACACCCCCCTTCAGGAAAAACAACTCCTCGATGAAGAGCAGTACGACGAAGCACGCGAACAGTACGGCGACGACTTCCAGGCTCAGATGGGCGCCGAAGCCATCGAAACTCTCCTCGGTAAACTCGACCTTCCCACCCTGCAGGTCGAACTCACCGAGGAAATGAAGGTCACCAACAGCAAGGCCACCCGCAAGAAACTCTCCAAGCGCGTCCGCCTCATCGAGGGATTCCTCAAGAACAAGATGGACCCCCGCTGGATGATTCTTCACGTCCTTCCCGTCCTCCCACCTGACCTGCGCCCCCTCGTCCCCCTCGAAGGCGGACGCTTCGCCACTTCCGACCTCAACGACCTCTACCGTCGCGTCATCAACCGCAATAACCGCCTCCGCAGCCTCCTCAGCCTCAATACGCCGAACGTCATCATCCAGAACGAAAAGCGTATGCTCCAGGAAGCGGTCGACGCATTGCTGGACAATGGCCGCCACGGCCGCCCCGTCACGGGTACTGGCAACCGCAACCTGAAATCCCTCACTGACATGCTCAAGGGAAAGCAGGGACGCTTCCGCCAGAACCTGCTCGGTAAGCGCGTTGACTACTCGGGACGTTCCGTCATCGTCGTCGGCCCCGAACTGCGCATCAATCAGTGCGGTCTCCCGAAGGAAATGGCGCTCGTTCTCTTCGAACCGTTCATCATGGAGAAACTCAAGTTGCGCGGAATGGTCTCCACCGTTCGCAACGCGAAGAAGTGGATCGAACAACGCCGCAAGGAAGTCTGGGACATCCTCGACGAGGTCACGAAAGGACATCCCGTCCTCCTCAACCGTGCTCCTACGCTTCACCGTCTCTCCATCCAGGCGTTCGACCCCATCCTCATCGAAGGCCAGGCAATCCGTCTCCATCCTCTGGTCTGTACCGCTTTCAATGCCGACTTCGATGGCGACCAGATGGCCGTCCACGTCCCGCTCTCCAACGAGGCACAGCTTGAGGCAAAACTCCTCATGCTCTCCCCGAACAATATCTTCTCGCCTGCCTCCGGCAAACCTATCACCATCCCTGGCCACGATATCTCCCTCGGTGCTTACTACCTCACCTACGAGGACAAAAAGAAGCACGCCGAGTTCAACGCCATCATGGACGCCTACCGCAATGCCAAGGACCGCGATCCCGACCTACCCAATCCGCTCGTCTTCAACGATACAGCGGAAGTCCTCCGCGCGCTCGAAGCCAAGCAAATCACCATGCACACGTTCTTCAATCTCCGCAATCCCTTCTATGGAAAGGATACCGTCTGGGGAAGTGAACACAAGAACGACAAGTTCATTCAGACGACCGCGGGACGTTGCCTCTTCACCGAAATCTGGCCCGAAAAGATGGGATTCGTCAATACCCGCGTCGGCAAAAAGGAACTCGGTGCCATGATTAAAGAGTGCTTCGAAAACGTCGGACGCGAAGGACTCATCAAACTCCTCGATAAACTTAAGGACATCGGTTACGAGTACGCTACTTGGGCCGGATTCTCCATCGGTATCCAGGATATGATCGTCCCGCCCGAGAAAAAGAACATCATCGAAGCGGCTCAGGAAAAAATCGATGTCATCGAGCGCCAGCAGCGGGAAGGTTCTATCACTCGTCAGGAACGTTACAACCGCTCCGTCGACGTCTGGACCCAGGCCAATACGGACCTCGCTGGCATCCTCGTTAAGACCCTCGAAGAAAACGATGGACGCGACGAAATCAACCCCATTTTCGCAATGCTTGATTCAGGCTCCCGCGGTTCCAAGGACCAGATTCGACAGCTCGCCGGTATGCGCGGCTTGATGGCAAAACCCTCTGGCGAAATCATCGTCAACCCCATCCGTGCAAACTTCCGCGAGGGACTCACCGTCCTCGAATACTTCATCTCCAGCCATGGTGCTCGTAAGGGTCTCGCAGATACCGCACTCAAAACCGCTGACTCTGGTTACATGACCCGCCGCCTCGTCGATGTCGCACACGATGTCATCTGCACCCAGGAAGATTGCGGCACCGTCAACGGTATCTGGTTCAATGTCACCACCGATGGCGATAAGAAGGACTTCGCCACTCTCGCGGAACGCATTACGGGACGCTTCAGCGTCGATGACATCAAAGACCCGAAGACGGGCGAAACCATCGTCGGCGTCAACGAGGAAATCACTATTGACAAGGCAAAGAGAATCACTGCCGCCGGTATTGAGCGCGTTCACATTCGCTCCGTCCTGACCTGCGAAAGCCGTCATGGCGTCTGCCAGAAGTGCTATGGACGCAATCTTGCTACGGGCGACCTGCCTCTCCTGGGAGATCCCCTTGGGATCATCGCCGCGCAGTCCATCGGTGAACCGGGTACCCAGTTGACCATGCGTACCTTCCACGTCGGTGGTACTGCCTCCGCCGAGGCCAAAAAGAACTACTACGAGGCGAAGCATTCGGGACGCCTTAAGTTGACTGCTACGCCAATCAAGCAAATCGAAGGCACCTATGTCGTCATGGGTACCAATGTCCAGGCACGCATCGTTGATGAAGACGAACAGGAACTCGAATCCTACGACCTCAAGCAGGGCTCCATCCTTACCAAGACCATCGATGACATCGTCGAGGTCGGTGACCGTTTCGTCACTTGGGACCCCTACAACATTCCTACCCTTGCAACCATCTCTGGTAAGGTCCAGTACCATGGCCTCATCGAAGGCATTACCTATCAGGTCGAACGCTCCCAGAGCAGTGGTAACGAGGAAAAAATCGTCATGGAAATCCACCAGGAAGACGTCCATCCTTCCATCAAGATTATCCCAGACGATGTCTCTCGCAAGATGGATAAGCAACTCAACATCACCTCCAGCAATGAGACCGCCATCGTCACGCTCTCGCCGAACGCGCATATCATCGTCGAGGACGGGCAATACGTCCACGCTGGCGACATCCTTGCAAAGTCTCCGCGACAGACCACGACGACCAAGGATATCACGGGCGGTCTTCCCCGCGTCGCCGAACTCTTCGAGGCCCGCCGACCGAAGCGCGCTGCTGAAATCGCCAGGCTCGATGGTTCCATTTCCATCGGGCACGGTCAGACCCGCGGCGGTACCAGCATCTTCATCACCGACCTTGAAAGCAATACCAAGGTCGAACACCATATCCCCTCTGGAAAATCCATCATTGTCCATGAAGGCGATTTGATTCACAAAGGTGAAAAACTCACCGACGGCGATATCGTTCTCCACGATATGCTCGAGGTCTGCGGACCTCAGGAGATGCAGGGATACCTCGTCAACCAGGTGCAGGAAGTGTATCGCTCTCAGGGTGTGGAAATCAATGACAAGCACATCGAAATCATCGTTCGTCAGATGATGCACCGCGTCCGCATTACCGAACCTGGCACGAGCCGATTCCTCTACGGGGAATCCATCGACCGCCACGAGTTCGAAGAGGAAAATGAACGCGTCTCCAAGGAAGGCGGCGTTCTTGCCGAGGCAAAGCCGATGCTTCAGGGTATCACCAAGGCCGCCCTTTCTACGGATTCCTTCATCTCCGCCGCCTCCTTCCAGGACACCACGCGCGTCCTCACCGAGGCCGCCACTCACGGCAAGGTCGACTACCTCCGCGGATTCAAGGAAAACGTCATTATGGGACACCTGATCCCCGCCGGTACTGGCTACCACACCGTCCAGAACGTCAAACTCACCTACGTCGCCGATGAGGCTGCAAAGGAAGAGGCCCTTCCCGAAGAGGATGTCAAGGAGAAGAAGACAGAAGAAGAGATGAAGAAGATGACTGATTTCTTCCAACTCTAATTCCTTTTCGGATTCCCTCCCATTGCGCCCTGCGGACATGACTCGCCCGCAGGGCGCTTGCTTTTCTCTTCCTGGTTCTTTAGGCGCATTGTCTCCCATTTGCGGTACACTTGTTTTACTACAGCGGACGATATGCACCAGCCAAAGGAGGCAAAACCTACCAGCACCGCGACGAGTAATTGCCGATGGGCTTCCTCAGACTGCGTCCCAGCCCCCATATGCAAACTCAAATTGGGATTCTGCAACGCGTCTATTATCCCTTCCTTCCAATCATGCAAGATCACACGCAACTCCTCTCGAAGATCCTCTTCTTGGATCCGCTCCAACATCGTATGTAACAACTCCCGTCCCATTCGATTTCGTGGATTCTCCATTCGCTTCAGGTTTTCTCCCGATTCCCCACGCAGCAGTCGATGAAACTCTCGCGTCCCTACGACACCATCTTCTGCATACAATCTCGGGCAGTCAGTCGTTGGTTTCTTCTCTTCGCCACAGTCCTTCAACTCCGCTTCCGACAATTGACCGAATCTCCGCAGGGACTCAACATCTATCAGGAAACTATGGTATGACGCTAAAAATACCCTCTTGCGCCCCCCGCCGTGGGTTTCTAGCCATTGAAAGGTCAGGCGCAAAATCATTCGATGCATGAATACCCCCAAATCCGATAATTCCTGGCCCGAATATGCCTTTCACCCTCGGAACTCCCCCTTTTTGCGCCCCGCCGCCTCCTCTTTCTGATGGAAGCGCCTGTGCTCCATTTCATTGAGTAGATTCATTCGACGAATCGTCTCCCCTTCATCTGGTATCCCTTTCAATCTCTTTACAATCAGTACCAATTGACGACCATAATTCCGGCCTGCCACCTTGACCAGGTTCCTCGTATCCCCTGTTTGCTGCCCCGGCATCTCCCCATTCGTTATTCCTTTGCCCGTAGCTTCTTGATTCGTGGCTTCCTTTTCAAGGCAATTTCCAGATGATGCATGACCTTGACGCTTGCCATTGTTTGGATCTATCTTGGTATGACCCGCTTGCTTTTGTTTCCTTGCATTAAAGGATAAATTGTCTATCATAGATATCTTCACTACTCGAAACTGAAATGCGACATCAAAATCGTGAATGCACTCAAATAAATGCTCCACTTCCTCTTTGCGAAACGTTTCTCTACACCACTCAGGTGCAAAACGCTTCATAACCATATAGTATCCACAACCTAATTGCTCAACGACAGATTCTCGAAATTGGTAACGATTTGACATGTAACCTCCTATTTTTTATGTCTTTGATTGAAAGAAAACAGAAAAAGGATTCCTTCGTAATTCAAAAGAAACTCCTAATGAGATATGAAGAATTGAAGTCGAAAGAATTTTTATGCTAATTAAAGTAATAGGGAAAACAGTATTGTCAAATCATCTTAGATAATTTTTGATAAAGATTTCAAAAATTATTTGGTATATTGCTTCTTCGTCAATTAAAAACTTGCAGAAAATCCTTAACGGGAGAATCCGCGGTGGGAGAATCCGCAACAAGAGAATCCGCAACAAGAGAATCCGCAACAAGAGAATCCGCAACGGGATAGTTTGCATCGGGAAAATCCATAGCGGGAGAATCCATAGCGGGAGAATCTGTAGCGAGAGAATCTGTAGCGAGAGAATCTGTAGCGAGAGAATCTGTAGCGAGAGAATCTGTAGCGAGAGAATCTGTAGCGAG
>JAFRLI010000105.1 GCA_017431255.1 Victivallales bacterium
CGGCAAGCCCTCGCAACACGGCAAGCCCTCGGAACACGGCAAGCCCTCGGAACACGGCAAGCCCTCGGAACACGGCAAGCCATCGGAACACGGCAAGCCTTCGAAACACGGAAAGCACAGACGCACGTTCGCTCGCGTGCGCACGCGCGCGAGGGAGGAGGTCATCTATGCCGACGTCCTCCCAACCAGGAAGGGACGCACGTTCGCGCGCGTGCGCACGCGCGCGAGGGAGGAGGGTCCCCCCGCCCAGGGTGGGGATAAATATCGCATTTGTCAACCCCTTTTTCAAGTATTTTCTCGCAATTCGGGCAACTATCACCAAATACACTAAGTTTTTGAGATATGAAAGTTCTATTTTTGAAAATCCCCAATGTCGTCCCCCACTCTGGTGGAAAGGGTCTCACGCTCGGCGCGTTCGCGTCGCTTGCGCGATCGTCCATCGCTCTTGTGAAAGGGCCTCACGTTTGGCGCGTTCGCGTCGCATGCGCGGTCGTCCCCCGCTCTGGGGGGGAAGGATTTTCCCGTCACAACGCTGACACTTGCCCCGTTCCCCATCCGTGTGCGTTGTGTGGCTGGCTAATATCCGTCCGGGAAAATATCCTCGGTTTCCAGCATGATTTCATTGCCCATGCGGTTTTCGACATTGCCATTCAGTTTTTTCAGGACCTTGTCAACATTGTCCAGATGCGGGCCAATAATCTTCATGGCGTTGAGGTCATCTTCCGGCAAAAGAGTTTGGAACTCCTTCTGGACATTCTCCAGGAACCGTTTGACACCGCCGCCATTGAAGACACCGTCATAGATACGGTCTGCGGACTGGCCGTAGCCGGCTTTTCGGAGAGCGCCGATGGCATTGTAGAGTTCCGTTGCGACTTCGGCGGGCATGTTTTCCTTGCGAATGCCGTCGGCGGTTTTTGACGTGAACTTGGAGACGAAAAGGGAGCCACCATGCTGGATGGATTCAATGACATCTCCGAACTGGTAACTACGCGTCTTCATTCCTTCCGACTTGGCACTTGCTTTCTGGTATGGATGGAAATGAGCGGTGGAGCAGAAGATGCCGTAGGTCTCGCATTTCAGGAAGAGACGGCGTTTGGGGCCACTGCCTTGAGCGTCTTGCAGATGGTTGGGGTCGGGAATCGAGAAATAATGGAACGTGCGCATTCCGTTGAAGAGTCCCCCCATGCCAGTGGGAACATCGAGTCCACGGGGCATATTGAGGTGTCCGTCCACCTTCAAATCCTGATAGGGTTTGGCATGGGTGGACGTGCGCAAATAGATATTGGGATTTGAGTCAAGCCATTTTGCGATAAGCCCGTTGGGATCCGGAATGGAGAAGGAGCCGCGGTAGATGAACTCGTTTTTACGGAGTGCGGCCACATGGAGCGCGATTGTAAGCGCGGCGGCGTTTTCGGCATTTGCCTCGAACCGGGAGATGTTCCCCGTCAGCACAGCGCGTAGGATTTCGTTGCCGCGATGGATTCGCGCCGCCAGTTGGGAACGCAGTTCGCCCACGGATTGAGGATATGCAAAGTTCGATTTGGTCGTTGCCATATTCTCGTAGTGGATTTTTGGCAGATAGACGACCTTGCCATCCACGTGGACGTCAAGCCGATCGGGCAGTTGCTCGGAAGTCAAGACGTTTCCCGTATTTTTCGGCAGTGGCGGTATTGCGGGGCGATAGGTCTGCGCGACCTCGAGAGGCTTGCCGCCATCGGTATGACGCGCCAGATACTCCTTGGGATGTGTAAGTTGTTGAATCTTTTCCTCGGTGAAGGCGGCAAAGAAACTTTCGGCATTCTCCTTGGGAATCACCAGGCGAGTGGCTCCCATCGCGTCGGTTTCCAACGTCGCGCCTTGGGCCGTCGCAATGGACTGCAACCAAGAGAAGGCTTCGGGTGCAAGTCGCTTGTCGCAATGATATACGATATTGTTGCCGACAACACCGGCACCCCACTTGACGCGGGATTCCGGGAGCACTTCCAGGTGCTTCAATGCGACCTCTCCGTGTTTGCTGACCCAGGTGGTCGGGGAGAAGAGTTTTTCGAGATTGGCGAGGTTCTCAATGGCGCCCTGCTTGACGTTGGGCGGACAATCCTCCAGCCTATCATACAGTTCCAGCATCATTCCACCTGCTCTGAGAACTTTGGCAAGCGATTCATTGAACTCCGTCTGTTTCTTGTCGATTTCAGCAAGGATTTTTTCACGGAGTGCCTTCTCCTCTGGGCTGAGGTTTTCTTCTGTAGTACGGAAAGCCGCCTTGTAGTCATCGAACAACTTGTCAAAGCGTCCCGAGTTTACTTTCTCGCGCAAATCCAAAATACCCGAGAACTTTGCGAAACGGGTATCATCGTCAAAGACCGAGAAGTTATTGAATCGTGGCTTTGTGCTGCGTCCGTAGGTATCCTTGAAGGAAAGGTCGTCGGACACCTCGAGATACTTGCCATTGCCTTCCAGAGAATGCCCCGGATCAATCGCGAAGAACTTGCCGTTGATGAAGCCTTTGTTTTGTCCTCGCGAGCCGATGCCGTCGCGATCCGCCGTAACCAGGAAGAACGCCTTGTACTTGCCGAGGGATTCCATTTCGAGTTCTGGTGGCGCATCCGGGCGTTTCACGACGCGACCGTCCTTGAGCATGCCGGCCTCCATATCCTTGTAGCCGTTGGCGAACTTGGCGGAAAGCATGATCTTGGGATATCCGTCCGAATACTGACCACGCATAATGGACAGTTCCTGCGAAGGGATGCCCGCGAGACGGGTCAAATCGTTGGCAAGCGCTTCCGTGACGGCGCCAACGGACGCATGGTCAGCGGTGGTTCTGGTCTGGAACCGATACACCTGCCCCATCTTGCGTCCCACAATGATGCGTTCGGGACGCATGAACGTACCAGCATGCGCACAGTCCCCAGAGGAGAACTTGGAACCTTCATTATAGTCGAGTTTGACGATCGCACTCTCTGCGAAGTGCTTGAAGACGGACGACGCCTTGTATTCGGCATCGCCTTCTTTTACGCCCATCACTGCATTTCGAATGGCGACAAACAAATCAAGTTTCACTTGATGCAGGAGGGCCTTGGGCGTTTTTTCGCTGAGTTTCGAAAGAGCGACAATGTCGTTCTCGTTTTGCAAGTGTTCCGTCAAAGCCTTGGCAAGCGACTTCACGGAGTCGCTCGCGCCCTCCATTTTATCGATATTCTTCCTCTGAGTCTTTGCGTCCACAACGAGTTGCGCGGCCTTTTCGAGGAGCAGTTCGGAAGCGGCGGCCATTGCGGCCGGATGCATGCGCCCCGCCAGCAGAATCTGCGTCCGCAAGTCCTTGCCCTCGCACTTGAGAGCCAGCGAAAGGTTGTTCTTTTTCAGGTTTTCCATAGCGTCAAGGCTCTCAGGAGAGAGGACGTCTGCCATGTAGCCATGCGTATCATCCTTCGACCAGTCGTTGCGGTAGATGAAACCTGGCTCGACTCCATTCGACTTGAGTTTCTGCAACAGGATGGGATTCGTATTCGAGCGGTTGATGCGCATTCCCGAACCGAGGGTACCACGCTTGATTTGGTCTTCAATCGAGGTCGTCCCCTTCTCCATCACGGTTTTGAGATTCCGAAGCCCCGTCGCTGCATTGGGGGATATGTCGGAATCGGGATCCGTCTCGCGCCGACCTCCCAATGCCTGGGATTCCACTGACACCTTGTAGTTTGGATTGAACCGTTGCTTTTCAGCCACAAAGTCCTTCGTGTTCTGGATCGCTTCGTCAATTCTGGCAGAAGCCATCTTCTCCAGGTCTTCCAGCGTCGTACAATCGCGAAGGCTTCCACTGACAGGATTGTCCGCAATGACATTTCGTACCAGTTTCCGCAGACCTTCGGGCAGTTCGCGAAACTTCGGACTGGTGTCTAATTGACGCGACAGCTCGTTGATGAAATGACTTCTCTTGACGTTTTCCAGGCTGGAAAGCGTCGCCTTGACATCCGAGGCGCGAAGCGATTTGTGCAGTTGCGCACGGAATCCAACAACGGAATCGAACGCATTTGTGCCAAAGACACCATATTCTTTTTCCAGCGCAGACTTGAATGCGCTCATCGTCGCGTCATTGGTCTGTTTCCCCTGGGAAAAGATATAGTTTCCAAGACGAACCGAGGCTTCCTCGCCCTGCCCTTGAACGACAAGGTCGCGGGAAGAAAGCCAAGCCGTATTCGCGATATTACGGAAGGAATCAATATTCAATGGCATGGCGTATTCACGGATGAATCATGATATTGTTGTCTTCGGACGCTTCACTGGTGGTATTCTCTCCCCCCAGTTTGCTCTTCATGCGCTCAGCCCAGATATCGCAAAGTTGCAGAATCTTCTCCAGAGTCGAAACAAACTCCTCAACGTCCTGCGCCACCGTTTCCAAGTCAAAGAAATAGTTGTACACGACGGTTTCCGTATCCGGCTCCAAGGAAAAATACCCGCCAGCGGTCTCTTTGCCAAAAAGTCCTCCCGCTAGCAAATCACGATAGACTTCACGGCTGGCGTCCTTCGGCAGTTCCGCAACTTCGATGAAGCAGAGCACGCGCCCCGTCGCTTCCACAAACTGCAAGTTCACGTTATACTCGTCCTGCACACGCACAGTCACAAGCCCGGCCTCGTCAGGTGTCAAAGCATCAATACCAGTCGATTTCCTGACTTCCGCCAAAAAGTTGTCGTAATCCTCTCGTGTCCTCATTGTGCTTATTTCCTGTTGTGTATGGTGCCTACCAAGGAAAAGGCAAATCAAAACTCAAAGGCAAAATGCTCGCATCCGCCAAACAATTCAAATACTATAATATATTGTATTTTTTTACTTTTTCTATCCATTATTCAAAAGGAACTTAAAATCTCTTCGTTGCCCTGATTTTTCTGCAACTTACCATCGTCAAACTACGAAAATCCACTCCATTTGCAAATTAACGTTAAGCGGTTACATTAGAAATGAAATTGCCGTTATCCGTGTGAAAAAGCACAAAGGAACCGTCTTTCCTCCATTATGTACCCCATGCGCAAGATATTTGATTTCCACCTCCACCCATTCATCGACCTGAAAGACCGCATCGGTCACTACGGCGCACCCGCCAGCACAGAGGCGTTCGTGGCACATTTGAAAAAGGTCGGAATCACTTCTTGCGCGGGAAGCGTCGTCCGTCCCATCGACGGCAAGGAGTTTGCCCCGATTCGCGAAATGAATGACCAGGCATTGCGCTTCCGTGATCGTTTTCCCGACTTCTATCATCCCGGTATGCATATTCTGCCAGGATTTCCTGACGAGTCCATCCAGGAACTTGACCGTATGCGCGCCGAAGGCGTGAAACTCATCGGCGAACTGGTCCCCTATATGATGGGCTACAGGGAATACATGCACCCTACCCTCCTGCCAGTCTGGGAATATGCGCAAAAGACGCAGATGCTCGTCAGCATCCACAGCATAGACATTCAGGACATGGAGAAACTCGTCGCGTCCTTCCCGCGCCTCAAGGTCGTCATGGCCCATCCAGGAGAGTTCCCCAGCCTTCAGCAAAAACTGGAAGTGATGAAAAAGCACCCCAACGCCTATCTGGACATCTGCGGCACGGGGCTTTTTCGCTACAACATGCTCTCCTACACCGTCAAGGCAATCGGCGCAGACCGCATCCTCTTTGCGACGGACTTTCCCACATGCAATCCTGCCATGCAGGTGGCCGCCGTCGATTTCGAAGACATTACCCCCGACGAACGCGAAGCCATCTTCCACGGCAATGCGGAACGCCTGCTGGGACTAGGTGAAAACGGATAGACCTGCACGTCCTCCTGCCAGGGAGACTTTCCAGAGGATTCTTGATAAAATAAAGGAACATCCCATTGCTGCATTCCGCCATCAAAGGACTCTCCTATTTCTGGCCGCTGGCGTTCGTCCCCATGTTCGCGACGACCGTCAAAACAGGCAACTTTGCCTATGGTCTTGGCGTTGCTTTCGCCGTGAATAGCCTCTTGACCATCCTGTTCTATTGGGAGGACAAACATCTTGCCCAAAACAATGATTGGCGAATCCCTGAAAAATGCCTCCATATCTGGGAACTCCTTTGCGGATGGCCAGGCGCTTTATTTGCCCAACAGGCCTTCCGACACAAGCGCAGCAAAACCAGTTTCATGATCGTCTTCTGGCTCTGTGCCATCGCAAATGTCATTGCCTTGGTTTTACTTTTCTATTATGGAGCACCAAAGGCAATTGATAAGGCAATCAGTTCCTGGTGAACTGGGCTTTTCTTCCTCGGGTGTCTCAGGGCCGCGCTTCGCGCGGCCATACCCCCGCCAAACGAGAACGGGCCGAAAGATGGTTCTTTCGGCCCGTTCGGCTTATGGGGAGGAGGTTAGCAGGACTTCACCTGGATTCGGAGTGGTTTTGCCTCGGGGACTTTGGGGAGGGTGAGGCGTAGGACGCCGTCCTTCATGGAGGCGGAGATGTGCTCGCGGTCGATGGTATCGCCGAGGGTGAACTGTCGCTCGTAGGTGTATGCGGGGCGGAACTCGCCGTTGGTCAGTTCGAAGCCTTCCATCGGTTCGGGTTCGCGGTTGCCTTTGATGGTCAGGCAGTTGCGTTCGAGGTCGATGTCGACGCCTTTTTCATTGACGCCAGGCATATCTGCCACGAGCAGGACTTCCTTGTCGTTTTCCGTGATATCGACGCGGGGGGAGAGGACGACGGGGGCGAAGTGTTTGTTCTGTTGCAATTGTTCTGTCATAGTTGTATCTCCTTTGTTGAATATGGGTTACAGGGTTAGATTCCTTGGATGGCGATTTTGCGGGGTTGTATGGCCTTTGCCTTCGGCAGGCGAATGTTCAGGATGCCGTCCTTGTAACTGGCTTCCACAGCATCGTTTTCGACGGGGTACGGCAGGGAGAAACTGCGCTTGAAGGAACCGGCGATTCTCTCGGAGCGGATGGCCTTCGTGCCTTCGGGCAGTGTTTCGAGTTTGCGCTCACCCTTGATGGTCAGGGTATCGTGATTGATGTTGACCTCGATGTCCTCGGCCTTGATGCCGGGTAGTCTCACGCTGAGGCGGATTTCATTCTCGCCCTTCCAGACATTCACAGGTGGATAATCATACTGCGGGGTGTAGTCGGGGAACAGCCCGAACAACTGATTCAGACCATCGGCGACATTGTTCAGTTCATGCCAGGGATTCCATACAGACTTTGTGAAGTTGTGATTCATGTTGCACTCTCCTTTTGGTTGCGTGCCTCTCGGGTATCCTGAAAGGCACTTGGTTTTCTTTGTTTTCTGACGACAATTGGAATATAGCAGAGTGCGTGCCAACTTTTTTAATGGGGAAAAATCCTTTTTGTTGGCGGAAAACCGCCTGTTCTGCGTCAATTTGGCGCATTACAGGTGTGACAAGGAGTGGCGTTGCGACGCAGTTTCGGCGGGATGGCGGAATGTGCGCCATAGATCTTCGGGAAGGCCCGTTTGCGATAGGATATAGGCGCAGGCGGCTGCGTCTTCGAGTGCGTCGTGGTGCCGGAAGAAATAATGCAGATGATTTGCGACTGTGTCGAGGCGATGGTTCGGCAGTTCCGGGAACAGGCGCTTGGAGACGATAACACTATCCATATAGGGGAAAGAGATTGGCGGAAGGTTGTAGAATTGCAGATTGTCGCGCAATTGCGAGAGGTCGAAGGGGGCGTTGTGGCAGACGACGCAATCCGCGCAGGAGAGCATTTCCGCCATTTCGGGCCAGAGTTGGGGGAACTCGCAGGCATAGCGAAGTTGTTCTGCGCCGATGCCGTGCACGCGGTAGTTCCAGGAGGAGACCCAGCACTGGCCCGGACGAGGGCGCACAAAGCACTCCCAGGAACGGATAAGGACGCCGTCCTCCAGGAGTGCGATCCCCGCCTGGCAGATACTGCCGCGAAGGGAATTGGCCGTTTCGAAGTCCAGCCCCGCCAACAGCATGGCTATTCGCCCAGCAAGAAATGGAGACCTTCGCAGAAGTGGGAATCCCAGAATGCCCAGTTATGGTTGCCTGGTGCTTCGGCATACTCGAAGCCAGGATAATGGATATTCTGAAGATGGTCGCGGAAGCGGCGATTGTCCTCCAGAAGAGTATCTTCCGTGCCGATGATCAATTTGACGCGAGGCGGAGTTGGAAGAGCGACGCATTGTTCTGCGAGTGCGAAAAGGTCGTTGTTGTCCTGGCGGATTTGTTCGTCGGACCCCAGGAGTCCGCGCAGTTCGCAGCCAAAGGAGTTCTCAATGTCCGCGTCGCCGCGTTGTGCGCGGCTGACGATGTCCGCAACGCTGGAAAGACCGACGACAGCACCGAATCGCCCGGGTTGCTTCAACGCAAGTTTGAGCGCGCCGTAGCCGCCCATGGAAAGTCCCATCGCGAACGTGTCCTCGCGAGCGGTGGAAATGGGGAACGCGCCTGCGATGAGGTCGGGCAGTTCTTTCGAGAGGAAGGTCCAGTAGTTTCCGTAATGGTTGTACGCGTCCACATAGAAACTGCGTCCGCCATCCGGCATCACGACGAGGACGTTGGAGTTCTCGACATATCGTTCGACGGAGGTACGTCTCTGCCAGCCAGAATGGTCGTCGCTGAGACCATGTAGCAGATAGAGGACACGGTAGGGCGCGTGTCCAGGCTTTTCCTGCGGGACGAGAAGATTCATCATGCAGGCTTTCTTGAGGACGGCGGACTTGAAATGGCATTGAAGGAACATCATAATGGCTGGAACTGCCTGTTTTTCAGGACTTGGTTGTCGTTGGCAAGCAACGCACGGGGGTTGTACAACTGGAACGTTTCGGGAGTAATGAGGTTTTGTGCGAGGAGGTTTTGCATGGCGCGTTCCATCGTGACCATTCCGAACTGGGCGGAGGTCTCCATCATGCCGGCAATCTGGTGGGTCTTCTTGTCGCGAATCATCGCCTTGATGGCGGTGGTGCCGATGAGGACCTCGAACGCGGCGACGCGTCCGCCATTGGGACTGTTGCGCGGCAGGAGACGCTGAGACACGACGGCTTCCAGGCAGGCGGCAAGTTGTGCGCGGACCTGGTTCTGGCGGTCGGCGGGGAAGACATCGATGATGCGGTCGACGCTCTGCGTGACGTCATTGGTATGAAGCGTGGCAAAGACAAGGTGTCCCGTCTCGGCGGCGGTGAGCGCGGTGGAGATGGTTTCGGGGTCGCGCATTTCTCCGATGAGGATGACATCGGGGTCCTGGCGCAGGACGAACTTGAGGGCATTGGCGAAACTGAGCGTGTCCTCGTGCACCTCGCGTTGCTCGATAAGCGCCGTCGCATGGTTGTGCACAAATTCGATGGGATCCTCGACCGTGATGATGTGGCAGGGACGCGTCTGGTTGATGACGCCCACCAGGGCGGCGAGCGTCGTGGATTTCCCGGACCCCGTCGGTCCCGTCACCAGAACCAGTCCTTGCGGACGGCTTGCCAGACGGGAGACCGCCGGCGGCAGTCCAATTTCCTGCGGTTGCGGAATGACGCTGGGAATGATACGCATGGCGCAGGCAACCGAGCCTTTCTGATAGAAGCCGTTGACGCGGAATCGGTGGGTCTTGCTCTCCCCTTTCTCCAGCCCTGTGACGGAAAGCGCGAAGTCCAGTTCACGTGCTTCCTCAAAGTCCGCTCGCTGCCGTGCGTTGAGCACGCTGAAGAGGAGTTTTTCGGTGTCGGCACCGGTGAGGACCGGCATGTCAAAAGCACGGAGAAGACCATCGACGCGGATGACGGGCGGGGAGCCTGCGCTAAGGAGGAGATCGCTGGCGTGGTAGTGGATGGAATCGCGGAGGAGTTTTTTGATGCTAAGGCCCTGGTCAGGGTCGGCGGAATAGGTCCGCAGGGTATCGATGCCCGTCTGCATGCCCTGGAGCATGAGGTCGAACTCTTCGCGGTTGCTGGAGGCATTTCGTGCGGCGTCAACGGTAACGAGTCCTTTGCGGAAGAGTTCCAGGATGTAATGATTGAACGTGGTCATGTTGCCGCCGACGCCGCCTTTGATGACCTCTTCCAATCCGACCAGTTCGCGGCGGGCGATGAGACGTTGCGCCAGTGGCGTGTTGGTGAGGACTTCGAAGGCAGGGATGCGCCCATTGCCGTCCTGCCGCGGTAGGAGACGCTGGGAGACGATTCCGCAAAGGATGTAGGAAAGGTCGGCGGCGGTCTGTTCTCGGAGATATTCGGGGTAGTAGCCAAGAATGCGCTCGATGGTCTGGACGGGATTCATCGTGTGCATGGTTGCAGCGACCAGGTGCCCCGTCATGGCGGCGGAGATGGCGGTCTGGATGGTCTCCATATCGCGCATTTCACCGATGAAAATCGCATCGGGATTCTGGCGGACAACATGCCGCAGGGCAGTGGCGAAGTCCTTCGTGTCACTCCCGATTTCCCGCTGGGATATGACGGATTTCACGTCCTGATGCGTGAACTCGACAGGGTCCTCGATGGTGACGATGTGCTTGGAGAAGTTCTGGTTGATGTAGTTGAGCATGCAGGCCAGTGTCGTGCTCTTTCCAGAACCCGTCGCCCCTGTCACGAGAATCAATCCACGGGGGGCGGACGCCAATTCGACGATGTTCTGCGGAATGTGCAAATCTTCCGGGGAGAGGTTGCCCGACGGGATGCGACGCACCGCCATCGCAGGACAGCCGCGCTGCCAGGAGAGGTTGATGCGGTAACGCCCGCCTGTCTCTCCCAACGTCACGCCAATGTCCACATCGCGCTCCCGCTGGAAGCGCTCCCAGGTCCCCGCAGGAAGCCGTTCCTCGCAGAAACTGCGGAACGCCTCCTCTGACACGGGTTCCTGGTCAATGGGGACGATGGCACCATTTCGGCGCGCGGTCGGGACGCGTCCGACATTCAGGAAAAGGTCGGACGCGCCGCTGGCGTCCATTTCACGGCAAAGTTCAGCGATGTCCATATCGAAACCATTCCATTAATGGGAGACGTGCACGAAGATTTCGATGACCTTCCAGGGTTCCTCGTCTTTCTCCCATTCCCAGGGACGTGCGTAGATGAGTTCGACCAGCGCGTTGCCGTGCTTCTTCCCTTTGATGGTCACCACGGCACGCCCAGGCGCACCGGTCATATAGGGTTGACGATTCCAATCCTGGGGACCTTCGTGCTCGATTTCCACTTTGACGTCCTTGTCGTCAACCCGTTCAAACCAGCGGAAGCCTGTCGTGATATTCTCTTCCAAACTGAATTTGACAGATTCTCCTTTGCGCAGTTCCACCTGCATCTGGCTGTACTGCGTGCTCAGGTTGCCAAAGTTGTAGTATCCGCCGATCGAAATGGTCTGCCAGTTTCTGTAGAAGTCGCGGTCCTTCGGGCGCAGCAATGGATACTTGTGCCAGCCAGGATGATGCGGTGGCGGCGGTGGATTGGGATGGTGGTGCGGATCGGGACCAGGATGCGGGCCAGGGCCGGGTTGCGGGCCGGGGCCGGGATGATGGTGATGGTCATCGGGTTGCGGGCCGGGACCGGGATGGTGGTGATGGTCATCGGGTTGCGGGCCGGGACCGGGATGGTGGTGATGGTCATCGGGTTGCGGGCCGGGTTTCGGTGTCGGCACGGGCTTGTTCGGGGTGATGACGGGTTTCGGGGTCGGCACGGGCTTGTTCGGGGTGATGACGGGTTTTGGTGCGGGGACGGGCTTGTTCGGGGTGATGACGGGTTTCGGCGCGGGGACGGGTTTGTTCGGGGTGATGATGGGCTTGTCCGGCAAGATGGGTTTGCCAGGATTCGGAGCCGGCTTATCGGATGGAAGCATGGGCTTTTGCGGCTGCAAGGTGGAGGGCTTTTGCGGCTGCAAGGTGGAGGGTGGCAGTTGTTTCGGTGGCAGAATGACTGGCTGGTTCCCGTGAATCGGACGATGTTCGTGCCGTTGCGCAAAAAGCGCGCCGGTGGCGGCGATCACTGTCACAAGCAAGAGTTTTTCTAGTTTCATAGAGCACCTCCTTATTGTTTGGTGAAGAAGTATACAATAACACCGATGATGGCGGCAAGGAAGAGCACGAAGAAGAAAATCTTCCAACCGCTGTAAGGACGTTCGCCCTGGACCTCGCCCGTACGGGCATTGATCAGAAAATGGTAGCTTTTGTCATGGTAGCGCAGACTGCTCAAGTAGACGGGCAGGACGATGTGCTTCCACATGGTCTCGTAGTAGGAGATGTCGCGGGAATCAATTCTCTGCTCGTCTCCACCGATGTCCCGGCGAATCGTGTTGTCAATGACCGGCTCCATCTGAGAACCGGCATTCTTAAACCCGTCTGCCAGGCTGACGGCATACGCCTCTTGCCGATATCCCTTGATGTACTCCTCCTTGTATTCCATCAAGTCGGTCAAATCCCATGGCTCCAGTTCCCTAAGCAGGGCGTCCGTCGCGCCGCGACTCGCCGGAACCAGCAGGTTATGGAAGGAATTGTGGACGGTGCCATAGGCGGGGTACCAGCGCGTCTTGCGAACCTGGCGCGTCCGCGTCACCATCTTCCCATTGGAGTCCCGCGTGGTGTATTCCTCCGTGACGTAGTAGTATTCCCCGCGTTCCCCCGTGTATTCCGTCTCCGCTTCCGTATCGTACAGCCAGTGCGGGATGAAACATCCTTCCAGACGATGTTCCACCATCTCGTGCTTGACGTTGTTCGGCATAAACCAACGAGACCCCAGCCACTGCTGGTACAATTCCATCGCCTTCTTCGACGATACCTTGAATGGCAACAGTGCCGACGGCTTGATTTGACGGCAACTGGCGCGCTGCGCAGTCAACGGCATCCCGCAATAGGAGCAATTCTCCGCCGTGACATTCGGCGGCAACGTGACCTGCGCCCCGCATCCGGGACACACCACCACAATCGCCTCCTCCGTCTCGCCATACTCCGCTTCCGCCGCCAGACGGCGCAACGTCGCCTGAAAATCCTCCTTCACCAAATCGCTCGCGTGGTCCACCTGTTCAATCGTTCCGCAAGACGGGCACTTCAGCGCACTGCTCTGCGGGTCGAAAACCATCTCCGTCCCGCAATTGGGGCAGATTTTCTTCTTCGCCCGAAATGGATTGCTTTCCGAATTGGGCAGTTCCGGCTCCCCTTCCTCGCGGCCTGCACGCTCCTCCGGGACTGCAGACGGATCGTCCGAATGGTACTGCCCGTTCGGGTAAACAGGTTGTTGCGGCACCTGCGGCGGAACAAACCCGCCTGGCATTGGCGGCGGAACATTGCCGTTCGGCATTGGCGGCGGAACATTGCCGTTCGGCATCGGCGGCGGCTGCGGATATTCGCTCATGAGAAAACTCCTCTGGTTGCTTGTGTCATAAAAACAAATATAAAATACCTTGCAAGATTGACAAATCAACTCCATGCCCTATAGTATTTCATAGTTTTTTTGAAAAAACGCATCTCTTCAAGTCCTTTCGGTCCTTTCGGCCCATTGGGTTCCCTCTTGAACAGATGCCCAAAGCCACCACAAGTTCCCAGCAAGGGAACAACACAAAAGGAGAGAACACGAATGGGATTGATGGACTTCATCAAAGGCGAATTGCTAGACATCATCGAATGGCCAGATGAAATACCGGGCGTTCTGGTGCACCGATTCGACCGCAAAGACCACGCCATCAAAAAAGGCGCAAAACTCATCGTCCGTCCTGGACAGATGGCCGTATTCGTCAACGAAGGACAAATTGCCGACAAGTTTGAACCCGGCACCTACTCCCTCGAAACCAAGAACATTCCCATCCTGCGGACGCTCTTGAGCCTCCCGTACGGATTCGAAACCCCCTTCAAGGCAGAAGTCTACTTCATCAAGCGCACCGACCAACTTGACCGCAAATGGGGCACCTCCCAGCCCGTCATGATGCGCGACCTTGACTTCGGCATGATTCGCCTCCGCGCCTTCGGAAACTACTCCTACCGCATCGGCATCTCCGACGAGATGATCACCCGTTTCGTCGGTGCCCGCGCCGACTTCAAAGGCGAAGAACTCGAAGAGCAAATCAAGCCCAAGTGCGTCTCCAGCCTCTCCGACGCTCTCGGCGAACTCCACATCCCCGCTCTCGACCTCGCCGCGAAGTACGACGAAATCTGTGAGCAGATGCACCAGAAACTCACTCCCGAATTCGCCAAAATCGGTCTTGAACTCCTCTCCTTCACCCTCCAGAACGTCTCCGTTCCCGACAATGTGCAGGAAGCGATGGACAAGCGCGCCTCCATGGGCGCACTCGGTGTCACGGACTACACCAAACTGCAGGCCGCAGACGCCCTCCGCGACGCCGCGAAGAACCAAGGTGGTTCTGGCAATATGATGGGAATGTTTGTCGGTGCTCAACTCGGCAACCTGATGGGCAACCAGACGATGCAGCCGCAGCAGCCAATGATGGGCGGCATGGCCACGCCGCCGCCGATGCCCGCCGCGGTGATGTACTACGTCGCCATCAACGGCGCACAGCAGGGACCCTTCCAGGCGGCACAACTCCAGCAGATGGTCGCCTCCGGGCAAATCAACGCGCAGACCCTCGTCTGGGCCGCCGGCATGGCAGCCGGGTCCGCAGCGGGCACCGTCCCTGCCCTCGCATCCTTCTTCGCGGCACCCCCGCCCCCGCCGATGCCGCCCATGCCCCCCACCCCGCCACCAATGCCGTAAGCTTCTTATCCGCTAGAGGTAGTTGCAAAACTCATTTTTGAGTCCACAGAACACACA
>JAFRLI010000106.1 GCA_017431255.1 Victivallales bacterium
GGAGTTGATGGTTTTGGTATTGGTTCCAAAGGGAGGTTGTTGCCTGGGAAAGGAATGGTTGTGGGGGATGATGGAGAAGTTCGGAAACTTCTTCGTGGCAAGCATCACGCAGGAAGTCCTGAATGGGAATGACGAATCCGCGTTTGGGGCGTGACGCAATCTCCAAAGGGACGCCAGCCGCTTGCACAAGCAAATGCTTCTGGCAGGGGCCTCCGACTTTTTGTCCTCCGGGAATGGAAAGCACCAACTTCACCAGTTCGACATCTATCAGCGGGACGCGCAGTTCGAGAGCGTGTGCCATGCTCATCTGGTCGGCGTCGCGGAGTAGGGTCGAAAGCATGTAGGTTCGCATTTCCCAGAAAGAGAGTTGGTTGAGAAGGTCCTCTTTCTGCGTTCGCAATCCCTCGCAAACCTCGTTTGGAATGACAGCTTGGGGAAGAGTTCCCGCCAGCTGGCGTCGCATTTGAGTGCTCATCAACTGCCGCGTAAGGAAATACCCCGGAAATGGGGTCGTGGCAAGTTCCGCCAATTTCTGGATTTTTTCATTCTGGAAGATGCGTGCAGCGAGGCGAAAAGGCCAAGGGAACCGACGCGTCCACTGTTGCGCACAAAGAGCGTGAAGCGGTCGCTGAAAGCCATCGTAGCCAATGAAAAGTTCGTCTCCTCCGAGTCCAGAAAGTGCCACCTTGATTCCAGCGGAACGAACGAGACTAGAGACGAACCAGGTGTTGAGACCGTCGACGCTAGGCTGGTCGTAGGCGTCCAGGGCGCGAGGGAGATTCTGCCGCACGAAGTCGGGTGTCAATTCGAGTTGCTGGTGACGCAAACCGAAGCGTTGCGCGGTATCGGCGGCTTCGCGTCGCTCGTCCATTTCGGGATTTCCGGAGACAATGGTAAAGGAGTGGACATCTGCCGATACGTGACGAACGAGATTTGCGACCGCCGCGCTGTCAATGCCGCCACTGAGAAAGACTCCGACTGGGACATCCGCTCGCATCTGCAACGCAACGCTTTCGGTGAGAACAGAGGCAACGCGTTCCC
Source organism: Victivallales bacterium (assembly GCA_017431255.1). Classification (GTDB taxonomy): domain Bacteria; phylum Verrucomicrobiota; class Lentisphaeria; order Oligosphaerales; family Oligosphaeraceae; genus RGIG2581. The sequence goes on from JAFRLI010000106.1 coordinate 1,042, forward strand.
TAGAGGTTTCATCCTTTGCGACCGCCGCCAAGTCCAGGAAGCAAGCTTCTTCCGTGCCAGCAGCCGAATCGAATCGGACATGTCCAGGCGCGAGGGAACGAACGTTCTTCACGAGCGTGTAAGGCTCCTGGACCGAACCAAATGCCAGCGCGGAGGAGAGTCCCGTTTCCTCCAATTCACGCGGAACCAGCCCAGAGGCAAGAAGTGCGCGCACCTCGGACGCAAACACCAAACGCCCGCCTCCCTCGAAAAGGTACAATGGCTTCACCCCAAGTGGGTCTCGTGCCGCCAGCAAACCTCGTTTGCCGGCGTCCCAGAGCAGGAACGCGAAAATGCCGCGGAAGCGAGAAAGGCAGTCCTTTCCCCAGCATTCGTAGGCGCGCAGAATGACCTCTGTGTCGGAGGCAGTACGGAATGAAAAGTTGCGGGCCTGGAGTTCCTGTCGCAGTTCGCGATAGTTGTAGATTTCGCCGTTGAACGCGAGGATGTCTCCCGTATCGGGATTGCGCATGGGCTGGTTTGCGGCGGCGTTCAAATCAATGATGGCGAGCCGGCGATGTCCCAGCCAAAGGGAGGGGGCTTCCTGGGAGGCGCAGACGCAACCGCTTGCATCGGGGCCGCGATGCTCCATAGCGGTCAGCATCCGCTGGATGGCACCTTCGTCTCCGCCATTGTAAATCCCGCAGATGCCGCACATTACAGCGTCCTCCGAGATTACGGTTGTTCCCAGCGAATGCCCATTCCGACCGCCCAGACGGCCAACCGGCTGTCCAGGACATCCCCACGGCGAAGAGCCTCCGTGAACAAGGCTCCCAGTTCCGACAACGGCACCAGGCGCACGGCAATGTCCTCGCTGTCCTGCAAATGGCGTTCGTGTACGACGTTTGCGGGAAGGTCTTCCGGGATGTCCATAAAGACCGTTGCGACCAGTTCGCCTGTCATGCCACCCGAACTGCTGCAAAGTCCCGTGGACCAGAGCACCTTCCCCTCATAGCCCGTCTCTTCCTTCAATTCGCGGACGGCGGCCTCCTCCAGGCTTTCCCCTTCGTCGACCAGCCCAGCAGGCAGTTCAATCGCAAACGCCCCCAGCGGGGGACGATACTGCCGAATCACCACCAGACGGTTGCTTGGCCGCAGCACCGCCACCACCAAGGCGGCCGTGCCAGGTCCGTTTCGCTGTGCAGATTCCCATTTGTGGGAGCCGCCGGCGGCATCCGTCCACGCCAATTCTTCCAGGCGAAGAAAGCGCCCCGACGCAAGAATACGGCTGCCTGTGCAATGCGGCTCCATACGAATCCTAGTAGGTGACGACGATGGCCAGGATTTCCAGATTCTGGTCTCCCTTGCAGGTGACCGCGTGGCTCGCGCCGTGGCCCGTCAAAACGGAATCTCCCGGCCCGATGTCCTGCGTGACGCCATCGTCTTCGACGATTCCCGTCCCGCGCAGCACGATGTAGATTTCATCCTCGCCGTTGTGCGGATGCAGACCGACGCCCGCGCCCGGCGGCACAATCATCTTCGCACAGACACGCACATGCTCGCCACCGAACTCGTCCCGATGGAAGAAATGCTCCATCGTGACCGTTCCCGGTCCGCCTTTCATCTGTTCGCGCTTCTCAATATCGTAGGAACCGACTTTTCGAATCATCTTCTTGCCTCTTGCACAAAGCAGGCGGAAACTCGCCCCGTCCGCCAACATCGGGGAAATGCTATGCGTTGCGTCCGCAGCAGTTCTTATACTTTTTCCCGCTACCGCAGGGGCACGGGTCATTGCGTCCCACCTTGGGGACTTGACGGTGTACCGGACGTGCAGGACCTGCCTGCTGTTTCTGCTCGTTGGGGTCCGTCATCAAGTCGTCAAACTGGCTGTAGTCGTCATGATTGGTCGTGACCTGCGGGCGCGGCTTTTCCAACTGTTGCCGAAGTTGTTGGATTTCGGGCGATTCCGCAGTTTTTTGAACGGGTGCCGCGCCAGGGATTTCCCCCTGCACGGTGATGTTGACATCGTTCACGTCAACTTCCTCGTTCTCGTCCACGTCCACGCTCCCCTGCCCTGGTCCATTGACAATGACGGGCGCGATGCGGAACGTCATCGTGCAGATTTGCTCCTTGATGTTGGTCATCAGGGCGTCGAACAACTTGTATGCTTCGGACTTGTACTCGACGAGCGGGTCACGTTGCGCGTAACTGCGCAGGTGGACGCTGTTTCGGAGGTCGTCCATCGCATAGAGATGGTCCTGGTAGAGGGTATCGATGCAATTGAGCATGATGTATCGTTCGAGCCAGGCGAGGGCGTCTGGCGGGAAGTGGGAGGCGCGCAGGTTGTAGATGTCCTCGATGCACTTCATGATGGCCTTGGCGCGGGTCGTGGCGCGCTCCGTATCGTCGGTGCCCGGCAGATTGTCGGGATCTCCCTCTTCCACGAGAAGTTCCTCGGGGAATGCGATGGGGAAGGTATGCTGGAGCCATTTCTTGACGGGTTCCAGGTCAATGTGCGCGTGCTTGACACGGAGGGCGTACGCGGCGTCAATGTGGTCTGCCACTGTGGTGTAGATGTAATCCATGAGGAGGTCCCGCGTGTCGTCCGTCATAAGGATTTCCTTGCGCCGGCTGTAGACAGTCTGACGCTGGCGATTCATGACATCGTCATAGTCCAGCGTGCGTTTCCGGATGGAGAAATGCTGTTGTTCGACGCGTTGCTGGGAGTTCTGAATGGTGCGGTTGAGCATGGGGTGGGAGAGTTCGTCGTCATCGCCCATGCCGAGAGTTTCCAGGATCGAGGAGATGCGGTCGGAGGCGAACAGGCGCATCAGGTTGTCTTCCAGAGAAACATAGAATCGGGAGGAACCAGGGTCGCCTTGACGAGCGCAACGTCCGCGCAACTGACGGTCGATTCGGCGTGCGTCGTGCCGTTCGGAACCGATGACGCGAAGACCGCCGAGTTCGGTGACGCCAGGCCCGAGTTTGATGTCGGTTCCGCGTCCTGCCATATTGGTGGCGATGGTGACCTGCCCCAGTTGACCGGCGCGAGCGACGATTTCCGCCTCGGAAGCATGGTGCTTCGCGTTCAAGACGTTGTGCGGAATCTTCACCGCGTCCAGCATCCTGCTTAAGATTTCAGACACTTCCACGGAAATCGTACCAACCAGCACGGGCTGTCCGCGACGATGGCAATCCGCAATCTCCGCGACAATCGCTTTGTACTTGGCTTTCTGCGTCTTGTAGACACGGTCGTCGTCATCCACACGGATGCACGGTTTGTTGGTCGGAATCACCACCACGTCCAAATTGTAGATGGATTTGAACTCGTTGGCCTCGGTCTCGGCAGTACCCGTCATACCCGCGAGTTTCTCGTACATGCGGAAGTAGTTCTGGATGGTGATGGAGGCCAGCGTCTGCGTTTCGCGCTCGATTTTGACGTCTTCCTTGGCTTCGAGAGCCTGGTGGAGACCGTCGCTGAAACGCCGTCCTGGCTGGGGGCGGCCCGTGAACTCGTCCACGATGATGACCTTTCCGTCCTGAACCATGTACTGGACATCGCGTTCGAAGAGGCAGTATGCGCGAAGGAGTTGGCTGATGTCGTGGATGATTTCAGTCTTGTTGTCGAACTCAATCTGATACTTTTTGCGTGCTTCGACCTTCTGCTCCTCGGTGAGGGTCTCGTCGCCATCGATGGCGGAAAGTTGTGCGGGGAGGTCTGGGACGACGAATGCGTCTTCCTGTCCAGGGCGCAGGAAGTTGCGTCCTTTGGAGGAGAGGTCGGCCTCGTTGTTGCGCTCGTCCATGGTGAAATAGAGTTCCTCCTTGCATTTCTGGAGGAATCCGCGATTGTTGTCGCTGTGGATTTCAAGATCCTTGCGATCCATCGCTTTACGGATGGTGGCATCCTGCATCAGGCGCATAAGATCCTTGTGTTTTGGAAGACCGAGTTGCGCCTTGGCGAGGGTGAGGTAGGCGTCTTCCAAATCCTCAGGCGTGGAGGTCTCTTTCCGGATGACAGCCTCCGCGTCGGAAATCATCTTGGTGACAAGTCGATTCTGCTTCTCGAAGAGGTTCTGCACCATCGGCTTGAACTTGTCGTACATGTGGTTGGAAACCTTGGCGGGGCCGGCGATGATGAGGGGGGTTCGTGCCTCGTCGATGAGGATGCTGTCAATTTCGTCGATGATAACGAAATAGTAATCTCGTTGGACGAGTTCCTCCTTGTTCATGGCCATGCCCATGTCGCGGAGATAATCGAAACCAAACTCGGAATTGGTACCGTAGGTAATGTCGCACTTGTACTGTTCGCGGCGCTGCGAGGAGGACATTTCGTTCTGAATGCACCCGATGGTGAGACCGAGCCACTTCAGGACGGAACCCGTCCACTCGGAGTCACGGCGGGCCAGGTAGTCGTTGACGGTGACCAACTGGCAGTTGCGCCCCGTCAGGGCGTTGAGGTACAGCGGCATGATGGCGACGAGGGTTTTGCCTTCGCCCGTGGCCATTTCGGCGATATTGTGCTGATGCAGCGCGATGCCGCCCATCAACTGCACGTCGAACGGAATCATGTTCCATTCGATTTCGTGTCCCGTCACAATCCATTTCGAGCCACAGAGGCGACGGCACGCGTCCTTGACGACGGCAAACGCCTCCGGCAGCAAATCGTCCAGGCTTTCGCCGTTCTTGTAACGCTCCTTGAACTCGCCCGTCTTGGCCTTGAGTTGGTCGTCTGTGAGGGATTCGTAGGAGGCGTAAAACTCGTTGATGCGGTCCACAATCGGCTGCATCTTCTTGAGACGCCGCTGGTTATGGTCACCGAAGATTTTTTTGATGAGCCAGTCGAGTATCATATTTGCAAAAGGGGGTGAGGTGGTTTATTTGGAGCCAGGATGGTCGATGGGAAGCCCCTTGCGGCAGAGCGGGCAGTCATCTGGCGAATAGGTGATCAGGTTGAGTTTCAGCAGGGAACGGAACGGAACGCCGAAGTCTACCGGCTCCGCGCTGCGGTCCACCATGACGGTCACGCCGACGGGTTCGGCACCGTGAGCACGCACCAAATCAATGGTCTGCTGGACGCGGCCGCCCTTGGTCACGACATCCTCCGCCACCAGGACTTTTTCGCCCGGATGGAAGGTAAATCCCCGTCGCAGAACGAGATTGGAGTTATCGTCTTTTTCCGCAAAGACGGCACGGATGCCCAGAGCGCGCCCTACTTCCTGCCCCACGATGATGCCACCGACGGCAGGAGAAATGACAGTCTCGATGCCCATCCCCTTCCAGGGTTCCGCCATCGCCGCGCAAAGCTGCGCAGCAATCAGTGTATGCTGCAACACCAGCGCCGCCTGGAAATAGTGATCGCTATGCAAACCGCTTCGCAGCAGGAAATGCCCTTCCAGCAAGGCTCCCGTCTTTGTGAACTTCTCCAGAATCTCCGTTTCGTGCATCGTATGTTATCCTTTTTGAAAAGATGGTTGGTTTTCGACAAAAACATACCACAAGGAATATAATACATTTTCCCCATAAATCCAGAGCAACCCTTCAAAATGCTTCCGGTTTCCCTGAAAAAAGTGCAATGCCTCACTGGATGATTTTGGAGGTCTTGGAACGACACCAGCGATGAAGCCATCGCGCCGCTATTTGTCACGATATCTGGGGTGTTCCTCGCCTTCCAGTGCAGATACTCGATGCAACAAAACGGAAGGGGTTGAACCGGTGTAGAACGAATAGTTTTTGATGCATCCGATGTACTTGCGGTGTTGCAAATCGGCTTCGTAGGGGATGGCGCGAGCGGTCGTTTTATCCTCAAAGGTCACGGAGAGGTACTGTTCGGGGTGGTCTGGATTTTTCCGGAACTCCGATTGGGACATGGGAATGCCCCGTCCCAATGTGGAGATTCGTTTTGAGGACAGAGGCACGGCAAAATGGATGCTCGACCCCTGATATTTGGAGAACTCATCCTGAATATCAACAAGATAGGCCTGTTTTTGCCGGATATCGACGATATAGGACATCTCCTTGTCCTTCAACAGCAATTTGTCCTGTTCCAACTGATAGACGTTGACGAATGTACGCCCTCCGGTGTTGGGCCATAGCCAGAAAACGGACGTCGCCTCCCCGCTTTCCAACCGTATCCGATAATCGTATTCCGCCAGAAACGGATGGGAAGGACGTTGCTCAAACAACACGGTGCAATCGGAAAAGCGAGGGAGGAAAATGGGGAACCAGTTCCTGGACTTCTCCACGTCAAATAGAAGTTCGCTCATGGTGCAGACACCGGAAATGGCGAGTGCAGTCATCAACGCGCCTACAAAAACCAAGGGATACAAGCACCCTTGCGGCTTCCCCTTTTCTTTCGAAACCTCTTTCTTGCAACGTTTTACAAGAAAAACAATTACAGCAAGGCCGACGGGAACCGCGACAAGCAGGGAGGGGAGTCCTTCCAGCCTGTCCAGCCAATGCGGCAGATTTTCCTTCCGGAGGCTATGATAAAACCATGAAACCGCAACGCCGTACAACGACGTCAGCAGAAACATCGTCAAGCACCCCAGAGGGACCGTACGGAATGCCACCGTGCTTGGATGCCTCTCGCAAAAACCTCGACACCTCCACAAGACCACAGGAGGCAGGAGCAAGGCCAATGCGATGAGAAGCGTCTCCATGGTTAGTGGTTAGTGGTTAGTGGTTAGTGGTTAGTGGTTAGTGGTTAGTGGTTAGTAGTTAGTGGCGCTTATCCTTTTTTCGCCATTTCGCGGAGGGCGTCGCGGCGAATCTTGCCATTAGTCGTCTTGGGCATGGCGTCGATGAACTCGATTTTGCGCGGGTATTTGTACGGGGCTGTGTTCTGCTTCACGTAGTTCTGGATTTCCTTGCAGAGTGCCTCGTCGCCGACCTTGCCCTGCGTGAGTACGATGTACGCCTTCACGATCTGTCCGCGAACAGGATCGGGGGCACCGACCACGGCACATTCCAGGACGTAAGGCAGTTCCATCATGACGCTCTCGACCTCGAACGGGCCAATGCGGTAGCCCGAGGACTTGATGAGGTCGTCGACACGTCCAACGTACCAGAAATAGCCATCCTCGTCCTTCCACGCGGTGTCGCCCGTGTGGAACAAGCCATCGTGCCAGCGTTCGGCCGTCTGCTCAGGCAACTGGTAGTATTCGAGGACCAGGCCTGGCAATTCGTACTTTTCCGCACGAATACAGATTTCGCCGACCTCGCCCGTCTTGGCTTCTTCACCATCGGGATTGATCAGGACGATGTCATACGGCGGGACAGCCTTTCCCATGGAACCAGGTTTCGGGGTCATGCCGATGAGGTTGCCGATGACAAGTGTGGTTTCGGTCTGTCCGAACCCTTCCATGATGTCGAGCCCCGTGGCCTTCTTGAAGATATTGAAGACCTCTGGATTCAACGCCTCGCCCGCAGTTGCGGCGGACTTGATGCAGGACAGGTCGTACTTGCTGAGATCCTCGCGGATGAAGAAGCGGTACATCGTCGGCGGTGCGCAGAACGTAGTCACGTTGCTTTCGCGGATGAGGGGGAGTAGGTCCGCCGCGTCAAAGCGGTCGAAGTCATACACGAGGACCGCGCTTTCGCAGAGCCACTGGCCGTAGATTTTGCCCCAGAGGGCCTTGCCCCATCCGGTGTCGGAGATGGTCAGATGGAGGCCGCCGGGACGGACGTGGTGCCACCAGCGCGCGGTCATGATGTGCGCGAGCGAATAGGTGTGCGCGTGCTCGACCATCTTCGGGTAGCCCGTCGTGCCGGAGCTGAAGAACATGATTGCGGGATCGGTCGCACGCAGGTCAGCGGGGCGCGGGAATTCGTCGCCGAACTTTGCCACTTCGCGGTCGAAGTCGTGTTCTCCGGGACCTGCGTTTCCGACGACGATGCGGAGCTTCACGTTGGGGCACTTGACCTGGGCCTTGGCGATGTGCTCGGGGATGCCGTCGTCGGAGACGTAGCTGACGGCGGTGATGCC